>NZ_PTRG01000039.1:0-941 GCF_002965765.1 Escherichia sp. MOD1-EC6819 | reverse complement strand
AACCAGCGGCACCACGGCGGGATTGTCGCCCAGCTCCGCTTTCAGGCGTTCCGCCGCCTTACGCAGGCTGAGTTTTTCCGTCTGCATCACCCAGTCCAGCACCGAACCGCCCGCGTTACAGCCGAAGCAGTGATACAGGTTTTTCTCCGGCGAGATCACACAGGACGGCGTTTTCTCGTCATGGAACGGGCACAGCGTGGTGAAGTCTTTCCCTTTCTTAACCAGTTGTCGCCCCTGCGCCTGAACCACGGCGACTAAGGAGACGGCGGCTTTCAGGTGCTGCAACTCTGCTTCCGGGATGCGGGCCATAACGGGAACTCCTGTAAAAACCTGTCAATAGGGTTTGTATAAAAATAACTCGACAAGTATATACATCAGCTAGTAGTATTTACAACAGTTAAATGTAAAACATGGAGTAGATTATGGTCATCAGGTCTCAAAGGATTTCAGGTAAAACGACTATGGCCGCACCAATAAGCAACGAAGAACAGGTATTTATTACGGAACTGGGCAGGCGGATCACCGCGCTGAGGAAGGATGCAGGGATGACGCAGACGCAGGTTGCACAGGCGCTGAACGTCTCCCAGCAGGCCGTACAGGCCTGGGAAGCCGGAAGGCGGCGGATACAGATATCCATACTCCCAGCAGTGGCAAGACTGTTAGCGGTTTCTCTGGAGGATTTGCTTGGCGAAGAACCGGAGAAGATCGCCCGTAAGCGTGGCCCCGCGCCAAAATGGCAGCAGCTTATTGAAGAGATCGACAGCCTGCCGAAGGCAAAGCAGAAGATGATTTCGGAGATGTTACAGGCCCTGATTGTTCAGGCGCGTAACTGACTGATAAATAACGCGGTGACTAAGGGCGGCAACCCTTAACCACCGCTCACCACAAGCAACTAACAGGAGTAGTTAATCATGGCTGAACACGATATTACGCCAGAAGTC
>NZ_PTRG01000038.1:0-968 GCF_002965765.1 Escherichia sp. MOD1-EC6819 | reverse complement strand
CCCTGCAGTTTCGGGTGATCGCTGAGATATTTCAGGGAGGCTTTGTAGTCTTCCAGCAACAGTTCAGCGAAGTCCATTTCGAAACCACGACGGCACATAATACGCATCACCACAATGTCGGTGGCTTCACCGCCGAGGGTAAAGGCCGGAACCTGCCAGCCGCGCAGACGCAGACGTTCAGAGAGGTCATACAGGGTGTATCCCGGATCTTCGCCGTCTTTCAGTTTGAAGCAGACCGCTGGGATACCTTCGTCCGGGCGACCTGTACAGATGAACTCATACGGTCCCAGTTTAGCGATTTCATCCGCCAGGTAAGTGGCGACCTGATAAGAGGCGTTTTGTACTTTGGTGTAGCCTTCGCGACCAAGGCGCAGGAATTCATAGTATTGCGCAATCACCTGACCGGCAGGGCGAGAGAAGTTGATGGCGAAAGTCCCGATTTGCCCGCCAAGATAGTCAACGTTGAACACCAGTTCTTTCGGCAGTGCTTCTTCATCACGCCAGATAACCCAGCCGCAGCCCAGCGGAGCCAGACCGAATTTATGGCCTGAAGCACTGATCGATTTCACGCGCGGCAGGCGGAAGTCCCAGACAATATCCGGAGCCACGAACGGTGCCAGGAAGCCACCGCTGGCGGCGTCGATGTGCATGTCGATGTCGATACCAGTGTCGGCCTGGAATTTATCCAGCGCATCGTGCAGCGGTTGCGGGAACTCATAGTTACCGGTGTAGGTCACACCAAAAGTCGGCACCACGCCGATGGTGTTTTCGTCGCAGGCTTCAATCATGCGTTTCGGATCCATGAACAACTGACCGGGGCGCATAGGGATCTCGCGCAGTTCCACATCCCAGTAGCGGGCAAATTTATGCCAGCAGATTTGCACCGGCCCGCACACCAGGTTGGGTTTATCGGTCGGTTTACCTGCGGCTTCCATTCGTTTGCGCCAACGCCATTTCATTGCCATCCC
>NZ_PTRG01000037.1:0-1447 GCF_002965765.1 Escherichia sp. MOD1-EC6819 | reverse complement strand
GCTATCGCTCCGTAAGCCCAGTTTCCGGTAAAAAGACCAACCAGTATCTGCGCAGCCACAGCACAAAGTGCATGAAGTAAGGGGCTTATATCCATTATTTCCTCCTTTCAGCTCCATTCCCGAAGCGGTGTTTCCAGCTCCACGACATAATCAGAGAATACAGAAACATCAAACAAGTCATCAAGAATGCGAATGTTGACAAAATAACCGTTATTCCGGATACAGACAGGTTCTCCCTCTTCAGTTACCCCTGTTTCTGTGTAGGTGAAACCAATTTCATCGACTAACAGTTTATTCTGGAGGTCTTCATCTTCCTCCCAGTCAAGAGATGACAGGAAGGATTTAAACTCTCTGTTACCAGGAAATTTCAAAGTTAAATCTTTCATACTGCCTCCTTGATTTGCCTGTCATTTAATTCTTTAAACCAGACTCTGAAATTTCTGATGTGTCCAAACAAATGACGCGTTCCTGCTGCGGTCTGCCCACCAAACCGGTACGATGTTGCTGTAACTCCAAATATTTTACCATTAAGGTTTGTTGTATAATTACCACTGCATATTGCATTTACTGATAAATCAGATTTAGCTCTCACACCCACAATGAACCTTTCTCCATCTGAGGAAATTTGTGGCTGAACCATTCCTACGTTGGCGCTTATCTTTCCTGTTGAAACAAACCCCAGCGATAAATAATTATCATCAATACTGTGCCCTCCAACATCAAATATCCTTGGCGCAACATTGGGCGGTGTACTCCAGTTCCTCCTTACTTCGCACAATACTGTAAAAGGCCGTGTTGACAGGTTATTCGCCGAGGGGATAGTAACCACATCACTTGCGCGTGTTGTTGGCATTGTAGTTACAATAAATGACGATGCCGTATTGCCCAGTTCAATTTGCGGCGTCGTCATGGTTAATGTTGAGTCATCATAGAATGGCTCATTACTTATTTTATTTGTCATATAAAAAGCACAGTTAACGGTATCAATGTCCGTATTAGCTGTATAAGTGGCCTCATAGTAGGTCCACTCGCCCTGTTGTTCAGCTTTGGCTGTTATAAGGGATGTATTACCGCTTACTGTTGCGATCCGGGTATCCAGATCAAGATAAGGGTCAGCAGAGAATGTATCTGTTCCACCAATAATAACTGAAACTCTTAACCTGCATCGTGCTTTAGCGCCTTTAACCCGGCACGAAAAAGTGAAACATTCACCACTTGCCAGCGGGAATCTGTCTGCTGCAACCACACCATGCACAGTATAGCCACCTGTTGTTCCCACTATACTTTCCGTGGGTGTCACCGTGGCATAATTGAACCCCTGTTTATCAGTGCCAAATGTTTTATTCAGTGCGGAATGAACAGTCCATGAGTCTGGTTTATTTGAGTTCCTCAGATAATTTGTCCTCTGTCCTTCAATCAATAAGCCATCGCGCTCAAATCGCGGTTC
>NZ_PTRG01000036.1:0-1452 GCF_002965765.1 Escherichia sp. MOD1-EC6819 | reverse complement strand
TGTTCAGGCGCGTAACTGACTGATAAATAACGCGGTGACTAAGGGCGGCAACCCTTAACCACCGCTCACCACAAGCAACTAACAGGAGTAGTTAATCATGGCTGAACACGATATTACGCCAGAAGTCGTCATTTCCAAAACACAGCGCCGCTATAAAGTCGGCTATGTCAGAGCCCGCCACCAGGACCGCACAACCGGTATAGCCCGGTATTATTCACAACACCCCAGCCTGCACCTCAAGGGCGACTGGCTGAAAGAAGCCGGATTTGATACCGGGCGGGGTGTGACGGTGAAGATTTCGGAGGGGTGCCTGACCATCATCGCTGACAGTGACGAGGTACAGGAACTGCGGGAGGAACTTTATCAGGTTAAACGGGTGGTGAAGGGAATAAAAAGCGGGATGTGGGAAGTGCTGAAAGATAATTAAATAAAAAAGCCGGGGAGATTTGATTTTCTCCCCGGCCATTTAAATTATGAATATTTTATTTCAGAAAATATTTTCCCAATTTCCTTTACATATTTCTTAGAACCGGGAATCCGAATTTTTGTCACATAATCAAGCAAATCGTTCGGTCTTTTCGATAATAAATAATACTCTATCAGATGACCAATAGGGAAGTTTATCTTAGGCGCTTGATTGATGATATTATCTTTCCCACCATTAGCCTCTGTATAAGTAACTTGTTTTTTTACAATGTAACTTATTGAATCTGACCTGCAATTTGATATAACCCAATGCAAATCATCAAAAGACATCGAGGCATATTCCAACCATTTTTCCATAAGGTTAACAACAACATCATAAACCTTTGATTTTCTATCTATCTTTTCTGAAAGAGACTTATCCAAGTCATTAAGAAAATCAACATAAATATCAGATTGCATAAATTCAGCCAGTCTCATTTTAAAACCCCTTATAGTTTCCAATGTCTTGTAGTATTTCAAGTAACGTACTACCTGGATGTCTATAGGGATCTTTAGCTGCATGTTCCCAGGGCGTCACTTTCTCAAGGTTATATGGAATATCAACATGCTTACCATCGCGTTGAGGCCAATGACGATGGTTTAGTTCTAGCGATACGTTTCTTATTCTTTCTGTACCTGTTTTAAAATGGAATTCTTTAACTCGAATTCTTGGAGCAAGACCAAAACGCATTCTTAACATATTCACGGATGAATACATGCCTTTTGGCGCTGCTTTAGCTTCTGCTTTCCAGTAATCACGTCTGGCCGAACTCCAGCATTTAAGTCCTAACGGGTCAATCCACCCCAGCGGATTCGGCGCGTATTGGTATAAGTTTAGCCCACCCGCCAACCCTATCGGGTCCGGCTGCGTAAACCGCCCGACATCCGGATCATAGTACCTGTGCAGATTGTAGTGCAGCCCCGTTTCCCTGTCGAGGTACTGTCCCTGGTAGCGCAGGCTCTGCTCCACCCCGCCGTGATCCTTCT
>NZ_PTRG01000035.1:0-1634 GCF_002965765.1 Escherichia sp. MOD1-EC6819 | reverse complement strand
ACGCTTCTTTAAGGTAAGGAGGTGATCCAACCGCAGGTTCCCCTACGGTTACCTTGTTACGACTTCACCCCAGTCATGAATCACAAAGTGGTAAGCGCCCTCCCGAAGGTTAAGCTACCTACTTCTTTTGCAACCCACTCCCATGGTGTGACGGGCGGTGTGTACAAGGCCCGGGAACGTATTCACCGTGGCATTCTGATCCACGATTACTAGCGATTCCGACTTCATGGAGTCGAGTTGCAGACTCCAATCCGGACTACGACGCACTTTATGAGGTCCGCTTGCTCTCGCGAGGTCGCTTCTCTTTGTATGCGCCATTGTAGCACGTGTGTAGCCCTGGTCGTAAGGGCCATGATGACTTGACGTCATCCCCACCTTCCTCCAGTTTATCACTGGCAGTCTCCTTTGAGTTCCCGGCCGGACCGCTGGCAACAAAGGATAAGGGTTGCGCTCGTTGCGGGACTTAACCCAACATTTCACAACACGAGCTGACGACAGCCATGCAGCACCTGTCTCACAGTTCCCGAAGGCACCAATCCATCTCTGGAAAGTTCTGTGGATGTCAAGACCAGGTAAGGTTCTTCGCGTTGCATCGAATTAAACCACATGCTCCACCGCTTGTGCGGGCCCCCGTCAATTCATTTGAGTTTTAACCTTGCGGCCGTACTCCCCAGGCGGTCGACTTAACGCGTTAGCTCCGGAAGCCACGCCTCAAGGGCACAACCTCCAAGTCGACATCGTTTACGGCGTGGACTACCAGGGTATCTAATCCTGTTTGCTCCCCACGCTTTCGCACCTGAGCGTCAGTCTTCGTCCAGGGGGCCGCCTTCGCCACCGGTATTCCTCCAGATCTCTACGCATTTCACCGCTACACCTGGAATTCTACCCCCCTCTACGAGACTCAAGCCTGCCAGTATCAGATGCAGTTCCCAGGTTGAGCCCGGGGATTTCACATCTGACTTAACAGACCGCCTGCGTGCGCTTTACGCCCAGTAATTCCGATTAACGCTTGCACCCTCCGTATTACCGCGGCTGCTGGCACGGAGTTAGCCGGTGCTTCTTCTGCGGGTAACGTCAATGAGCAAAGGTATTAACTTTACTCCCTTCCTCCCCGCTGAAAGTACTTTACAACCCGAAGGCCTTCTTCATACACGCGGCATGGCTGCATCAGGCTTGCGCCCATTGTGCAATATTCCCCACTGCTGCCTCCCGTAGGAGTCTGGACCGTGTCTCAGTTCCAGTGTGGCTGGTCATCCTCTCAGACCAGCTAGGGATCGTCGCCTAGGTGAGCCGTTACCCCACCTACTAGCTAATCCCATCTGGGCACATCCGATGGCAAGAGGCCCGAAGGTCCCCCTCTTTGGTCTTGCGACGTTATGCGGTATTAGCTACCGTTTCCAGTAGTTATCCCCCTCCATCGGGCAGTTTCCCAGACATTACTCACCCGTCCGCCACTCGTCAGCGAAACAGCAAGCTGTTTCCTGTTACCGTTCGACTTGCATGTGTTAGGCCTGCCGCCAGCGTTCAATCTGAGCCATGATCAAACTCTTCAATTTAAAAGTTTGATGCTCAAAGAATTAAACTTCGTAATGAATTACGTGTTCACTCTTGAGACTTGGTATTCATTTATCGTC
>NZ_PTRG01000034.1:0-2019 GCF_002965765.1 Escherichia sp. MOD1-EC6819 | reverse complement strand
CAGCGACTGGCGCTCGATCCCGGCAGTGTGTGGATTACTTACCGGCTTTCGCAGGATCTCTGGCAGGCCGGACAACGCAGCCAGGCCGATACGTTAATGCGCAATCTGGCGCAACAGAAGCCGAACGATCCGGAGCAGGTTTACGCTTACGGACTGTATCTTTCCGGTCACGACCAGGACAGAGCCGCGCTGGCGCATATCAACAGCCTGCCGCGCGCGCAGTGGAACAGCAATATTCAGGAACTGGCAAACCGCCTGCAAAGCGATCAGGTACTGGAAACCGCCAGCCGCCTGCGTGAAAGCGGTAAAGAGGCAGAAGCGGAAGCGATGCTGCGCCAACAGCCACCGTCCACGCGCATTGACCTCACCCTGGCCGACTGGGCACAGCAGCGACGTGATGACACCGCCGCCCGCGCGGCGTATCAGAATGTCCTGACGCGGGAGCCAGCTAACGTTGATGCCATTCTTGGCCTGACGGAAGTGGATATCGCCGCCGGTGACAAAGTGGCGGCACGCAGCCAGCTGGCGAAACTGCCCGCCACCGACAATACCTCACTGAATACACAGCGGCGCGTGGCGCTGGTACAGGCGCAGCTTGGCGATACCGCAGCGGCGCAGCAGACGTTTAACAAGCTGATCCCGCAGGCAAAATCTCAGCCGCCGTCGATGGAAAGTGCGATGGTACTGCGTGATGGTGCAGGGTTTGAAGCGCAGGCGGGCGATCCGGAGCAGGCGCTGGAAACCTACAAAGACGCGATGGTCGCATCCGGTGTGACCACGACGCGTCCGCAGGATAACGACACCTTTACCCGTCTGACCCGTAACGATGAGAAGGACGACTGGCTGAAGCGCGGCGTGCGCAGCGATGCGGCGGATCTCTATCGCCAGCAGGATCTTAACGTCACCCTGGAGCACGACTACTGGGGATCGAGCGGCACCGGTGGTTACTCCGACCTGAAAGCGCACACCACCATGTTGCAGGTGGATGCACCGTATTCTGACGGACGGATGTTCTTTCGCAGTGATTTCGTCAATATGAACGTCGGCAGTTTTTCCGCCGACGCTGAGGGTAAATGGGATAACAACTGGGGCACCTGTACGTTGCAGGACTGTAGCGGCAACCGCAGCCAGTCGGATTCCGGCGCCAGCGTGGCGGTCGGCTGGCGAAATGACGTCTGGAGCTGGGATATCGGCACCACACCGATGGGCTTCAACGTGGTGGATGTGGTCGGTGGCATCAGTTACAGCGACGATATCGGGCCGCTTGGTTACACCGTTAACGCCCATCGGCGCCCCATCTCCAGTTCGTTACTGGCCTTTGGCGGGCAGAAAGACTCTCCGGGCAATACCGGGAAAAAATGGGGCGGTGTGCGTGCCGATGGCGTGGGACTGAGTCTGAGCTACGATAAAGGTGAAGCGAACGGCGTCTGGGCATCCCTTAGCGGCGACCAGTTAACCGGCAAAAATGTCGAAGATAACTGGCGCGTGCGCTGGATGACGGGCTATTACTATAAGGTCATCAACCAGAATAATCGCCGTGTGACCATTGGCCTGAACAATATGATCTGGCATTACGACAAAGACCTGAGTGGGTACTCACTCGGTCAGGGCGGTTATTACAGCCCGCAGGAATACCTGTCGTTTGCCATACCGGTGATGTGGCGTGAGCGGACGGAAAACTGGTCATGGGAGCTGGGCGCGTCTGGCTCGTGGTCGCATTCGCGCACCAAAACCATGCCGCGTTATCCGCTGATGAACCTGATCCCGACGGACTGGAAAGAGGATGCCGCCAGCCAGACCAACGACGGCGGCAGCAGTCAGGGCTTTGGCTACACGGCGCGGGCGTTACTTGAGCGTCGGGTCACGTCCAACTGGTTTGTCGGCACGGCAATCGATATCCAGCAGGCGAAAGATTATGCGCCAAGCCATTTCCTGCTCTACGTGCGGTATTCCGCCGCCGGATGGCAGGGCGACATGGATTTACCGCCGCAGCCGCTGATACCTTACGCCGACTGGTAA
>NZ_PTRG01000033.1:0-2486 GCF_002965765.1 Escherichia sp. MOD1-EC6819 | reverse complement strand
CTTCGGCTGTAACGCGGGCGGTTCGGTGCTGGACTGGGTGATGCAGACGGAAAAACTCAGCCTGCGTAAGGCGGCGGAACGCCTGAAAGCGGAGCTGGGCGACAATCCCGCCGTGGTGCCGCTGGTTACCAAAGATGAGCCGGAAATCTTCACGGAAGATGAAGCGGGCCGTCAGCAACTGCTCTCCCGTGTGGTGGAGTTCTACCATCACACGCTGCTGAACGCGCCGGAAGCGGTGGCGTATCTGGAAAAGCGCCGCCTTAATCATCCTGAACTGGTCGCCGCCTTTAAACCCGGCTTCGCCAACCGCACGCTGCCTTATCGCCAGCCAGCGGTTAAGTCACGGGCAGGCGAGAAGATCCGCGCCCGGCTTAAGGGGGTGGGTGTGCTGCGTGAGTCCGGGCATGAGCACTTCACCGGGTCGCTGGTTGTGCCGGTGATGGATCTGAACGGGCAGATCCGCGAGATGTACGGGCGCAAGATCGGCGGCGATCTGCGTAAGGGAACGCCACTGCATCTGTACCTTCCCGGCGCTCACGGCGGCGTGTGGAATGAGCAGGCGCTGATCGGTTCATCAACGGTTGTCCTGTGCGAATCGCTTCTCGATGCCATGTCGTTCTGGGTCGCCGGGGTCCGTAACGTCACGGCGGCTTACGGGGTGAACGGCTTCACCGGTGAGATGCGGGCCGCACTGCTGGCACACGGCGTCAGGCAGGTACTGATCGCCTACGACAACGATCCGGCGGGCAATGAGGCGGCGGTGAAACTGGCTTCTTCCTTAGCCGCTTCCGGGATCGCCACGTTCCGCGTACTGTTCCCGGCGGGCATGGATGCGAACGGTTATCTGTGCAGTGTGGCAGAGCCGGAACAGGCGTTCAGTCTGTTGCTGGATGGCGCGGTGCCCATGAGTGACCTGGCCGATGCGGAGAGTATCGCGCCGCAGGCCAGCGCGGAGCCTGCACACCTGACTTCATTAGCTGCCGGGGTTGCGGTCTTACCCGCAGCCGCCGCGCCTGCACCGGGCGTCAGCGTGGAAACCCTGGCCGATGGCGAACTGATGGTAGCCTTACCCGGCGAACGCTGGACTATCAGGGGCGTAAGCCGCAAACCGAACGTCGCCGCGATGAAGGTCAATGCGCAGGTGCTGGACACCAACAGCGGCGTGGTGTTCGCTGATGCGGTGGATATGATGAGCGCCCGCAGCCGTTCCGGTTATGCGCGGGCCGCAGCGGCAGAGCTTGGGCTTGCCGAAGGCGACCTGCGCCGTTCGCTGGGTAAGGTGCTGCTGGCGCTGGAGCACTGGCAGGCGGCACCGGAGCCGGAGAGCGTCGCCCCGGAGATGACGCCGGAAGATCGGGAGGCGGCGCTGGATCTGCTGCGCGACGAGTGTCTTGCCGGGCGCATCGCTTCTGATATGGCGGCGTGTGGCGTGGTGGGTGAGTCCACCAACCTGACGGCGGCGTATCTGGCGGCGGTGTCACGCAAACTGGAGCGCCCGCTTGCCGTTCTCATCCAGTCGTCGAGCGCGGCGGGTAAGTCCAGCTTAATGGATGCGGTGCTCAATCTGATCCCGCCAGAGGAACGGCTGCAATACAGCGCCATGACCGGGCAGAGCCTGTTCTACCTCGGCGAAACCAACCTGCAACACAAGATCCTCGCCATCGCAGAAGAAGAAGGTGTGCGCCAGGCGGCGTATGCGCTGAAACTGTTGCAATCAGACGGGGAACTGACCATCGCCAGTACGGGCAAGGACGACGCCAGCGGCAACCTGGTCACCAAACAGTACACGGTGAAAGGCCCGGTGATGCTGATGCTGACCACCACGGCGATCGACGTCGATGAAGAACTGTTAAACCGCTGCCTGGTGCTGACGGTGAACGAGTCGCGGGAGCAGACGGAGGCCATCCACGCGGCGCAGCGTTACGCGCAGACGCTGGAAGGCCTGCTGGCGGCGAATGAAAAAAGTTACATCACTCAGCTTCACCAGAACGCGCAGCGGCTGTTACGCCCGCTCAACGTGGTGAACCCGTTCGCGTCACAACTGACCTTCATGAGCAACAAGACGCGCACCCGGCGCGACCATATGAAATACCTGACGCTGATCCAGAGCATCACGCTGCTGCACCAGTACCAGCGGGAGATCAAGCGCGTGGAGCATCGCGGGCAGGTGGTGGAGTACATCGAGGTGACGCGGGAGGACATCGCCCTGGCGAACCGCCTGGCACATGAAATACTCGGGCGCACCCTGGACGAGATGCCGCCGCAGACGCGGAAACTGTTAACCCTGATCCAGCAATGGGTGAGCGACAGCGGTCAGGTGCGTGAGGCGATACTGTTCACCCGTAAACAACTGCGTGACGCGGTGCAGTGGGGCGACACGCAGCTTAAGATCCACCTGGCGCGGCTGGTCGAAATGGAATACCTGCTGGTCCACCGTCGCGGGCTGACGTTCTGCTATGAACTGCTGTTCGACGGGGACGGCAACG
>NZ_PTRG01000032.1:0-2486 GCF_002965765.1 Escherichia sp. MOD1-EC6819 | reverse complement strand
CTTCGGCTGTAACGCGGGCGGTTCGGTGCTGGACTGGGTGATGCAGACGGAAAAACTCAGCCTGCGTAAGGCGGCGGAACGCCTGAAAGCGGAGCTGGGCGACAATCCCGCCGTGGTGCCGCTGGTTGCCAAAGATGAGCCGGAAATCTTCGCGGAAGATGAAGCGGGCCGTCAGCAACTGCTCTCCCGTGTGGTGGAGTTCTACCATCACACGCTGCTGAACGCGCCGGAAGCGGTGGCGTATCTGGAAAAGCGCCGCCTTAACCATCCTGAACTGGTCGCCGCCTTTAAACCCGGCTTCGCCAACCGCACGTTGCCTTACCGTCTGCCCGGCGTTAAATCACGGGCGGGCGAGAAGATCCGCGCCCGGCTTAAGGCGACGGGAGTGCTGCGTGAGTCCGGGCATGAGCATTTTACAGGGTCGCTGGTTGTGCCGGTGATGGATCTGAACGGGCAGATCCGTGAGATGTACGGGCGCAAGATCGGCGGCGATCTGCGTAAGGGGACGCCGCTGCATCTGTACCTTCCTGGCGCTCACGGCGGCGTGTGGAATGAGCAGGCGCTGATCGGGTCATCGTCGGTTATCTTGTGCGAGTCTCTTCTCGATGCCATGTCGTTCTGGGTCGCCGGAGTTCGTAACGTCACGGCGGCTTACGGGGTGAATGGCTTCACCGATGAGATGCATCAGGCGTTCAGAAACCACGGCATTAAACAGGTACTGATCGCCTACGACAACGATCCGGCGGGCAATGAGGCGGCGGTGAAACTGGCTTCTTCCTTAGCCGCTGACGGGATCGCCACGTTCCGTGTACTGTTCCCGGCGGGCATGGATGCGAACGGCTATCTGTGCCAGGTGGCGGAGCCTGAACAGGCGTTCAGTCTGCTACTGGATGGCGCGGTGTCCATGAGTGACCTGGCCGATGCGGAGAGTATCGCGCCGCAGGCCAGCGCGGAGCCTGCACACCTCACTTCATTAGCTGCCGGGGTTGCGGCCTTACCCGCAGCCGCCGCCCCTGCACCGGGCGTCAGCGTGGAAACCCTGGCCGATGGCGAACTGGTGGTAGCCTTACCGGGCGAACGCTGGACTATCAGGGGCGTAAGCCGCAAAACCAGTGCGGCGGCAATGAAAGTTAACGCGCAGGTGCTGGACATGGACAGCGGCGTGGTGTTCGCGGATGCGGTGGACATGATGAGCGCCCGCAGTCGAGGCGGTTATGCGCGGGCCGCAGCCACAGAGCTTGGGCTGGCTGAAGGCGATCTTCGCCGTTCGCTGGGTAAGGTGCTGCTGGCGCTGGAGAACTGGCAGGCCGCACCGGAGCCGGAAAACACCGCGCCGGAGATGACACCGGAGGATCGGGAGGCGGCGCTGGAACTGCTGCGCGACGAGTGTCTTGCGTCACGCATCGCGTCTGACATGGCGGCCTGTGGTGTGATGGGTGAATCCACCAACCTGACGGCGGCGTATCTGGCGGCGGTGTCGCGCAAACTGGACAGGCCGCTGGCGGTGCTGATCCAGTCATCGAGCGCGGCGGGTAAGTCCAGCTTAATGGATGCGGTGCTCAATCTGATCCCGCCGGAAGAACGGCTGCAATACAGCGCCATGACCGGGCAGAGCCTGTTCTATCTCGGTGAAACCAACCTGCAACATAAGATCCTCGCCATCGCGGAAGAAGAAGGTGTGCGCCAGGCGGCCTACGCGCTCAAGCTGTTGCAGTCGGACGGGGAACTGACCATCGCCAGTACGGGCAAGGATGACGCCAGCGGTAACCTGGTCACCAAACAGTATACGGTGAAAGGCCCGGTGATGCTGATGCTGACCACCACCGCCATCGATGTTGACGAGGAGTTACTCAACCGCTGTCTGGTGCTGACGGTGAACGAATCGCGGGAACAGACGGAAGCTATCCACGTGGCGCAGCGTCACGCGCAGACGCTGGAAGGCCTGCTGGCGGCGAATGAAAAAAGTTACATCACGACGCTTCACCAGAACGCGCAGCGGCTGTTACGCCCGCTCAATGTGGTGAACCCGTTCGCCTCACAGTTAACGTTCATGAGCGACAAAACCCGCACCCGGCGCGACCACATGAAATACCTGACGCTGATCCAGGCGATCGCGCTGCTGCACCAGTACCAGCGGGAGATCAAGCGCGTGGAGCATCGCGGGCAGGTGGTGGAGTACATCGAGGTGACGCGGGAGGACATCGCCCTGGCCAACCGCCTGGCACATGAAATACTCGGACGCACCCTGGACGAGATGCCGCCGCAGACGCGGAAACTGTTAACCCTGATCCAGCAATGGGTGAGCGACAGCGGTCAGGTGCGTGAGGCGATGCTGTTCACCCGTAAACAACTGCGTGATGCGGTGCAGTGGGGCGACACGCAGCTTAAGATCCACCTGGCGCGGCTGGTCGAAATGGAATACCTGCTGGTCCACCGTCGCGGGCTGACGTTCTGCTATGAACTGCTGTTCGACGGGGACGGCAACG
>NZ_PTRG01000031.1:0-2580 GCF_002965765.1 Escherichia sp. MOD1-EC6819 | reverse complement strand
GAAGGATCACGGCGGGGTGGAGCAGAGCCTGCGCTACCAGGGACAGTACCTCGACAGGGAAACGGGGCTGCACTACAATCTGCACAGGTACTATGATCCGGATGTCGGGCGGTTTACGCAGCCGGATCCGATAGGGTTGCTTGGTGGAATAAATCTCTACCAATACGCGCCGAATCCGTTGTCATGGATCGATCCGCTGGGGTTATTTGGTTGTGGTCCAAAAGCGCAACAACACATTCTTCATGGTGATGGTCCTGGTAGTGGTGGTCATATGTGGCCAGGTCAGCCAGGTAAAACGACTTTTCCTCAATCATGGGATGCGAAAAAGATTATTTCCGAAGTTGATGATATTGTGAATTCACCATCGACTAAATGGTATGCCCAGCAAGGAACTGGAGGCGCATTAACGAAAGCAGGAAAAGCTGCTAATTGGGTGGCATGGGAAGTCAGAGATGGAGTACGGATTCGAGTAGTTTTCCAACCAGCCAAGGGAAGAATAGTTACTGCATTTCCTGATAGTGGACCGATTCCACCTTTACCGGGCGCAAAATGATGACTACTACTACTGGTATAGAGTTAAAAGAATTTGGTGAAAATTTTCATGGCAGACTTTCTGAAGATGAACTGAATTATGCGTTGAGTTACATCGATTTTGGGGAAGAGCCATTAGCTTTTGAAATATTATGTGATTATCTCTGCGAGAATGATCTTGTTATAACAAAGAGTGAATATGAGCATCTATGTACTTTTAATAATATCTTCAATAATTTGTTAGAACATGATGTTGTTATTTATTTAAAAAAATTAGTTAAATAGTAATAACGCCGGGTAAGAAATTAAATCTTCCCGGCTTTTTATTATTTAATGTTCGTTCAGCACACTAAACATCCCGTCACGCATCCCCTTAACTGCCTGTTTAACCTGATAAAGTTCCCTGCGCAGTTCCTGTACTTCGTTGTTATCCGCTAGCAGGATCAGGCAGCCTTCCGAGATCTTCACGGTAACGCCCGTGCCGATCTCAAATCCCGCTTCTCTCAGCCATTTGGCGCTGATTTTGATCACCCGCGTGTCACTGCGGTTGGGCAGATAGCCCACGGTACAGTGGCGCTGTGTTTTGGAAATGATATTTTTATATTTAATCTGCTGATTAGATAGTAAAATTAACTTCGTGCAGATAGCTTACTTTATCAGGGGGCGGCGGTAGCGTATGAACTATGACGTGATGGTTTTAGTGATTTATAGACGAAACTGATAGTACGATCCGGACTTCGATTAGATTGCGCGATTTGACCCGATAGGGCTAAGAGGCGGATTAAACCTCTACCAATATGCGCCTAATCCGCTGAAATATAGTGATCCACTCGGATTAAAAAAAGAGCTCTGTAATGGAACTACTCGTGTGCGGCATTATACTAATCGTAAGGGTTCAACCGAGATTGGTAAAACAGGTAAAATATTGGCAAAAGATAATAATAGAGTGTATCTTGAACCGGCTAGTAAAAAACCATTAAGTCAAGTCGAAGTTGAAAGTAAATATCAAATAAAACCGGGCCGTGGACGTGATTATGTTGAAACTGATGTTCCAAATGAACAACTTGAATGGGTACCTAATCCACGATATCACACCGATGAATTGACTGCAAAAGGTGATATCACTCTTTCTGATAATGCAAAAATCACTAAACGGAAATAATATGCATAAAGATAATAAAAACATCATGTTAACTGGAGAGGAGGCATTGTCTGTTCTAAGTGAAATTAATTACTTGCTGATTTCTCTTAGAGACATAGCCCGGTATTATTATCATTCTCAAAGTGATGATAATATGATTAATAATGAAATTGCTTATTGCAAAGAAACCACTGGATTTATTGATAGAAATAAAATAACTCATCGTCTTGCACATATAAGAATGATTATAACGGAGAAATTTAATAACGAACTAGGCGATGATGATATGGATGATATCGAAAGAGAAATGGAAAAAATAAAGTATTGGGAAAAACCAGGCGACTAAAATAAAGCCGGGTGAGGAATTAAATCTCCCCGGCTTTTATTTTTACGCTTCTTTCAATACACCGGATATCCCGACCTTCATTCCTTTAACCACCTGTTTAACCTGATAAAGTTCCTTCCTCAGTTCCTGCACCTCGTTGCAGTCAGCGATCAGGATCAGGCACCCTTCCGAGATCTTCACCGTGACGCCCGTCCCGGTATCAAATCCCGCTTCAGCCAGTCGCCCTTAAGGTGCAGGCTGGGATGTTGTGAATAATACCGGGCTATACCTGTTGTGCGCTCCTGGTGGCGGGTTCTGACATAGCCGACTTTATAGCGGCGCTGTGTTTTGGAAATGGTGACTTCTGGCGTAATATCGTGTTCAGCCATGATTAACTACCTTGATTAGTTGCTTGTGGTGAGCGGTGATTAAGGGGGGCAGCCCCAGGGAAAGATGACATAACGTTGTTTTTTGCACTAAATAATTCGCACTATATATTCAATAATTGAGTAATTCCTTATTACTCAAAACTGTTTTTCACAGCTTATATATAATCAAATACTCCTTACATAAATAAGGAGAA
>NZ_PTRG01000030.1:0-3038 GCF_002965765.1 Escherichia sp. MOD1-EC6819 | reverse complement strand
TTTGCTCTTTAAAAATCTGGATCAAGCTGAAAATTGAAACACTGAATAGTCGAAAGATTATTCGTGAGTCTCTCAAATTTTCGCAACACGATGGTGTTTTACGAAACATCTTCGGGTTGTGAGGTTAAGCGACTAAGCGTACACGGTGGATGCCCTGGCAGTCAGAGGCGATGAAGGACGTGCTAATCTGCGATAAGCGTCGGTAAGGTGATATGAACCGTTATAACCGGCGATTTCCGAATGGGGAAACCCAGTGTGATTCGTCACACTATCATTAACTGAATCCATAGGTTAATGAGGCGAACCGGGGGAACTGAAACATCTAAGTACCCCGAGGAAAAGAAATCAACCGAGATTCCCCCAGTAGCGGCGAGCGAACGGGGAGCAGCCCAGAGCCTGAATCAGTGTGTGTGTTAGTGGAAGCGTCTGGAAAGGCGCGCGATACAGGGTGACAGCCCCGTACACAAAAATGCACATACTGTGAGCTCGATGAGTAGGGCGGGACACGTGGTATCCTGTCTGAATATGGGGGGACCATCCTCCAAGGCTAAATACTCCTGACTGACCGATAGTGAACCAGTACCGTGAGGGAAAGGCGAAAAGAACCCCGGCGAGGGGAGTGAAAAAGAACCTGAAACCGTGTACGTACAAGCAGTGGGAGCCTCTTTATGGGGTGACTGCGTACCTTTTGTATAATGGGTCAGCGACTTATATTCTGTAGCAAGGTTAACCGAATAGGGGAGCCGAAGGGAAACCGAGTCTTAACTGGGCGTTAAGTTGCAGGGTATAGACCCGAAACCCGGTGATCTAGCCATGGGCAGGTTGAAGGTTGGGTAACACTAACTGGAGGACCGAACCGACTAATGTTGAAAAATTAGCGGATGACTTGTGGCTGGGGGTGAAAGGCCAATCAAACCGGGAGATAGCTGGTTCTCCCCGAAAGCTATTTAGGTAGCGCCTCGTGAATTCATCTCCGGGGGTAGAGCACTGTTTCGGCAAGGGGGTCATCCCGACTTACCAACCCGATGCAAACTGCGAATACCGGAGAATGTTATCACGGGAGACACACGGCGGGTGCTAACGTCCGTCGTGAAGAGGGAAACAACCCAGACCGCCAGCTAAGGTCCCAAAGTCATGGTTAAGTGGGAAACGATGTGGGAAGGCCCAGACAGCCAGGATGTTGGCTTAGAAGCAGCCATCATTTAAAGAAAGCGTAATAGCTCACTGGTCGAGTCGGCCTGCGCGGAAGATGTAACGGGGCTAAACCATGCACCGAAGCTGCGGCAGCGACACTATGTGTTGTTGGGTAGGGGAGCGTTCTGTAAGCCTGTGAAGGTGTGCTGTGAGGCATGCTGGAGGTATCAGAAGTGCGAATGCTGACATAAGTAACGATAAAGCGGGTGAAAAGCCCGCTCGCCGGAAGACCAAGGGTTCCTGTCCAACGTTAATCGGGGCAGGGTGAGTCGACCCCTAAGGCGAGGCCGAAAGGCGTAGTCGATGGGAAACAGGTTAATATTCCTGTACTTGGTGTTACTGCGAAGGGGGGACGGAGAAGGCTATGTTGGCCGGGCGACGGTTGTCCCGGTTTAAGCGTGTAGGCTGGTTTTCCAGGCAAATCCGGAAAATCAAGGCTGAGGCGTGATGACGAGGCACTACGGTGCTGAAGCAACAAATGCCCTGCTTCCAGGAAAAGCCTCTAAGCATCAGGTAACATCAAATCGTACCCCAAACCGACACAGGTGGTCAGGTAGAGAATACCAAGGCGCTTGAGAGAACTCGGGTGAAGGAACTAGGCAAAATGGTGCCGTAACTTCGGGAGAAGGCACGCTGATATGTAGGTGAAGCGACTTGCTCGTGGAGCTGAAATCAGTCGAAGATACCAGCTGGCTGCAACTGTTTATTAAAAACACAGCACTGTGCAAACACGAAAGTGGACGTATACGGTGTGACGCCTGCCCGGTGCCGGAAGGTTAATTGATGGGGTCAGCCGCAAGGCGAAGCTCTTGATCGAAGCCCCGGTAAACGGCGGCCGTAACTATAACGGTCCTAAGGTAGCGAAATTCCTTGTCGGGTAAGTTCCGACCTGCACGAATGGCGTAATGATGGCCAGGCTGTCTCCACCCGAGACTCAGTGAAATTGAACTCGCTGTGAAGATGCAGTGTACCCGCGGCAAGACGGAAAGACCCCGTGAACCTTTACTATAGCTTGACACTGAACATTGAGCCTTGATGTGTAGGATAGGTGGGAGGCTTTGAAGCGTGGACGCCAGTCTGCGTGGAGCCGACCTTGAAATACCACCCTTTAATGTTTGATGTTCTAACGTGGACCCGTTATCCGGGTTGCGGACAGTGTCTGGTGGGTAGTTTGACTGGGGCGGTCTCCTCCTAAAGAGTAACGGAGGAGCACGAAGGTTGGCTAATCCTGGTCGGACATCAGGAGGTTAGTGCAATGGCATAAGCCAGCTTGACTGCGAGCGTGACGGCGCGAGCAGGTGCGAAAGCAGGTCATAGTGATCCGGTGGTTCTGAATGGAAGGGCCATCGCTCAACGGATAAAAGGTACTCCGGGGATAACAGGCTGATACCGCCCAAGAGTTCATATCGACGGCGGTGTTTGGCACCTCGATGTCGGCTCATCACATCCTGGGGCTGAAGTAGGTCCCAAGGGTATGGCTGTTCGCCATTTAAAGTGGTACGCGAGCTGGGTTTAGAACGTCGTGAGACAGTTCGGTCCCTATCTGCCGTGGGCGCTGGAGAACTGAGGGGGGCTGCTCCTAGTACGAGAGGACCGGAGTGGACGCATCACTGGTGTTCGGGTTGTCATGCCAATGGCACTGCCCGGTAGCTAAATGCGGAAGAGATAAGTGCTGAAAGCATCTAAGCACGAAACTTGCCCCGAGATGAGTTCTCCCTGACTCCTTGAGAGTCCTGAAGGAACGTTGAAGACGACGACGTTGATAGGCCGGGTGTGTAAGCGCAGCGATGCGTTGAGCTAACCGGTACTAATGAACCGTGAGGCTTAACCTTACAACGCCGAAG
>NZ_PTRG01000002.1:0-285424 GCF_002965765.1 Escherichia sp. MOD1-EC6819 | reverse complement strand
TGCCGTCGAAAGACAGAACGGCTTCATTTACATAATATTCCGTCATAATGGAAAGAGTCCCTTTGAATAAAATATTTAATAATGGTTGTGATTTATTTTTCAGTCATGAAGGTGATATCTATCGCCGCTTTGCTGCTAATTTTACCTTTCCAGCCATAAACACTAAGAATATTAAGTGATTATCCATGTTTACAACGACCGGAACAGACACATCGTTATGTATTTAACAACCCCAATATATTCACCTTGCAAATAAAATCACTAGTAACAGACACGCTACCGCCTCCATATAAAAATGGCCTCTAATAAAACTGTATCTTGCATAGAAAAAGATGAAATATCGGGTGTATTTTAATTATCAACTATAACTCTTGAAGCTTTTTATTAACAGCAACACATCTTATCGCATTAGATATGTTAACAATAAATTATTCTTAACATATCAATAAAGTATATATTACTCTCTTTACTACCTGCTTTTATTGCGGTAGCGATATTAATAGCAAAATTCGGAATTTATTTAGATGCTGGAATGAGCAAAAGTGATAGCGACTTTCTCACTTTACCCTGAAGTTTCAGGAAAGTGTGTAATGGAGGATACAACCTAACTGGAGATTTCTGACGATATAGTCGCTTTGAGCGACAATGAAGGCGAGCGCATCCCGAGCTGTCCTTTGAAAGGATATTATCGAAACTTGATGCTAAAACAGTGATGAAATGAACAACGCCAAGGAATCCGTTGATGCAAAACCCCTAAACCAGCCCCCTAATACGAGGCTGGCTTAAACGCGCAGGCAATCAATAAAAATCACCAGTTGCCTTTTCGGCCTGATCCATCCACACCGGTTTCTCGCTGGTTTTCGACCAGACGCGATGCAGGTAGCTGTAAAAGCGGGCGCGGTCTTTCCAGAAAAGCATGAAAGGCAGCGCCAGAACGCCCGCTGCAACCGCATAAGTACGGCGTAAAAAGATAAGCCATGCAGGATATTCTCTGTAGAGTTCCATACTTTTCTCCCCCTTTTTGTATCTACCCGGTGAATGGCACCGGAAAAATGAATTTGTTTATCTGATGAAAATAGTACCGCCTTTTGTGTAATTTTACTACTCATCCGACCACTTATTTTTGCTTATTGATGGTTTATTTACATTCACCGTGTAATTAAGTTACATGAAAGTTAAATTAATACTAATCATTAGTTAAATCATGGCTTTTGCCATTTTTATACTTTTTTTACACCCCGCCCGCAGATTTTTGCGAAATCTTTGCAGCCAGAATTCTACCCTTCCGGTATCACTTTTAGGCCACTGGAGGTGCACTGTGAGTGCAGGCGTGATAGCCGGCGTATTGCTGGTGTTTTTATTACTGGGTTATTTGGTTTATGCCCTGATCAATGCGGAGGCGTTCTGATGGCTGCGCAAGGGTTCTTACTGATCGCCACGTTTTTACTGGTGCTGATGGTGCTGGCGCGCCCTTTAAGCAGCGGGCTGGCGCGGCTGATTAATGATATTCCTCTTCCCGGTACGGCGGGCGTTGAGTGCGTACTCTTTCGCGCACTTGGCGTCTCTGGTCGCGAGATGAACTGGAAGCAATATCTCTCAGCCATTCTCTGCCTGAACATGCTGGGGCTGGCGGTGCTGTTTTTTATGTTGCTCGGTCAGCACTATCTGCCGCTTAATCCGCAGCAGTTGCCGGGGCTGTCGTGGGATCTGGCGCTCAATACCGCCGTCAGCTTTGTCACGAATACCAACTGGCAATCTTATAGCGGTGAAACCACGTTGAGCTATTTCAGCCAGATGGCGGGTTTAACAGTGCAAAACTTTCTTTCTGCCGCCAGCGGGATTGCGGTGATTTTTGCCCTCATCCGCGCATTTACCCGCCAGAGCATGAGCACGCTCGGCAATGCCTGGGTCGATCTGCTACGCATCACGTTATGGGTGTTAGCCCCTGTGGCGTTGTTGATCGCACTGTTTTTTATTCAACAAGGTGCGCTGCAAAATTTTCTGCCCTATCAGCCGGTGACGACCGTTGAAGGTGTACAACAACTGTTACCGATGGGACCGGTAGCTTCTCAGGAAGCGATCAAGATGCTCGGCACTAACGGCGGCGGTTTCTTTAATGCCAACTCGTCGCATCCGTTTGAAAACCCAACAGCACTGACCAACTTCGTGCAAATGCTGGCAATCTTCTTGATCCCAACGGCGCTGTGTTTTGCCTTTGGCGAAGTGGCGGGCGAGCGCCGCCAGGGGCGCATGTTGCTGTGGGCGATGTCGGTGATTTTTGTCATCTGCGTAGGCGTGGTGATGTGGGCAGAAGTTCAGGGTAATCCGCATCTGCTGGCACTCGGCGCAGACAGCAGCATCAATATGGAAGGTAAAGAGAGCCGTTTCGGCGTGCTGGTCAGTAGCCTGTTTGCGGTCGTGACTACAGCAGCTTCCTGCGGTGCGGTGATTGCGATGCATGATTCGTTTACCGCTCTTGGTGGCATGGTGCCGATGTGGTTGATGCAAATTGGTGAAGTGGTATTCGGCGGCGTTGGTTCTGGCCTTTACGGCATGATGCTGTTCGTCCTGCTGGCGGTGTTTATTGCCGGGCTGATGATTGGTCGCACACCGGAATATCTGGGTAAAAAGATCGACGTGCGCGAGATGAAACTGACCGCGCTGGCGATTCTGGTCACCCCGACGCTGGTGTTGATGGGCGCGGCGCTGGCGATGATGACCGACGCCGGACGTAGCGCCATGCTCAACCCTGGCCCGCATGGTTTTAGCGAAGTGCTGTATGCCGTGTCATCCGCCGCTAATAACAACGGCAGCGCCTTTGCCGGCTTAAGCGCCAACTCACCGTTCTGGAACTGTTTACTGGCGTTCTGCATGTTTTTCGGTCGCTTCGGGGTGATTATTCCGGTGATGGCGATTGCCGGTTCGCTGGTGAGTAAAAAGAGCCAACCCGCCAGCTCCGGCACGCTGCCTACGCACGGCCCGCTGTTTGTTGGCCTGTTAATCGGCACCGTGTTGCTGGTTGGCGCACTGACCTTTATCCCTGCCCTGGCGCTTGGTCCGGTGGCGGAATATCTCTCCTGATGATCTTGAGTGAGCACTGAATATGAGTCGTAAACAACTGGCGCTATTCGAACCAACACTTGTCGTTCAGGCGCTGAAAGAAGCGGTGAAAAAATTAAACCCGCAGGCACAATGGCGCAATCCGGTGATGTTTATCGTCTGGATCGGCAGTCTGCTGACCACCTGTATTAGCATCGCAATGGCAAGCGGTGCGATGCCTGGCAATGCGCTGTTTAGCGCGGCAATTAGCGGCTGGCTGTGGGTCACCGTACTGTTCGCTAATTTCGCCGAGGCGCTGGCAGAAGGCCGCAGTAAAGCGCAGGCCAACAGTCTGAAAGGGGTGAAAAAAACTGCCTTTGCCCGCAAGCTGCGTGAGCCGAAATATGGCGCTGCGGCGGACAAAGTTCCTGCCGATCAACTACGTAAAGGCGATATCGTACTGGTAGAAGCTGGCGATATTATCCCCTGCGATGGTGAAGTCATTGAAGGCGGCGCATCGGTCGATGAAAGCGCCATCACCGGGGAATCGGCTCCGGTGATCCGTGAATCCGGCGGTGATTTTGCCTCCGTCACCGGCGGAACGCGTATTCTTTCTGACTGGCTGGTGATTGAATGCAGCGTTAACCCCGGCGAGACATTTCTGGATCGGATGATCGCAATGGTGGAAGGCGCACAGCGACGTAAAACGCCGAACGAGATTGCCCTGACCATCCTGCTGATTGCCCTGACCATCGTCTTTTTACTGGCAACCGCAACGCTATGGCCATTTTCTGCCTGGGGCGGTAACGCGGTCAGCGTAACGGTACTGGTGGCGCTGCTGGTCTGTCTGATCCCAACGACTATTGGCGGCTTGCTTTCAGCGATCGGCGTCGCCGGGATGAGCCGGATGCTGGGCGCGAATGTTATCGCCACCAGCGGACGTGCCGTTGAAGCGGCGGGCGACGTTGACGTTCTGCTGCTGGATAAAACCGGCACCATCACGCTAGGTAACCGTCAGGCGTCGGAGTTTATCCCCGCGCAGGGCGTAGAGGAAAAAACGCTGGCCGATGCCGCACAACTGGCTTCGCTGGCCGACGAAACGCCGGAAGGCCGCAGTATTGTGATCCTCGCCAAGCAGCGTTTTAACCTGCGCGAGCGCGATGTGCAGTCGCTTCACGCTACTTTTGTGCCGTTTACTGCGCAAAGCCGGATGAGTGGGATCAACATCGACAACCGTATGATCCGTAAAGGTTCTGTCGATGCTATTCGCCGCCATGTTGAGGCTAACGGTGGTCACTTCCCTGCCGATGTCGATCAAAAAGTTGATAACGTTGCGCGTCAGGGGGCCACGCCGCTGGTGGTGGTGGAAGGTTCCCGTGTGCTGGGCGTTATTGCACTGAAAGATATCGTCAAAGGCGGCATTAAAGAGCGTTTCGCCCAACTGCGTAAAATGGGCATTAAAACGGTGATGATTACCGGCGATAACCGTCTGACTGCCGCCGCGATTGCTGCGGAAGCGGGCGTCGATGATTTCCTCGCCGAAGCGACACCGGAGGCCAAGCTGGCGTTGATTCGTCAGTATCAGGCAGAAGGCCGTTTAGTGGCGATGACCGGCGACGGCACCAACGATGCTCCGGCGCTGGCGCAGGCAGATGTCGCGGTGGCGATGAACTCCGGCACCCAGGCAGCGAAAGAAGCGGGCAATATGGTGGATCTCGACTCCAACCCGACCAAGTTGATCGAGGTGGTGCACATTGGCAAACAGATGCTGATGACCCGTGGCTCGCTGACCACCTTCAGCATTGCCAACGATGTAGCGAAATACTTCGCCATTATTCCGGCGGCGTTCGCGGCAACGTATCCGCAGTTAAATACGCTGAACATTATGCGCCTGCATTCGCCCGACTCCGCCATTCTCAGTGCGGTGATTTTCAACGCCTTAATTATCGTCTTTTTGATTCCTCTGGCGTTAAAAGGCGTGAGTTATAAACCGCTTACCGCTTCTGCCATGTTGCGCCGTAACTTATGGATTTACGGTCTGGGTGGGCTGCTGGTGCCGTTTATCGGTATCAAAGTGATTGATTTACTGCTGACCGTTTGCGGTCTGGTGTGAGGGTTACCATGAGTGGATTACGTCCGGCATTATCGACATTTCTCTTTCTGTTATTGATCACTGGCGGTGTTTATCCGCTACTGACCACCGCGCTGGGGCAATGGTGGTTTCCCTGGCAGGCCAACGGTTCGTTGATTCGTGAAGGTGATACGGTACGCGGCTCAGCGTTAATCGGGCAGAATTTTACCGGCAACGGCTATTTTCATGGTCGCCCATCGGCAACGGCAGAAATGCCCTATAATCCACAGGCTTCTGGCGGGAGCAATCTGGCGGTCAGTAACCCGGAGCTGGATAAACAGATAGCTGCTCGCGTTGCCGCCTTACGGGCAGCAAACCCGGATGCCAGCACGAGCGTTCCGGTTGAACTGGTGACGGCGTCGGCAAGCGGGCTGGACAATAACATTACCCCGCAAGCGGCGGCCTGGCAGATCCCACGCGTCGCGAAAGCGCGTAATCTCAGCGTTGAACAACTCACGCAACTGGTCGCAAAATACAGCCAACAACCGCTGGTGAAATTTATCGGCCAGCCGGTCGTCAATATTGTCGAACTCAATCTGGCGCTGGATAAGCTTGATGAATAACGAACCCTTACGTCCCGATCCCGACCGTCTGCTGGAACAAACTGCCGCGCCGCATCGGGGGAAGCTAAAAGTTTTCTTCGGTGCCTGTGCAGGCGTCGGGAAGACCTGGGCGATGCTGGCAGAAGCACAGCGACTGCGGGCGCAAGGGCTGGATATTGTGGTTGGCGTGGTAGAAACCCACGGTCGGAAAGATACTGCCGCAATGCTGGAAGGGCTGGCTGTTCTGCCGCTAAAACGCCAGGCGTACCGTGGGCGGCACATCAGCGAGTTTGATCTCGATGCCGCCCTCGCCCGCCGTCCGGCGCTGATCTTAATGGACGAACTGGCGCACAGTAATGCGCCAGGTTCCCGTCATCCCAAACGCTGGCAAGACATCGAAGAGCTGCTGGAAGCTGGCATTGATGTTTTCACTACCGTCAACGTTCAGCATCTGGAAAGTCTGAACGATGTGGTCAGCGGCGTCACCGGAATTCAGGTACGGGAAACCGTGCCTGATCCTTTTTTTGATGCTGCCGACGACGTGGTGCTGGTGGACCTGCCCCCGGACGATCTGCGTCAACGGCTGAAAGAAGGCAAAGTCTACATTGCCGGGCAGGCGGAGCGCGCCATTGAACATTTTTTCCGCAAAGGCAATCTGATCGCCCTGCGCGAACTGGCTCTGCGCCGTACTGCCGATCGCGTAGATGAACAAATGCGCGCCTGGCGGGGGCATCCTGGCGAAGAGAAAGTCTGGCACACGCGTGACGCGATCCTTTTATGCATCGGCCATAACACCGGCAGCGAAAAACTGGTTCGCGCGGCGGCGCGGCTGGCGTCAAGGCTGGGGAGCGTCTGGCACGCGGTGTATGTTGAAACCCCTGCCCTGCACCGCTTACCGGAGAAAAAACGTCGGGCAATTCTCCGCGCCTTACGTCTGGCGCAGGAGCTGGGCGCAGAGACGGCAACACTTTCTGATCCAGCGGAAGAAAAAGCGGTAGTGCGTTATGCCCGTGAACATAATCTCGGCAAGATTATTCTCGGTCGCCCGGCCTCGCGCCGCTGGTGGCGTCGGGAAACGTTTGCTGACCGACTGGCGCGCATCGCCCCCGATCTCGATCAGGTGCTGGTCGCGCTTGATGAACCACCCGCCCGCACGATTAACAACGAGCCGGATAGCCGCTCTTTTAAAGACAAGTGGCGGGTACAGATTCAGGGATGCGTGGTTGCCGCCGCGTTATGCGCCGTTATCACCTTAATTGCCATGCTGTGGCTGATGGCGTTTGATGCCGCCAACCTGGTGATGCTGTATCTGTTAGGCGTGGTAGTGGTGGCGCTATTTTATGGGCGCTGGCCTTCGGTGGTCGCCACCGTCATTAATGTAGTGAGTTTCGATCTCTTTTTTATCGCTCCACGCGGCACGCTCGCCGTCTCTGATGTGCAATATCTGCTGACCTTCACGGTGATGTTAACCGTCGGACTGGTGATCGGGAACCTTACTGCTGGCGTGCGTTATCAGGCGCGGGTAGCCCGTTACCGCGAACAACGCACACGGCACTTATATGAAATGTCGAAAGCTCTGGCGGTGGGCCGCAGTTCGCAGGATATCGCCGCCACCAGCGAACAGTTTATTGCCTCCACGTTTCATGCCCGCAGCCAGGTATTGTTACCCGATGACAATGGAAAATTGCAGCCATTGACACATCCGCAAGGAATGACGCCGTGGGACGATGCCATCGCGCAGTGGAGTTTTGATAAAGGCCTGCCTGCGGGCGCGGGCACCGACACGTTACCCGGCGTGCCGTACCAGATTTTGCCGTTAAAAAGCGGCGAGAAAACCTACGGTCTGGTGGTGGTGGAACCGGGGAATCTGCGCCAGTTGATGATCCCGGAACAGCAGCGCCTGCTGGAGACGTTTACGCTGTTAGTTGCCAATGCCCTGGAACGCCTGACGCTGACCGCCAGCGAAGAACAGGCGCGGATGGCAAGCGAACGTGAACAGATCCGCAACGCCCTGCTGGCGGCACTTTCGCATGATTTACGCACTCCGCTTACGGTGCTGTTCGGTCAGGCTGAAATCTTAACGCTCGATCTGGCAAGCGAAGGATCGCCCCACGCCCGCCAGGCCAGCGAGATTCGCCAGCATGTGCTGAACACTACCCGACTAGTGAATAATCTACTGGATATGGCGCGAATTCAGTCCGGCGGCTTTAATTTGAAGAAAGAGTGGTTAACGCTGGAAGAAGTGGTCGGCAGCGCGCTGCAAATGCTGGAACCGGGATTATCGTCGCCCATCAACCTTTCTCTGCCAGAACCGCTGACTTTAATCCACGTTGACGGACCACTCTTTGAACGGGTGCTGATTAATCTGCTGGAGAACGCGGTGAAATACGCGGGTGCGCAGGCCGAAATTGGTATTGATGCCCACGTTGAGGGCGAGAAGCTACAACTGGATGTCTGGGATAATGGCTCCGGTCTTCCGCCAGGCCAGGAGCAGACGATATTCGATAAGTTTGCGCGTGGGAATAAAGAATCGGCGGTGCCGGGTGTAGGGCTTGGGCTGGCAATTTGTCGGGCGATTGTGGATGTACACGGCGGCACCATTACCGCGTTCAACCGACCGGAAGGTGGTGCCTGTTTTCGTGTTACACTTCCCCAGCAAACTGCCCCTGAACTTGAAGAATTTCATGAGGATATGTGACAAACGTTCTGATTGTTGAAGATGAACAGGCTATTCGTCGGTTTCTGCGCACGGCGCTGGAGGGCGATGGTATGCGCGTCTTTGAGGCCGAAACGCTGCAACGCGGCTTACTGGAAGCGGCAACCCGCAAGCCGGATTTAATTATTCTCGATCTCGGTCTGCCCGACGGTGATGGGATTGAGTTTATCCGCGACCTGCGCCAGTGGAGCGCGGTGCCGGTGATTGTGCTTTCCGCACGTAGTGAAGAGAGCGACAAAATCGCCGCGCTGGATGCCGGAGCTGATGATTACCTGAGTAAACCGTTTGGCATTGGCGAGCTTCAGGCTCGTCTGCGCGTCGCTTTACGCCGCCATTCAGCCACCTCCGCGCCCGATCCGGTGGTGAAATTTTCCGATGTGACCGTCGATTTAGCTGCTCGGGTGATCCATCGCGGTGAAGAGGAGGTGCATCTCACCCCGATTGAGTTTCGCCTGCTGGCGGTGCTGCTTAATAACGCCGGGAAAGTGCTCACCCAGCGCCAGTTACTCAACCAGGTGTGGGGGCCAAATGCGGTTGAACACAGCCACTATTTGCGGATTTATATGGGGCATCTGCGGCAAAAACTGGAACAAGACCCGGCTCGGCCTCGCCATTTTATTACTGAAACCGGTATTGGGTATCGGTTTATGCTTTGAATGTTTATTCATTTTTCATGCTTTAAATTTTAACCTTAGTTCTGCTGAAATATTATTCGGCCGAACTAAGGCACCTGCAAATAAAAAACAATGAACTCACAATCTCAAAACAACAAGACAACAATCTATTCTGGGTCATTGATGCTTAATGATTAAGCGATTTAGATTTGATTATTTTTTTGATCTTCTTCATAGATTAGAGACATTTCCTGGATAGAATAATTTCACCTTCAACTGATACAGAAAAAGGTAAAGGAAAATGGAAAATAATAACCGTGCAATGCCTCATATAAGGCGAACAACTCATATTATGAAGTTTTCCCATCGCAATAGCTTTGACTTTCATTTCTTTAATGCCCGCTAGTCTTCTGACTAAAGGGCACCTCAAAATACAGGTCTCCCTGTCTTTAAGCATAACAGGTTAATACCTGTATCCCCTGGTGCTCATACATTGCTAACCCTTTTATACCCTTATTAATTCAGATCGCTACGCCGCAATCTGTATAGGTAGAGTATTGCCAGTTACCGGGCTGGTCGGGTTATTGCATCTACAAAAAGCAAACTACTGATTTATTTATCAGGGGTGATGTTTTGCTTTTTTCCGGCGTTATCAATTTCTCTTTTGAGAAATTGAGGACCTGCTATTACCTGAAATAAAGAGATGAAAAATGTCAGAATTAAAAATTGCCGTTAGTCGTTCTTGCCAGAATTACTTTTCCACTCATCGTGTATGCGTGAATATTGAAGAAAGTAATTATATTGACGTTGCTGCCATTGTTTTATCGGTCGATGATGTTGAACGTGGAAAACTCGATGAAATAGACGCTACTGGCTATGGCATTCCTGTATTTATTGCCACGGAAAATGAAGAACATGTGCCTGCAAAATACCTGTCACGTATTTCGGGTGTCTTCGAACATTGCGAAGCGCGGAAAACGTTTTATGGTCGCCAGTTAGAAACCGCAGCCAGCCATTATGAAACGCAGCTGCGCCCGCCTTTCTTCCGCGCACTGGTTGATTATGTCAATCAGGGTAACAGCGCCTTTGATTGCCCCGGTCATCAGGGCGGCGAGTTTTTCCGTCGCCATCCGGCGGGTAACCAGTTTGTAGAGTATTTTGGTGAAACTCTTTTCCGTTCCGACTTGTGCAACGCTGACGTGGCGATGGGCGATCTGTTGATTCATGAAGGTGCGCCGTGTATCGCACAACAACATGCGGCAAAAGTGTTTAATGCCGATAAAACCTACTTCGTTTTAAACGGCACCTCCTCTTCAAACAAAGTGGTATTAAACGCACTGCTGACACCGGGCGATCTGGTGCTGTTTGACCGCAATAACCATAAATCTAATCACCACGGGGCGTTGCTACAGGCTGGTGCAACACCGGTTTATCTGGAAACAGCACGCAACCCGTATGGCTTTATCGGTGGCATTGATGCGCACTGCTTCAAAGAAAATTACCTGCGCGAACTGATTGCAGAAGTCGCACCGCAGCGGGCAAAAGAGGCTCGTCCGTTCCGCCTCGCGGTTATTCAGTTAGGCACCTACGACGGTACAATTTATAACGCCCGTCAGGTAGTGGATAAAATTGGTCATCTGTGTGACTACATTCTGTTTGACTCCGCATGGGTCGGCTACGAGCAGTTTATCCCGATGATGGCTGACTGTTCGCCGCTGCTGCTGGAGCTTAATGAAAACGATCCGGGCATTCTGGTTACGCAATCAGTCCATAAACAGCAGGCAGGTTTTTCCCAGACTTCACAAATTCATAAAAAAGACCGCCATATCAAAGGGCAACCGCGTTATGTACCGCATAAACGCATGAACAATGCCTTTATGATGCATGCCTCTACCAGCCCGTTCTATCCGTTGTTCGCGGCACTGGACGTCAACGCTAAAATGCATGAAGGCGTAAGCGGTCGCAATATGTGGATGGACTGCGTGGCGAATGGCATTGATGCACGCAAACTGATCCTTGAAAACTGTCATCATATTCGTCCGTTCGTTCCTGAACTGGTGGATGGCAAGCCATGGCAGTCATACCCCACCGCTGAAATTGCCAATGACCTGCGTTTCTTCCAGTTTGTACCAGGAGAACACTGGCACTCTTTTGAAGGCTACGCAGAAAACCAATATTTTGTCGATCCGTGCAAGCTGCTACTGACTACCCCAGGCATTGATGCACGTAACGGCGAATATGAAGCGTTCGGTGTCCCCGCAACGATTCTTGCTAACTTCCTGCGCGAAAATGGCGTAGTGCCGGAAAAATGCGATCTTAACTCCATCCTCTTCCTGCTTACTCCGGCAGAAGATATGGCCAAACTACAACAGCTTGTCGCCCTGCTGGCACGTTTCGAAAAACTGCTGGAAGATGATGCGCCTCTGGCGGACGTACTGCCTTCCATTTACAAACAACATGAAGCCCGTTACGCCGGTTATACCCTGCGTCAGTTGTGCCAGGAAATGCACGACCTGTATGCCCGTCATAACGTGAAACAACTGCAAAAAGAGATGTTCCGTAAGGAACACTTCCCTCGCGTCAGCATGAATCCACAAGAAGCTAACTACGCCTACTTACGCGGTGAGGTGGAGCTGGTTCGTCTGCCGGATGCAGAAGGGCGTATCGCAGCCGAAGGTGCCCTGCCTTATCCTCCGGGCGTGCTGTGTGTTGTTCCGGGTGAAGTCTGGGGCGGTGCAGTTCTGCGTTACTTCATTGCCCTGGAAGAAGGCATTAACCTGCTGCCAGGTTTTGCGCCGGAATTACAGGGGGTCTACATCGAAGAACATGACGGTCGCAAACAGGTCTGGTGCTATGTCATCAAATCAAGCGAACCACAAAGCGCCCTGCTGAAGGGAGAAAAATTATGAGTCAGGCTAAAGCGAATAAAATGGGCGTCGTGCAGTTAACCATACTGACGATGGTCAACATGATGGGTTCCGGCATCATTATGCTGCCGACCAAACTAGCCGAAGTCGGGACGATCTCGATTATCTCCTGGCTAGTGACGGCTGTAGGATCAATGGCGCTGGCCTGGGCCTTTGCAAAATGCGGTATGTATAGCCGTAAACCAGGTGGTATGGGGGGTTATGCCGAATATGCCTTCGGTAAATCCGGTAACTTCATGGCGAACTATACCTACGGTGTGTCGCTACTGATTGCCAATGTCGCCATCGCTATTTCCGCCGTTGGCTACGGTACTGAGTTGTTTGACACAACCCTTTCGCCTGTTCAGATTGGTCTTGCCACTATTGCTGTGCTGTGGGTATGTACCGTGGCTAACTTTGGTGGTGCACGCATTACCGGGCAAATCAGTAGCATTACCGTGTGGGGTGTCATTATTCCGGTAATTGGCCTGTGCATTATCGGCTGGTTCTGGTTCAGCCCGACGCTTTACGCTGACTCCTGGAATCCGCATCATGCGCCCTTCTTTAGCGCGGTTGGTTCTTCCATCGCCATGACATTGTGGGCTTTTCTCGGTCTGGAGTCTGCCTGTGCGAATGCTGAAGTGGTAGAAAACCCGGAACGTAACGTGCCAATTGCTGTTCTTGGCGGTACGTTGGGTGCGGCAGTAATTTATATCGTCTCTACTAACGTGATTGCCGGGATTGTGCCAAATATGGAGCTGGCAAATTCAACGGCACCGTTTGGTCTGGCCTTCGCGCAGATGTTCACACCGGAAGTCGGTAAAGTGATTATGGCGTTGATGGTGATGTCCTGCTGCGGTTCACTGCTCGGCTGGCAGTTCACCATCGCCCAGGTGTTTAAATCGTCTGCCGATGAAGGGTACTTCCCGAAAATTTTCTCCCGTGTAACCAAAGTTGATGCACCGGTTCAGGGAATGTTGACCATTGTGATTATCCAGAGCGGATTATCGCTGATGACCATTAGCCCGTCGCTGAACAGCCAGTTCAACGTGCTGGTTAACCTGGCCGTGGTGACCAATATCATCCCGTATATTCTGTCGATGGCAGCACTGGTAATCATCCAGAAAGCAGCGAATGTTCCGGCTGCTAAAGCGAAAGTGGCTAACTTTGTTGCCTTTATTGGTGCGATGTACAGCTTCTATGCGCTGTACTCGTCTGGGGAAGAGGCCATGCTGTATGGCTCCATCGTGACCTTCCTCGGCTGGACACTGTATGGTCTGGTATCACCCCGCTTTGAACTGAAAAATAAACACGGTTAATAAAGCAAAGTAAAAAAGGGCGATCGAATGATCGCCCTTTGGGATTATTAACAAAGTGCTCGTTGTTCATGCCGGATGCGGCGTGAACGCCTTATCCGGCCTACAAAATAGCGTAAATTCAATAGATTGCACTATCCTCGTAGGCCTGATAAGCGTAGCGCATCAGGCAGTCATAAGTAAAAAGGGCGATCTTCCGACCGCCCTTTTTCTTATTTAATATGTTTACGCGTTTTTCAGAACTTCGCTAACAATCTCGACTGCTTCTTTCTCGATCTGCTTGCGATGTTCTTCACCGAGGAAGCTTTCGCAGTAGATCTTGTATGCGTCTTCCGTGCCTGACGGACGCGCGGCGAACCAGCCGTTGTCAGTCATCACTTTCAGACCGCCAATAGAAGCACCGTTGCCCGGAGCAGCAGTCAGGCGCGCGGTAATTGGGTCACCAGCCAGAGTGCTGGCGCTCACCATTTCCGGAGACAGCTTAGACAGCGCCGCTTTTTGTGCGGAAGTCGCAGCTGCCTGCAAGCGGTTGTAGCTCGGCGCACCAAAGCGTTTCGCCAGTTCGTTGTAGTGTTCCTGCGGGTTCTTACCGGTGACTGCGGTAATTTCCGCAGCCAGCAGACACATGATGATGCCGTCTTTATCGGTTGACCACGGCGTACCGTCGAAACGCAGGAAGGAAGCCCCCGCGCTCTCTTCGCCGCCAAAGCCGAAGCTACCGTCGAACAGACCATCAACAAACCATTTGAAGCCTACCGGTACTTCTACCAGCTTGCGCCCCAAATCGTTGACCACACGGTCGATCATCGCAGAAGAAACCAGCGTTTTACCCACGGCAACATCTTTACCCCACTGCGGACGATGCTGGAACAGGTAGTTGATTGCCACCGCCAGGTAGTGGTTCGGATTCATCAAACCTGCCGGAGTGACGATACCGTGACGGTCATAATCCGGGTCGTTAGCAAACGCCAGATCGAACTTATCACGCAGTGCCAGCAGGCCCGCCATCGCACACTCAGAAGAGCAGTCCATACGGATCGCGCCGTCTTTATCGAGGTGCATAAAGCGGAAGGTTTGATCGACCTGATCGTTAACGATGGTCAGGTTGAGGTTGTAATATTCGCCAATGCGCTTCCAGTATTCGATACCGGAACCGCCCAGCGGATCAACGCCCAGCGTCAGGCCAGCTTTCTGAATCGCCGCCATATCAACGATATCCGCCAGACCTTCCACAAACGGCTGCACCAGATCCTGCTCTTTCACATGACCGGATGCCATCGCTTCGTCGAGGGAGATACGCTTCACGCCTTTCAGGCCATCAGCCAGCAGTGCGTTAGCTCTGTCTTCCACCACTTTAGTGACGTTGGTATCAGCCGGGCCACCATTTGGCGGGTTGTATTTGATACCACCATCTTCCGGCGGGTTATGGGACGGCGTAATCACGATACCATCTGCCAGCGGGCCACCTTTTTTGTTGTGAACCAGAATGGCATTGGAAACGGCAGGCGTCGGAGTGAAGCCATTGTTTTCCTGCACAATAACGTCTACACCGTTCGCTGCCAGCACTTCCAGTACGGAAATGAACGCAGGTTCGGACAGGGCGTGAGTATCTTTACCCACATAGCAAGGGCCAGTGATGCCGTTTTTCGCACGTTCTTCAGCAATTGCCTGAGCGATCGCCAGAATGTGCGGCTCGTTAAAGCTGTGGCGCGCTGCACTGCCACGGTGACCGGAAGTACCGAATTTCACCGCATGCTCCGCATTCCCTGCTTCTGGTTTCAGTACATAATATTGCGCCGTCAGTTGGGCGACGTTAATCAAATCACTCTGTTGTGCAGGTTGACCTGCACGATTGTGGATTGCCATTGCTTTGTCCTTTATCTGCAACGTTTTAGATAGTTCCGCAAACCTTCTCAATCAATTCCGCCGGGAATTGCATCGACTGCATGATGTGTTCGATCATGCTGCATTTACGGCCGGTGTTAGTGTTGGTGATCACCCAATACGGCGTGCCTGGCACATGTTTCGGCTTGGTCTGATTACCATTTTTCAGCAGCGTTTGTTCATCTGCCGCAAAGTAAACGCGCGTGCGACCATGCAACGATTCCGTTGCCTCGGCAAATGCCTGAGCGTCAAGAGAATATAGTGTAGACAACAGCAGCATAAAGCGGTTGACCGCGCGCTTCTGCTCTGCGTATTCATCGGAAAGCAGAAGTTCACGCATTGCGCGTACTTTGTCTTTAATCGTTTTGATCGGCTTCGCTTCGACGATAGCAGGCGACGCAATGCGAACCTCTTTCGTCACCGGAGCAGCAGGCTGTGATGCGGCGGAAAATTTCAACATGCGCCGTAAAATGTCGGATGCGCTCTCGCCGATATGCTTAGTGTGGCTGGCAATATAGCTGTAGAGTTCATCATCAACTTCAATCGTTTTCATCTTAATCCAGTGCGGTGTCTTAGCTGAATACAAGTCGCCAGGAGTATATGAATAAATCCCGGCAGCGGATAGCGTCAAGCCTGGCTTGCAGAAAAACTCGGATTAAACCTTATTTGTTGCAGCCCTGTGGCACAATGGTCAACATAATACCCTAACCCGACTTCGCGAAAAAAAGAACTTTGCCATGAAATTGAATATCCGCGCGCAATCTGCACAAAACCAGCATAATAATTCTCCCATCGTCCTCGTCCACGGTTTGTTTGGTAGTCTCGACAACCTCGGCGTTCTGGCGCGCGACCTGGTGAGCGACCACAATATTATCCAGGTCGATATGCGTAACCACGGACTTTCACCGCGCGATCCTGTGATGAACTATCCAGCAATGGCGCAAGATCTGCTGGATACGCTGGATGCACAACAGATCGAAAAAGCGACGTTTATCGGTCACTCTATGGGCGGTAAAGCCGTTATGGCGCTAACTGCACTGGCCCCCGATCGCATCGATAAACTGGTGGCGATCGATATTGCGCCGGTTGATTATCACGTGCGTCGTCATGATGAGATTTTCGCCGCCATCAACGCCGTCAGCGAATCCAGCGCGCAAACGCGACAGCAGGCAGCAACGGTGATGCGCCAACATCTGAATGAAGAAGGGGTGATTCAGTTTCTGCTGAAATCTTACGTTGATGGTGAATGGCGTTTTAACGTGCCAGTGTTGTGGGATCAGTATCCGCATATTGTTGGCTGGGAGAAAATCCCGGCATGGGATCACCCTGCCCTGTTTATCCCCGGCGGTAATTCACCGTATGTCACTGAACAATATCGTGATGATTTACTGGCGCAATTCCCGCAGGCACGGGCGCATGTGATTGCGGGTGCGGGTCACTGGGTACACGCCGAAAAACCTGATGCGGTACTGCGCGCCATCCGTCGCTATCTCAATGATTAACGCAACTGATTAAAAACCCAGCGTCCGCGTCGCTTTCCGCGCGTGGGCGTTGGCGTGACTCATCGCGCTGATGTATTATGGCGCGCTATCCATCCGGGCAGACGCCCGGCTGATTGTTTCCCCCGAAGTCACCAAGATCATGGCCAAAGAACAAACGGACCGTACGACATTAGATCTGTTCGCGCACGAGCGTCGACCGGGACGACCGAAAACCAATCCGCTTTCGCGCGATGAACAGCTGCGTATTAATAAACGCAACCAGCTAAAACGCGACAAAGTACGTGGTCTTAAGCGCGTCGAACTGAAGCTGAACGCGGAAGCTGTCGAGGCGCTGAATGAGCTGGCAGAGTCGCGCAATATGAGCCGTAGCGAACTGATCGAAGAGATTTTGATGCAGCAGTTGGCGGCACTGCGTAGTCAGGGCATCGTTTAAATTTCCACTTTCATGTAGCACAGTGTGCAGTCCTGCCCGTTTGCTGATTCCGCAAGACTGCCTGTTCTGCTATGATTGCCTTTATCCGTGGGCAATTTGCCACCCCCATTTCAATAAGTTTCAAGAGGTTATTTCACTCATGGCTATCACTGGCATCTTTTTCGGCAGCGACACCGGTAATACCGAAAATATCGCAAAAATGATTCAAAAACAGCTTGGTAAAGACGTTGCCGATGTCCATGACATTGCAAAAAGCAGCAAAGAAGATCTGGAAGCTTATGACATTCTGCTGCTCGGCATCCCAACCTGGTATTACGGCGAAGCGCAGTGTGACTGGGACGACTTCTTCCCGACTCTCGAAGAGATTGATTTCAATGGTAAACTGGTTGCCCTGTTTGGCTGTGGCGACCAGGAAGATTACGCCGAATATTTCTGTGATGCATTAGGCACTATCCGTGACATCATCGAACCGCGCGGCGCGACTATCGTGGGTCACTGGCCAACTGCGGGCTACCATTTCGAAGCATCAAAAGGTCTGGCAGATGACGATCACTTTGTCGGCCTGGCTATTGACGAAGACCGTCAGCCGGAACTGACCGCTGAACGCGTGGAAAAATGGGTTAAGCAAATTTCTGAAGAGCTGCATCTCGACGAAATTATCAACGCCTGATGTGATGCGGTGTAGGCTAATGTCTACGCCGTATTAATAGATAATGCCAATCAAAATAATTGCTACAAATTTGTAACTTTTGCCGTAGTACCTGTACAATGTTCCAGTATTGAAGTGGCCTTGCCGATGTAAATGTAAGCTAAGCCACGTTTTTATTAACAATATTTGCCAGGGACTTGTAGTTTTCATTTAGGCGTGGCAATTCTATAATGATACGCATTATCTCAAGAGCAAATTCTGTCACTTCTCCTAATGAAGTGAACCGCTTAGTAACAGGACAGATTCCGCATGACTGATAACAATACCGCCCTAAAGAAAGCTGGCCTGAAAGTAACGCTTCCTCGTTTAAAAATCCTGGAAGTTCTTCAGGAGCCGGACAACCATCACGTCAGTGCGGAAGATTTATATAAACGTCTGATCGATATGGGTGAAGAAATTGGTCTGGCTACGGTATATCGCGTACTGAACCAGTTTGACGATGCCGGTATCGTCACCCGCCACAATTTTGAAGGCGGTAAATCCGTATTTGAACTGACCCAGCAACATCATCACGATCACCTGATCTGCCTCGACTGCGGCAAGGTTATTGAATTTAGTGATGAATCTATCGAAGCGCGTCAGCGTGAAATCGCCGCGAAACATGGTATTCGCCTGACTAACCATAGTCTCTATCTTTACGGTCACTGCGCCGAAGGCGATTGCCGCGAAGATGAGCACGCGCACGAAGGCAAATAAGTCAGCCTGAACGAGAAAAGCCAACCTGCGGGTTGGCTTTTTTATACCAGGGAAATAAGAACAAGCGAGAGTTACAGCCCTCGCTTTTTTTGTTTTTACTGCGTAGCGTTATTACTGCGAATTTCCTGCCAGACTTTATCGCAATCGGCTTTCACTGCCTGGTCGTTACCGGTTTGCGTTGCGCGCAGACACTGCTGATAATCCAGTACCCGCACACTTTCCTGGTCGGCAAACTGCTGATGTTGTTTCTCTTTCTTCAGCACGTTTAACACGCTCTGGCAGGCCTCAATTTTTTCCGGCGAGCCTTGTGCTGTGTTGATGCAGGCGCTGTAAGCTTCTTTCAGACGACTGTCTTCCTGTGGCGCGGTTGATTGCGCACAAGCCACCAGCCCCGATGCCATCATGGCGATGAGAATCAGTTTTTTCATAGCAAATTCCTCAAACGCGCGGCAGGCGAAATACCTGCCGCGTCGGGCATCAGAAGATAGTGAACGGCGCGATAACCATGAATTTCACGTCACGCTCATCCTGGAAGATGTTGCCGTAACCGCCACCCCAGCTTGGGATGTCGGAGTGGTTGTCGTATTCGGTGAAATGCAGTTTGAACATCGTGCCCTTGGCGCGACCGTCCTGAATGGTGTAGACCGCATCCAGACTGTAAGCAGACTCTTCGATAGTCCGGTTTTTGTCGTAGTACGCATCCGGATTGCTCTGCCATGTCGCTGGTTTGGCATCCCATGCATAAACGTAGGAAGCGCCGATGGCGAAGCCGGGAAGATTCCAGTTTTTCAGGTCATACATCGCACCGAAGAAGACCGCTTTTTCGCCGTTGGCGTTAAAGTCAGAGCGGTTATCCCACCAGATATCCAGGCGACCGTTCGAGGAAGCGTAGGTTGGGGTCATACGTTGCAGGAAGTATCCCTGCTGACCATCGGCTTTAACCCAGGTGCCTTCGAGGCGCAAATCCACTACGTCAGCCGCCCGGTAGCCAAAGGTCAACGCCTGCAGCCAGGCGGTGCCGTCATAAAGATCGTTGACGCTGCGATCGTCAACTTTGTCGCGCGTACCGTAGAACTGGTAGCTGGTGGTTAACGGGCTACCGGCGATATCAAATTTATAGCTGGCTTTGGCAAAATATTGATCGATATACCCTTCCGCCTGACCAAACGCCGCTTCCAGTACGAAGTTATTTTTGAAGTCGTACTTCGCCCCGAGGGAGTGCAGATAATCAACTTTGGTAGTCTTATCGTTCTGATAAAACTCATCCATTTCCAGATGCCACGGCGCTTTGTATTCGTTGGTCCACATGTAGGAGAAACTCAACGCACCGGCATCGCCGTAATCAAAATTCGCCCCGGCTTCCGCCCCCTGATAAGTACCCGGCATAAAGCTCCAGTGCGGCGCTAACAGCGTCTGACCGGTTGGCTGAATATAACCTGCCCTCGCCCACACCGGACCGTATTTAAATTTGGCCGCTGCTTTATACAGGCTTATACCGCTTTTATCGCCGGACCAGTCTTCGTCATAGGCTTTATTACTTTTTGAAAACGCGATTTCGTTCGGGTGGGAGCTATCGCCGTTTTCTGCCATTTCAATCGCCGTAAATGCGGCAATATCAAGGCCGAACATATCAGCAACATAACCAGACTGAAAATCGAGGTTGGCGTTCCAGGTGGAGTGAGAAAGGTTGGTTTTGTATTTGTCACCGTCGGTAACATCTTTACGGTCGCGTTCACGCTGCCAGTAATAGATACCGCCGGTTAAGGTTGAATCGTCGATGAATCCTTCGGCGCGAGCCTCCGGCATTGCCATAAAGCCCGACATTGCTGTAACACCGGCGATAGCCAGCGCCAGCGTACTACGTTTGCCACTAAACGCACGCATGGGTTAATCCTCTTTGACGTATAAATTGCTGCACCACAGGTGAACAGCGAAAAAAATAAAAATTAAAAAAGTAGCGTTGAGAAAAGTCTCGCTGACTACAGGAACAGACTATTTTTCGCGACGCGAATTATCAATCTCTTTCTGTAACGAGAATGTAAGAACATGAGCAACCGCACATATTTTGATGATTTTTGTTACAGGATTTAAGTTTGCAGCAGAAGAGTTTGTAGAAGAAAAAATATGTGGCTTTCCAGTAGGATGAAAGCGGTTACATTTTATTTAATTATGATTTGTGTTTTTAAATTTATTTTACGGATAAATTGCGAAGCGGAATTAATTCGCGATGATAAGCAGAAAAAACGCCGCAGAGCGCGGCGTTTGGGATTTTTGTATGTTTCATGCCGGATGTGGCGTAAACGCCTTATCCGGCCTACAAAACCACGCAAATTCAATACATTGCAGAGTTCACGTAGGTCTGATAAGCGTAGCGCATCAGGCAATTTAGCGTTTGAGACTGTTTGTGTGTTTCTTGCAGGATGCGGCATTTACGCCGCATCCTGCATGGTGAAACTTAAAATTACTCACCAACCTTCGCCCAGGTATCACGCAGCCCAACGGTGCGGTTAAATACCGGTTTTTCCGCCGTAGAATGGCGGCTGTCGAGGCAGAAGTAACCTTCACGCTCAAACTGGAACGCTTTACCCGCTACCGCGTCTTTCAGAGACGGTTCAGCAAAGCCCTGTTTGATGACCAGCGATTCCGGGTTAATCACCGACAGGAAATCATCCGCAGCGCCTGGATTCGGCACGCTGAACAGGCGATCGTACAGGCGGATTTCAACCGGCAGCGCATGTGCCGCGCTTACCCAGTGAATAACGCCTTTGACTTTACGACCATCCGCCGGATCTTTGCTTAAGGTGTCGGCATCGTAAGTACAGAAGATGGTGGTGATATTGCCTTCGGCATCTTTCTCCACACGTTCCGCTTTAATGACGTAAGCATTACGCAGACGCACTTCTTTACCCAGCACCAGACGTTTGTACTGCTTGTTAGCTTCTTCACGGAAATCGGCGCGATCGATCCAAATCTCACCGCTAAACGGCACCTGACGGCTACCCATTTCCGGTTTGTTCGGATGGTTCGGCATGGTGACCATTTCGCCTTCGCCCTGATAGTTTTCGATAACCAGTTTCACTGGATCGATAACCGCCATAGCGCGCGGGGCGTTTTCGTTGAGATCTTCACGAATACAGGATTCCAGAGATGCCATCTCAATGGTGTTGTCCTGTTTGGTCACGCCGATGCGTTTGCAGAACTCACGAATAGAAGCCGCAGTGTAACCACGACGACGCAGACCAGAAATGGTCGGCATACGCGGATCGTCCCAGCCTTCTACGTGCTTGTCGGTCACCAACTGGTTCAGCTTACGCTTGGACATCACGGTGTATTCCAGATTCAGGCGCGAGAATTCGTACTGGCGCGGATGAACAGGAATGGTGATGTTGTCCAGAACCCAGTCGTACAGACGACGGTTGTCCTGGAACTCCAGCGTACACAGAGAGTGCGTAATGCCTTCCAGCGCATCGCTGATGCAGTGGGTGAAGTCGTACATCGGGTAGATGCACCACTTGTTGCCGGTCTGGTGGTGTTCAGCAAATTTAATGCGGTACAGCACCGGATCGCGCATCACGATAAACGGCGAAGCCATGTCGATTTTCGCACGCAGGCAGGCTTTACCTTCTTCAAAACCGCCGGTACGCATTTTTTCGAACAGCGCCAGGTTCTCTTCAACGCTGCGGTCGCGGTACGGACTGTTTTTACCCGGCTGCGTCAGGGTGCCACGGTATTCGCGGATCTGTTCCGGCGTCAGTTCATCGACATACGCCAGGCCTTTATTGATCAATTCGATCGCATAGGCATGGAGCTGATCAAAATAGTCGGAGGAGTAACGAACGTTACCAAACCAGTGAAAACCTAACCATTCAACGTCGTTTTTGATCGACTCTACGTACTCGATATCTTCTTTTACCGGGTTAGTGTCGTCGAAACGCAGGTTGCACTGGCCTTTATAGTCCTGAGCGATCCCGAAGTTCAGGCAGATAGATTTCGCATGACCAATATGCAGATATCCATTTGGTTCTGGCGGGAAACGGGTGTGTACTGTGGTGTGCTTGCCACTGGCCAGATCTTCATCAATGATCTGACGAATAAAGTTAGTCGGGCGGGCTTCTGCCTCACTCATCGTGGATTCCTCAAAGCGTAAACAACGTATAACGGCGTATGATCTTATAAGCGGGACAGGCTGACAACTGTTAGTTAGAGAAAATAGAAAATCTCACTGAGATTATGGGGATGATTGATGAAAAAAAAAGCGGCGAAGATGATATCCGCCGCTTTTGCCACTCCTGTGTCATTGTTGGATGCGACGCTGGTGCGTCTTATCCAACCTACACTGAGCTTTTGTAGGCCTGATAAGACGCGTCAAGCGTCGCATCAGGCATGAAATAGATTACTTTTTGATTTCATACAGCGGCGTTTGACCCGCCACAACATGACCCTGGGCTTTAATGATCAGACCGCTGAAATCGTCGATATTGCTGCAAACCACCGGGCTAATCATCGAACGAGCGTTAGCATTCAGGTAATCCAGATCCATTTCCAGAATCGGTTGCCCTGCACTTACCTGCGCCCCCTCTTCCACCAAACGCTTAAAGCCTTTACCTTCCAGCGCCACGGTGTCGATACCCATGTGGACGACGATCTCCGCGCCTTTTTCGGTTTCCAGGCAGAATGCGTGGTTGGTGTTGAAGATTTTTACGATAGTCCCTGCGGCTGGTGATACAACGATTTTATCCGTCGGTTTCACCGCCACACCGTCGCCCACCGCTTTGCTGGCGAACGCTTCGTCTGGCACCTGATCCAGTGCGACAACATCACCAGTAATCGGCGATACCAGCTCAGCGATAGACACTGCATTTGGTACAGCCTGTGGTTTTGCTGCCGGCGCGGCAGTTGCCGGAGCCGCTTCAGCAGAAGCAGCAGCTACCGGGCCACGAGCAACGACTTTCTTCATCGCATCACCGATAGATTCCGCTTTCGCACCAACAATCACCTGGATGGTCTGTTTGTTCAGTTTCACCACCCCAGAAGCACCCAGACGTTTACACATCGCATCGTTGACGCGAGCCGAGTCAACCACGGTCAGGCGCAGACGAGTAATACAGGCGTCAATTGCTTTCAGGTTGTCAGTACCGCCAACCGCAGCAATATAGTTGGTTGCCAGTTGATTGAGACCTTCTTCAGTATTGCTGTTAGCCTCTTCAGTAACGATCTCGTCTTCTTTATCTTCACGACCCGGCGTTTTCAGGTTGAACATGCGGATAACCAAACTGAACACCACGAAGTAGATAGCGAAGAAGACAACCCCCATCACCAGCAGCATCCAGACGTTCTGGCTGGCGGCCGGCAGGTTATACATCAACGCGTAGTCGATAGCCCCCGCAGAGAAGGAGAAGCCCGCGTGGATACCCAGCAGCGTTGCCACAAACAGGCTGATACCGGTCAGCAGTGCGTGCAGGAGGTACAGCAGCGGCGCAAGGAACATGAACAGGAATTCCAGCGGCTCAGTCACACCGGTCAGGAACGCAGTAACAGCAACAGAAAGCAGCATACCGCCAACCATCGGACGACGCTCTTTCGGTGCTGCAAAGTACATCGCCAGCGCCGCACCCGGCAGACCGAACATCATGATCGGGAAGAAGCCGGACATGAACATCCCCGCGGTGCCGTCACCAGCGTAGAAACGGTTGATGTCGCCGTGGAAAACCGTACCCGCCGCGTTGGTGAATTCACCAATCTGGAACCAGGCGATGGTGTTCAGCACCTGATGCAGACCGGTTGGGATCAGCAGACGGTTGATGAAACCAAAGATACCGGAACCCAGCGCGCCCGCAGAAACGATCCATTCACCACCAGCATGAATAGCGTGCTGCACCGGTGGCCAGACATAACCAAAAATAGCCGCCAATACCAGGCAGAAGAAGCCAGTGGCAATCGGCACAAAACGTTTGCCGCCGAAAAAGCTCAGGAAGTCCGGCAGTTTAATATCGGACCAACGGTTATAGGCTGCACCACCGACCAGGCCGGTAATGATACCCGCCAGTACACCCATATTGATTTCCGGGTTGATGGTCACCATCGCTTTGGTTAACACAAAGTAACCTACCGCACCCGCCAGCGCCGCCGCACCTGCGCTGTCTTTGGACCAGCTGGATGCCACGCCGATGGCGAAGATTAATGCGAGGTTATCAAAAATCGCGCCGCCCGCCTGGGCAATAAACGCAACGTTAAGTAAATCTGGCTGACCGAATCGCAGCAACAGCGCCGCCACCGGCAGTACTGCGATAGGGAGCTGTAACGCCCTACCGAGTCGCTGAAAAAACCCTAAAATATTCATCTTATTCCCCCTACGAGAACCCTATTTGGCTCGTTTAAAGCCGTTTTTTATTTTGCTGCAAACTGTACTGCCGATGTTCTGTAATCATATTGTTAGATCATCTGCTACAGAGTGTGTAAAAAATTAATTCGTACCGCAAATTAAACGCGTGTCTTTTGTGAGTTTTGTCACCAAATATCGTTATCATCACTCCCTTTTACTGGCTAAACCAGAAAACTTATTTTATCATTCAAAAAATCAGGTCGGATTAACGCCTGTCTGCGCAAATCCAGGTTACGCTTAAAGATGCCTAATCCGCCAACGGCTTACATTTTACTTATTGAGGTGAATAATGAGACTGATCCCCCTGACTACCGCTGAACAGGTCGGCAAATGGGCTGCTCGCCATATCGTTAATCGTATCAACGCGTTCAAACCGACTGCCGATCGTCCGTTCGTGCTCGGTCTGCCGACTGGCGGCACACCGATGACCACCTATAAAGCGTTAGTCGAAATGCATAAAGCAGGCCAGGTCAGCTTTAAGCACGTTGTCACCTTCAACATGGATGAATATGTCGGTCTGCCGAAAGAGCATCCGGAAAGTTACTACAGCTTTATGCACCGTAATTTCTTCGATCACGTTGATATTCCAGCAGAAAATATCAACCTTCTCAACGGTAACGCCCCGGATATCGACGCCGAGTGCCGCCAGTATGAAGAAAAAATCCGCTCTTACGGTAAAATTCATCTGTTTATGGGCGGCGTAGGTAACGACGGTCACATCGCATTTAACGAACCAGCCTCCTCCCTGGCTTCTCGCACCCGTATCAAAACCCTAACTCATGACACTCGCGTTGCTAACTCTCGTTTCTTTGATAACGATGTCAATCAGGTGCCAAAATATGCTCTGACTGTCGGTGTTGGTACATTGCTGGATGCCGAAGAAGTGATGATTCTGGTTCTGGGTAGCCAGAAAGCACTGGCGCTGCAAGCCGCAGTTGAAGGTTGCGTTAACCATATGTGGACCATCAGCTGTCTGCAACTGCATCCGAAAGCGATCATGGTGTGCGATGAACCTTCCACCATGGAGCTGAAAGTTAAGACTTTAAGATATTTCAATGAATTAGAAGCAGAAAATATCAAAGGTCTGTAATTGTTATCCCTGCCCTGACACCTTGCTCAGGGCAATATTATTTTTAAAATCGGGGGTCGGAATGTATGCATTAACCCAGGGCCGGATCTTTACCGGTCACGAATTTCTTGATGACCACGCGGTTGTTATCGCTGATGGCCTGATTAAAAGTGTCTGTCCGGTAGCGGAACTGCCGCCAGAGATTGAACAACGTTCACTGAACGGAGCCATTCTCTCCCCCGGTTTTATTGATGTGCAGTTAAACGGCTGCGGCGGCGTGCAGTTCAACGACACTGCGGAAGCGGTAAGCGTTGAAACGCTGGAAATCATGCAGAAAGCCAATGAGAAATCAGGCTGTACTAACTATCTGCCGACACTTATCACTACCAGCGATGACCTGATGAAACAGGGTGTGCGCGTAATGCGTGAGTACCTGGCAAACCATCCGAACCAGGCGCTAGGTTTGCATCTGGAAGGTCCGTGGCTGAACCTGGTGAAAAAAGGCACTCATAACCCGAACTTCGTGCGTAAACCCGATGCTGCGCTGGTTGATTTCCTGTGCGAAAACGCTGATGTGATTACTAAAGTTACCCTGGCACCGGAAATGGTTCCTGCGGAAGTGATCAGCAAACTGGCAAATGCCGGGATTGTAGTTTCTGCCGGTCACTCCAACGCAACACTGAAAGAAGCGAAAGCCGGTTTCCGCGCAGGGATTACCTTTGCCACCCATCTGTACAACGCGATGCCGTATATTACCGGTCGCGAGCCAGGTCTGGCGGGCGCGATCCTCGATGACGCCGACATTTATTGCGGTATTATTGCCGATGGCTTGCACGTTGATTACGCTAACATCCGCAACGCCAAGCGTCTGAAAGGCGACAAACTGTGTCTGGTCACCGACGCTACTGCACCAGCAGGCGCCAATATTGAACAGTTCATTTTTGCGGGTAAAACAATATACTACCGCAACGGACTTTGTGTGGATGAAAATGGTACGTTAAGTGGTTCATCCTTAACCATGATTGAAGGCGTGCGCAATCTGGTCGAACATTGCGGTATCGCACTGGATGAAGTTTTGCGTATGGCGACGCTCTACCCGGCACGTGCAATTGGCGTTGAAAAACGTCTCGGCACGCTCGCCGCAGGCAAAGTGGCCAACCTGACCGCATTCACACCTGATTTTAAAATCACTAAGACCATCGTTAATGGTAACGAGGTCGTAACTCAATAAGAGAAAGTATGACACCAGGCGGACAAGCTCAGATAGGTAATGTTGATCTCGTAAAACAGCTTAACAGCGCGGCGGTTTATCGCCTGATTGACCAGTTCGGGCCAATCTCGCGAATTCAGATTGCTGAGCAAAGCCAGCTTGCCCCCGCCAGCGTAACCAAAATTACACGTCAGCTTATCGAGCGCGGGCTGATCAAAGAAGTCGATCAGCAGGCCTCCACCGGAGGCCGCCGCGCTATCTCCATCGTCACTGAAACTCGTAATTTCCACGCTATCGGCGTACGACTTGGTCGTCACGATGCCACCATCACCCTGTTTGATCTCAGTAGCAAAGTGCTGGCAGAAGAACATTACCCGCTGCCTGAACGAACCCAGCAGACGCTGGAACATGCCCTGCTGAATGCCATTGCTCAGTTTATTGATAGCTACCAGCGCAAACTGCGCGAGCTGATCGCGATTTCCGTGATCCTGCCTGGGCTTGTTGACCCGGACAGCGGCAAAATTCATTACATGCCGCATATTCAGGTGGAAAACTGGGGGCTGGTAGAAGCACTGGAAGAGCGTTTTAAAGTGACCTGTTTTGTCGGCCACGATATCCGTAGTCTGGCGCTGGCAGAGCACTACTTCGGTGCAAGTCAGGATTGCGAAGACTCCATTCTGGTGCGCGTGCATCGCGGAACGGGGGCTGGAATCATCTCTAACGGGCGCATTTTTATCGGCCGCAACGGCAACGTCGGTGAAATTGGTCATATTCAGGTTGAACCGCTGGGAGAACGCTGCCACTGTGGCAACTTCGGCTGCCTGGAAACTATCGCTGCCAACGCTGCCATTGAACAACGGGTGTTGAATTTATTAAAGCAGGGCTACCAGAGCCGTGTGCCACTGGACGACTGCACCATCAAAACTATCTGCAAAGCCGCGAACAAAGGCGATAGCCTGGCCTCGGAAGTGATTGAATATGTCGGTCGTCATCTGGGTAAAACCATCGCCATTGCTATCAACTTATTTAATCCGCAAAAAATTGTTATTGCTGGAGAAATCACCGAAGCCGATAAAGTGCTGCTCCCTGCTATTGAAAGCTGCATTAATACCCAGGCGCTGAAGGCGTTTCGTACTAATCTACCGGTGGTACGTTCTGAGTTGGATCACCGCTCGGCAATCGGCGCTTTTGCGCTGGTAAAACGCGCCATGCTCAACGGTATTTTGCTCCAGCATTTGCTGGAAAATTGATGTGCTTTTATAGTGGCGCTTATTGTTGTCAATATTCTGGGTAGTCCATGACCATTAAAAATGTAATTTGCGATATCGACGGCGTGCTGATGCACGATAACGTCGCCGTACCGGGTGCAGCGGAATTTTTGCACGGGATTATGGATAAAGGCCTGCCGCTGGTGTTGCTGACCAACTATCCTTCGCAGACCGGGCAAGATCTGGCGAACCGCTTTGCCACTGCTGGTGTCGATGTACCGGATAGCGTGTTTTATACCTCCGCGATGGCGACCGCCGATTTCCTGCGTCGCCAGGAAGGCAAGAAAGCGTATGTGGTGGGCGAAGGCGCACTGATTCATGAACTGTACAAAGCCGGTTTCACTATTACCGATGTGAACCCTGATTTTGTGATTGTTGGCGAAACGCGTTCCTACAACTGGGACATGATGCATAAAGCAGCCTATTTCGTCGCTAACGGTGCACGCTTTATCGCCACCAACCCGGACACCCACGGGCGCGGTTTTTATCCCGCCTGTGGCGCGTTGTGTGCAGGGATCGAGAAAATCTCCGGGCGCAAACCGTTCTATGTTGGAAAGCCGAGTCCGTGGATCATCCGCGCGGCATTAAACAAAATGCAGGCGCATTCGGAAGAAACGGTGATTGTCGGCGATAACTTGCGTACCGATATTCTGGCGGGCTTCCAGGCCGGTCTGGAGACGATTCTTGTGCTCTCTGGTGTTTCGTCGCTTGACGATATCGACAGTATGCCGTTCCGCCCAAGCTGGATTTACCCGTCAGTCGCTGAAATCGACGTTATCTGAATACCACCCACGTCTGCGGACGTGGTTGGCTCTGATGACAAACGCCAAACTGCCTGATGCGCTACGCTTATCAGGCCTACGCAGCTCCTGCAATACATTGAATTTTCATGCTTTTGTAGGCCGGATAAGGCGTTCACGCCGCATCCGGCATGAACAAATCGCACTTTGTCAGCAATTTGGCCCCCGTAAAATATAACCATTCAATAAAACCCGCTAAAAATTATCGATTCATCAATAAACACGCCACCATACCCTACCCTTTTTCATCAATCAGCAATCACCATTACGTTTTTTATTTTTCCACCGCCAAATCGCTTGCGCACAGTGCTGCTTTGCGGCATTTTTTTAAACAAGCAAACACAACAAGCAACAAATACCAGGTTAACGGAGAAGGTTATGTGTTCAATTTTTGGCGTATTCGATATCAAAACAGACGCAGTTGAACTGCGTAAAAAAGCACTCGAGCTGTCACGCCTGATGCGTCATCGTGGCCCGGACTGGTCCGGTATTTATGCCAGCGATAACGCCATTCTCGCTCACGAACGTCTGTCAATTGTTGACGTTAACGCGGGGGCGCAACCTCTCTACAACCAACAAAAAACTCATGTGCTGGCAGTAAACGGTGAAATCTACAACCACCAGGCACTGCGTGCTGAGTATGGCGATCGTTACCAGTTCCAGACCGGATCTGACTGCGAAGTGATCCTCGCGCTATATCAGGAAAAAGGGGCGGAATTTCTTGACGATTTGCAGGGCATGTTTGCCTTTGCCCTGTACGACAGCGAAAAAGATGCATACCTGATTGGTCGCGACCATCTGGGGATCATCCCGCTGTATATGGGCTATGACGAACACGGTCAGCTGTATGTGGCCTCAGAAATGAAAGCCCTCGTGCCGGTTTGCCGCACGATTAAAGAGTTCCCGGCGGGGAGCTATTTGTGGAGTCAGGACGGCGAAATCCGTTCTTATTATCACCGTGACTGGTTCGACTACGATGCGGTGAAAGATAACGTGACCGACAAAAACGAGCTACGTCAGGCACTGGAAGATTCCGTGAAAAGCCATCTGATGTCTGATGTGCCTTACGGTGTGCTGCTCTCTGGTGGTCTGGATTCCTCAATTATTTCCGCTATCACCAAGAAATACGCCGCCCGTCGCGTGGAAGATCAGGAACGTTCCGAAGCCTGGTGGCCGCAGTTGCACTCTTTTGCCGTGGGTCTGCCGGGTTCACCGGATCTGAAAGCGGCACAGGAAGTGGCAAACTATCTGGGTACTGTACATCATGAAATTCACTTCACCGTACAGGAAGGTCTCGATGCCATCCGCGACGTGATTTACCACATCGAAACGTATGACGTGACGACTATTCGTGCTTCAACACCGATGTATTTAATGTCGCGTAAGATCAAGGCGATGGGCATTAAAATGGTGCTGTCCGGTGAAGGTTCTGACGAAGTGTTTGGTGGTTATCTTTACTTCCACAAAGCGCCGAACGCCAAAGAGCTACATGAAGAGACAGTACGTAAACTGCTGGCTCTACATATGTATGACTGCGCGCGCGCCAACAAAGCGATGTCAGCCTGGGGCGTGGAAGCACGCGTTCCGTTCCTCGACAAGAAATTCCTCGATGTGGCAATGCGCATTAACCCACAGGATAAAATGTGCGGCAACGGCAAAATGGAAAAACACATCCTGCGTGAATGTTTTGAATCGTATTTGCCCGCAAGCGTGGCCTGGCGGCAGAAAGAGCAGTTCTCGGATGGCGTCGGTTATAGCTGGATCGACACCCTGAAAGAAGTGGCGGCGCAGCAAGTTTCTGATCAACAACTGGAAACCGCCCGCTTCCGCTTCCCGTACAACACACCGACCTCAAAAGAAGCGTATCTGTACCGGGAAATCTTTGAAGAATTGTTCCCGCTTCCGAGCGCCGCTGAGTGCGTACCGGGCGGCCCATCCGTCGCCTGTTCTTCTGCCAAAGCGATCGAGTGGGATGAAGCGTTCAAGAAAATGGACGATCCGTCTGGCCGCGCGGTCGGCGTTCACCAGTCGGCATATAAATAAGAAGTGTATTAACGCCCCGGAGAATTCCGGGGCAATTTCAGTTACTGGGGAGCTTGTTGATTCTGATACGCAGTGAGGAAATGTTCCGGGTTTGCCACATCACTGTTTGACAATTCATCACTGTAGGCCAGTACTTCATAGATTAATTTCCCACCACTATTGTTGAATTCCGAATTTCATCCTGTACGACAAAAGAATGGCTGTAGGGTGGGGAAAAAACACAAAGTAAACAATAATTGACGAATATAGCGCCACGCTGTTCGCAACCTAACCAAACAGTCACTTTCGAGCAATTTTCCTTGAAAAAGAGGTTGACGCTGCAAGGCTCTATACGCATAATGCGCCCCGCAACGCCGATAAGGTAACGCGAAAAAAAAGATGGCTACGTAGCTCAGTTGGTTAGAGCACATCACTCATAATGATGGGGTCACAGGTTCGAATCCCGTCGTAGCCACCATCTTTTTTTTGCGGGAGTGGCGAAATTGGTAGACGCACCAGATTTAGGTTCTGGCGCCGCAAGGTGTGCGAGTTCAAGTCTCGCCTCCCGCACCATTCACCAGAAAGCGTTGTACGGATGGGGTATCGCCAAGCGGTAAGGCACCGGTTTTTGATACCGGCATTCCCTGGTTCGAATCCAGGTACCCCAGCCATCTTCTTCGAGTAAGCGGTTCACCGCCCGGTTATTGGGGTATCGCCAAGCGGTAAGGCACCGGTTTTTGATACCGGCATTCCCTGGTTCGAATCCAGGTACCCCAGCCATCGAAGAAACAATCTGGCTACGTAGCTCAGTTGGTTAGAGCACATCACTCATAATGATGGGGTCACAGGTTCGAATCCCGTCGTAGCCACCAAATTCTGAATGTGTCGAATACGTTCGGCAAATTCAAAAACCAATTTGTTGGGGTATCGCCAAGCGGTAAGGCACCGGATTCTGATTCCGGCATTCCGAGGTTCGAATCCTCGTACCCCAGCCAATTTATTCAAGACGCTTACATCGTAAGTGCACCCAGTTGGGGTATCGCCAAGCGGTAAGGCACCGGATTCTGATTCCGGCATTCCGAGGTTCGAATCCTCGTACCCCAGCCACATTAAAAAAGCTCGCTTCGGCGAGCTTTTTGCTTTTCTGTGTATATTCAATGTCGAATGCGATGTTGATACAGCTAATTTGAATTTGGCTCACGGTTCAGGGCAAACCAGCCTGGAAGCACACTCAGGCGCGGTTTTCCCCCTCACCCTAACCCCTCCCCGAGGGGCGAGGGGATCGTCCGCACGCTTTTGTAGCTTTGATATCAACCGTTACGCTACAACCCTAACGCATATTTCAGCGCCTGACGTTTCAGTACGCCAGCACGCTCCGCCGCCATCAAACCAAGATTACGCATAAAACGCAGCGGCGGCAGATTATTGCTGAATCCGGCATAAAACAGATCCATACCGCTCTGCATAATGAAGTTATCCGCCATGCGCCGCATCTGGTAACGTTTGAGGATCGGATAACTGGCCCATGCTTCGCCGTAGCTGCGGGCGTTGACCAGAACATCAATCAGAGCATCGACATCACGATAACCAAGATTCACCCCCTGCCCCGCCAGCGGATGGATGGTGTGCGCGGCATCGCCCACCAGCGCCAGCCCCGGCTGAACATACTGCAACGCATGGCGACGCGTCAGCGGAAAAGCGCCTGCGGCAAGCGGCGTCACATAACCCAGACGCGACGGGAAATGCTTCGCGATTTCCGCCTGCAACTGCGTCATATTCATATTCTGCAACTGGCGAATGCGCGCCGGAGCGTCATACCACACCAGCGACGCCCAGTTATCAAACAGCGGCAGAAACGCGCGTGGGCCGTCCGGGGTAAACTGCTGCCAGGTGCTGTCGCCGGGATCGTTCTCACACTGTACGCTAATCAACATACACGACTGCGCATACTGCCAGGCATGAACGCCAATTCCCGCCATCTGCCGCACCTGCGAATTTGCGCCGTCGGCACCAATCACCAGTTTCGCGCGGATCGTTTCACCGCCCTTCAGTTCCAGCTCCTGAAGATCATTATGGCGATGCAGCGCAATCAGCGAGCCTGGCACACGTAACGTTACTTTCGGATGCGCTTCCAGCGCCTGCCACAGCGCCTGTTGCAGAACGGTGTTTTCCACCATATAGCCCAGCAGAGGCAGCTTTAATTCGGCTGCGTCAAACACCACATGCGCCGTTTCCCACTCCCACGTTTCCAGTCTGCGATAAGGATGGCAACGCATGGCCTGTACCGCATCCCAGACGCCTAAACCTTTAAGCAGAGACACCGACGCGGCGCTAATCGCTGAAATACGCACGTCCGGCTGGCTGTCGGCCACAAACGGCGCGGGTTCTGCGTGCTCGATTACCGTTACCGCAAATCCGTGCTGTGCCAGCCCCAGCGCCAGTGCGCCGCCGACCATTCCTCCGCCGACAATGGCAATTTCCGTTGGTTGATTTGTCATGGTCAATCATCCTGTTAGCAATATGCTTTAAGTTTACAGGATTTTTACCCCCAAGGGCTGATAACGCTCATACTGGTCACAACGGCAGCAAAGCATTACACTATGCGCCCTGCATTCCTGGCTACTATTTCGCAAGAGCAAGTCGATGACCAAAAAACTCCATATTAAAACCTGGGGCTGTCAGATGAACGAGTACGATTCATCGAAGATGGCCGATCTGCTGGATGCCACCCACGGCTATCAACTGACCGACGTGGCGGAAGAAGCGGATGTGCTGCTGCTGAACACCTGCTCAATCCGCGAGAAGGCTCAGGAAAAAGTCTTCCATCAGTTGGGTCGCTGGAAACTGTTAAAAGAGAAGAATCCAGACCTGATTATCGGCGTCGGTGGCTGCGTGGCATCGCAAGAAGGCGAGCACATTCGCCAGCGCGCCCACTATGTCGATATTATTTTTGGGCCGCAAACGCTGCACCGCCTGCCGGAGATGATCAACTCCGTGCGCGGCGACCGCAGCCCGGTTGTAGATATCAGCTTCCCGGAAATCGAGAAGTTCGACCGTCTGCCGGAACCGCGCGCCGAAGGGCCGACCGCGTTTGTCTCCATCATGGAAGGCTGCAATAAATATTGCACCTACTGCGTGGTGCCTTACACCCGTGGTGAAGAGGTAAGCCGTCCGTCTGACGATATTCTGTTTGAGATCGCTCAGCTTGCTGCGCAGGGCGTGCGTGAAGTCAACCTGCTCGGTCAGAACGTGAACGCCTGGCGTGGTGAGAACTACGACGGCACCACCGGATCGTTTGCCGATCTGCTGCGTTTGGTTGCCGCCATCGACGGGATCGATCGTATTCGCTTTACCACCAGCCATCCGATCGAATTTACCGACGATATTATCGAAGTGTATCGCGATACACCGGAGCTAGTGAGTTTCCTGCACCTGCCGGTACAGAGCGGTTCCGATCGCATTCTGAACCTGATGGGGCGTACCCACACGGCGCTGGAGTACAAAGCGATCATCCGTAAACTGCGTGCGGCGCGTCCGGATATTCAGATCAGTTCTGACTTCATCGTTGGCTTCCCTGGCGAAACCACCGAAGACTTCGAGAAAACGATGAAGCTGATTGCCGACGTCAATTTCGACATGAGCTACAGCTTTATCTTCTCTGCACGTCCGGGTACACCAGCCGCCGATATGGTTGATGATGTTCCGGAAGAAGAGAAGAAACAGCGTCTGTATATTCTGCAAGAACGTATCAATCAGCAAGCGATGGCATGGAGCCGCCGGATGCTCGGCACCACCCAGCGTATTCTGGTAGAAGGGACTTCACGTAAGAGCATCATGGAGCTTTCTGGACGTACAGAAAATAACCGCGTGGTCAACTTCGAGGGCACACCGGATATGATCGGTAAATTCGTCGATGTAGAAATTACCGACGTCTACCCGAACTCTCTACGCGGTAAAGTGGTGCGAACTGAAGATGAAATGGGTCTGCGTGTGGCAGAAACGCCGGAATCGGTGATTGCCCGTACTCGCAAAGAAAACGACCTTGGCGTGGGTTATTATCAGCCGTAATTCTCAGGCCCGCCGTTCCGGTGGGCCTTGTTTTTTCTCTCTTTATCCCCATCTTTACCGCAATGCTTGCGCCTTTTTCCTGTGGCGTGAATAATTTCCTTATAGGCCGGTGAATGTTCAGCTTCCGGCGGCATACAGATAAGAGGAACGGTTTGAACATAGACACTCGCGAAATCACCCTGGAGCCAGCAGACAACGCGCGTCTGTTGAGCCTGTGCGGCCCGTTTGATGACAACATCAAGCAGCTCGAACGCCGTCTCGGCATCGAGATCAATCGCCGCGATAACCACTTTAAACTGACCGGCCGTCCGATTTGCGTCACCGCTGCGGCAGACATTCTGCGTAGCCTGTATGTCGATACTGCCCCGATGCGCGGTCAGATTCAGGATATCGAACCGGAACAGATCCACCTTGCGATTAAAGAAGCGCGGGTACTGGAGCAAAGCGCGGAGAGCGTGCCGGAGTACGGCAAAGCGGTCAATATCAAAACCAAACGCGGCGTAATTAAGCCGCGCACGCCAAACCAGGCGCAGTACATCGCCAATATTCTCGACCATGACATTACCTTCGGCGTTGGCCCGGCGGGTACGGGTAAAACCTACCTGGCAGTGGCTGCGGCAGTTGATGCCCTGGAGCGTCAGGAAATTCGCCGTATTCTGCTGACTCGTCCGGCGGTCGAAGCCGGTGAGAAACTGGGCTTCCTGCCTGGCGATTTAAGCCAGAAAGTAGACCCGTATCTGCGCCCGCTGTACGACGCGCTGTTTGAAATGCTGGGCTTTGAGAAAGTCGAGAAGCTGATTGAGCGCAACGTTATCGAAGTCGCGCCGCTGGCCTATATGCGTGGTCGTACGCTGAACGACGCGTTTATCATTCTTGATGAGAGCCAGAACACCACCATCGAACAGATGAAGATGTTCCTGACCCGTATCGGTTTTAACTCAAAAGCGGTTATCACCGGCGACGTCACACAGATCGACCTGCCGCGTAATACTAAATCAGGCTTACGTCATGCCATCGAAGTGCTGGCCGATGTCGAAGAGATCAGCTTTAACTTCTTCCACAGCGAAGACGTGGTTCGTCACCCGGTGGTGGCGCGTATCGTTAACGCTTATGAAGCCTGGGAAGAAGCCGAACAAAAACGTAAAGCGGCGCTGGCAGCAGAACGCAAGCGCGAAGAACAGGAACAAAAATGAGTCAGGTGATCCTCGATTTACAACTGGCATGTGAAGATAATTCCGGGCTACCGGAAGAGAGCCAGTTTCAAACATGGCTGAATGCGGTGATCCCGCAGTTTCAGGAAGAATCGGAAGTGACTATTCGCCTGGTCGATACCGCCGAAAGCCACAGTCTGAATCTGACCTATCGCGGTAAGGATAAGCCCACCAACGTGCTCTCCTTCCCGTTTGAAGTGCCGCCTGGCATGGAGATGTCGCTGCTGGGCGATCTGGTTATCTGCCGTCAGGTGGTTGAGAAGGAAGCACAGGAGCAAGGCAAACCACTGGAGGCGCACTGGGCGCATATGGTGGTGCACGGCAGTCTGCATTTGTTAGGTTACGATCACATCGAAGATGACGAAGCAGAAGAAATGGAAGCCCTCGAAACAGAGATTATGCTTGCTCTGGGCTATGAGGATCCGTACATTGCCGAGAAAGAATAATTTGCCAGGCATTTGACTGGCAGATGTCCCCGCCGTTGGTGATTAACGACGGCGTTTTGATTAACTAACATGAGAACCCATACGACGCCATGAGCGACGACAATTCACACAGTAGTGACACGATAAGCAACAAGAAGGGATTTTTCTCCCTGTTACTCAGCCAACTTTTCCACGGTGAACCGAAAAACCGTGACGAACTGCTGGCGCTGATCCGTGATTCCGGGCAGAACGACCTTATCGACGAAGATACGCGCGATATGCTCGAAGGGGTGATGGACATCGCAGACCAACGCGTCCGCGACATCATGATCCCCCGCTCCCAGATGATTACCCTGAAACGCAACCAGACGCTGGACGAATGCCTTGATGTCATCATCGAGTCCGCCCACTCACGTTTCCCGGTGATTAGCGAAGACAAAGATCACATTGAAGGGATTCTGATGGCGAAAGACTTGCTGCCGTTTATGCGCAGCGATGCTGAAGCCTTCAGCATGGACAAAGTGTTACGTCAGGCGGTTGTCGTTCCTGAAAGTAAGCGCGTAGACCGGATGCTGAAAGAGTTTCGCTCTCAGCGTTACCACATGGCGATCGTCATTGACGAATTCGGTGGGGTTTCCGGTCTGGTGACCATTGAAGACATCCTGGAACTGATTGTTGGTGAGATTGAAGACGAGTATGACGAAGAAGATGATATCGACTTCCGTCAGCTGAGTCGTCATACCTGGACCGTGCGCGCGTTGGCTTCCATTGAAGACTTCAACGAAGCGTTCGGCACTCACTTTAGCGATGAAGAGGTCGACACTATCGGTGGTCTGGTGATGCAGGCGTTTGGGCATCTTCCGGCACGTGGTGAAACCATCGACATCGACGGTTACCAGTTCAAAGTGGCGATGGCTGACAGTCGGCGTATTATTCAGGTTCATGTCAAAATCCCGGATGACTCACCCCAGCCGAAGCTGGATGAATAAAACCGAAACTGGATAGATAACTACATGGCTTTTGCCTCATTAATTGAACGCCAGCGCATTCGCCTGCTGCTGGCGTTATTATTCGGTGCCTGCGGAACGCTGGCCTTCTCTCCTTACGACGTCTGGCCTGCGGCGATTGTTTCGCTGATGGGGCTTCAGACGTTGACCTTTAACCGCCGTCCACTCCAGTCTGCCGCTATTGGCTTTTGCTGGGGATTTGGCCTCTTTGGCAGCGGTATTAACTGGGTCTATGTCAGCATCGCGACCTTTGGTGGAATGCCTGGCCCGGTTAACATCTTCCTGGTGGTGCTGCTGGCGGCGTATTTGTCGCTGTATACCGGACTATTTGCTGGCGTGCTGTCGCGTCTGTGGCCAAAAACAACCTGGCTGCGCGTGGCGATTGCCGCCCCTGCTCTCTGGCAAGTGACCGAGTTTCTGCGCGGTTGGGTGCTGACCGGCTTCCCGTGGTTACAGTTCGGCTATAGCCAGATTGACGGCCCGTTAAAAGGACTGGCACCGATAATGGGCGTGGAAGCCATTAACTTCCTGCTGATGATGGTAAGCGGCCTGCTGGCGCTGGCGTTGGTCAAACGCAACTGGCGTCCGCTGGTGGTGGCCGTCGTGCTGTTCGCACTTCCCTTCCCGCTGCGTTACATCCTGTGGTTTACCCCGCAACCGGAGAAAACCATTCAGGTTTCGATGGTTCAGGGCGATATTCCGCAATCGCTGAAATGGGACGAAGGCCAGCTTCTTAATACGCTGAAGATTTACTACAACGCAACGGCACCGCTGATGGGCAAATCATCGTTGATTATCTGGCCGGAGTCGGCGATAACCGATCTGGAAATTAATCAGCAACAGTTCCTCAAAGCACTGGACGGTGAGTTGCGCGATAAAGGTAGCTCGCTGGTAACCGGGATTGTTGACGCGCGTCTCAATAAACAGAACCGCTACGATACCTACAACACCATCATCACGCTGGGTAAAGGTGCACCGTACAGCTACGAATCAGCCGATCGCTATAACAAAAACCATCTGGTGCCGTTTGGCGAGTTTGTCCCGCTGGAGTCGATTCTGCGTCCGTTAGCGCCGTTCTTTGATCTGCCGATGTCCTCATTCAGCCGTGGACCATATATCCAGCCGCCGCTGTCGGTGAATGGTATTGAGCTTACTGCGGCTATTTGCTACGAGATCATTCTCGGCGAGCAAGTGCGCGATAACTTCCGCCCGGATACCGACTATCTGCTGACTATCTCCAACGATGCGTGGTTCGGCAAGTCTATTGGCCCGTGGCAGCACTTCCAGATGGCGCGAATGCGTGCGCTGGAGCTGGCGCGCCCACTGTTGCGCAGCACCAACAACGGCATTACAGCGGTGATTGGCCCGCAGGGTGAGATTCAGGCGATGATCCCGCAGTTCACCCGCGAGGTGTTAACCACTCACGTGACGCCGACCACCGGACTCACACCTTACGCACGTACCGGCAACTGGCCGCTGTGGGTGCTGACGGCACTGTTTGGTTTTGCCGCTGTGTTGATGAGCCTGCGTCAGCGACGTAAATAACCCCTTCTTATCGTGCCGGAATACATCCCGTATTTCGGCACGCTCGCCGGATGCGGCATCAGTGCGTTATCCGGATAACAAAATTCCCCTATCCAACTTTGGCACATCTATTGCTTTGTTATACAAGGCAAACCCTGAACCGGCATTAGCGCAACCCGGTTGCACCACAGCAATACAGCAATAGCACCAAAAAGGTGCATTTTAAGAATTTTGCTTCGGAATGGTGCGGTACATCTCGCAAAAACAAACAATAAAACAGCAATATCTTTACATTTAGCCAAACTAAATGTTACCTAACAGGCACAACACTGCACAATAAAGTTGCAGACGATAACAACACAAACACTCACAACGGGTATCCATGCGTTCTTAACGCAGGAGATAAAGGAGTTGGATATGCAATTACGTAAACCTGCCACAGCAATCCTGGCCCTGGCGCTTTCTGCTGGACTGGCACAGGCAGAAGACGCTGCCCCGGCAGCGGGCAGTACGCTGGACAAAATCGCCAAAAACGGCGTGATTGTCGTCGGTCACCGTGAATCTTCAGTACCTTTCTCTTATTACGACAATCAGCAAAAAGTGGTGGGTTACTCGCAGGATTACTCCAACGCCATTGTTGAAGCAGTGAAAAAGAAACTCAACAAACCGGACTTGCAGGTGAAACTGATTCCGATCACCTCACAAAACCGTATTCCACTGCTGCAAAACGGCACTTTCGATTTTGAATGTGGTTCTACCACCAACAACCTCGAACGCCAGAAACAGGCGGCTTTCTCTGACACCATTTTCGTGGTCGGTACGCGCCTGCTGACCAAAAAAGGTGGCGATGTTAAAGATTTTGCCGATCTGAAAGATAAAGCCGTAGTCGTCACTTCCGGCACCACCTCTGAAGTTTTGCTCAACAAACTGAATGAAGAGCAAAAAATGAATATGCGCATTATCAGCGCCAAAGATCACGGTGACTCTTTCCGCACCCTGGAAAGCGGTCGTGCCGTTGCCTTTATGATGGATGACGCCTTGCTGGCCGGTGAACGTGCGAAAGCGAAGAAACCAGACAACTGGGATATCGTCGGCAAACCGCAGTCTCAGGAAGCTTACGGTTGCATGTTGCGTAAAGATGATCCGCAGTTCAAAAAGCTGATGGATGACACCATCGCTCAGGTGCAGACCTCCGGTGAAGCGGAAAAATGGTTTGATAAGTGGTTCAAAAATCCAATTCCGCCAAAAAACCTGAACATGAATTTCGAACTGTCAGACGAAATGAAAGCACTGTTCAAAGAACCGAATGACAAGGCACTGAACTAATTACAAGAACCAGGGGCGGAAATTCCAGCCCTCTCGATTGTTACGTAGCACGGACAGACTATACGCCTGATGGTCGTTCCCCATCGGGCCTGAAAACCGCAATACGCTGGGTAACAATCTTCGAGGGTAGCAGTTAACGCTGCTACCCTCTTTTTTCTGGAGTAGATTTATGTCTATAGACTGGAACTGGGGTATTTTTTTACAACAAGCCCCGTTCGGCAACACCACCTATCTCGGCTGGATCTGGAGCGGCTTTCAGGTGACGATCGCTCTGTCGATCTGCGCCTGGATTATCGCTTTCCTCGTCGGCTCGTTATTCGGCATTTTGCGTACCGTTCCTAACCGTTTTCTCTCCGGTCTGGGTACGTTGTATGTCGAACTGTTCCGCAACGTGCCACTGATTGTGCAGTTCTTTACCTGGTATCTGGTGATCCCGGAGCTACTGCCGGAGAAGATCGGCATGTGGTTTAAGGCCGAGCTGGATCCCAATATTCAGTTTTTCCTTTCATCCATGCTCTGTCTGGGGCTGTTTACCGCCGCTCGTGTTTGCGAACAGGTGCGCGCCGCGATCCAGTCGCTGCCACGTGGGCAAAAAAATGCCGCGCTGGCGATGGGGTTGACGCTACCACAGGCTTATCGCTACGTGCTGTTGCCTAACGCTTATCGCGTTATCGTCCCGCCGATGACGTCCGAGATGATGAACCTGGTGAAAAACTCCGCCATCGCCTCGACCATCGGGCTGGTGGATATGGCGGCGCAGGCCGGTAAATTGCTCGATTACTCCGCCCACGCCTGGGAATCGTTTACCGCCATTACGCTGGCGTATGTATTGATTAACGCGGTTATCATGCTGGTGATGACGCTGGTTGAACGTAAAGTTCGCCTGCCCGGCAACATGGGAGGCAAGTAATGTACGAGTTTGACTGGAGTTCCATAGTTCCTTCCCTGCCGTATCTGCTGGACGGGCTGGTGATCACCCTGAAAATTACCATCACGGCAGTCGTGATTGGTATTTTATGGGGCACCATGCTGGCGGTGATGCGCCTGTCCAGCTTTGCGCCCGTGGCGTGGTTTGCCAAAGCCTACGTTAACGTGTTCCGTTCAATCCCATTAGTAATGGTTCTGCTATGGTTTTACCTGATCGTGCCGGGTTTTCTGCAAAACGTGCTGGGATTATCACCAAAAACAGATATCCGCTTAATTTCTGCCATGGTGGCGTTTTCGATGTTTGAAGCGGCCTACTATTCCGAGATTATCCGCGCCGGTATTCAAAGTATCTCCCGTGGGCAGTCGAGCGCCGCGCTGGCACTCGGCATGACCCACTGGCAGTCGATGAAACTGATTATTCTGCCGCAGGCATTCCGTGCAATGGTGCCGCTACTGCTCACTCAGGGCATCGTACTGTTTCAGGATACCTCGCTGGTGTATGTGTTATCTCTGGCCGATTTCTTCCGTACCGCCTCAACCATTGGTGAACGTGATGGTACGCAGGTTGAGATGATCCTGTTTGCCGGATTTGTTTATTTCGTTATTAGCCTTAGCGCATCGTTGTTGGTCAGCTACTTGAAAAGAAGGACAGCATAATGATTTCCCTGAAAAATGTTTCAAAATGGTATGGTCACTTTCAGGTGCTGACCGACTGCTCAACCGAAGTGAAAAAAGGCGAAGTGGTGGTGGTTTGTGGCCCGTCCGGCTCCGGTAAATCAACGCTGATAAAAACCGTCAACGGCCTCGAACCGGTGCAGCAAGGCGAAATCACCGTGGATGGCATCGTGGTTAATGACAAGAAAACCGATCTGGCAAAGCTGCGATCCCGCGTCGGCATGGTGTTCCAGCATTTTGAACTGTTCCCCCATCTGTCGATTATCGAAAACCTGACGCTGGCTCAGGTGAAAGTGCTTAAACGCGATAAAGCACCGGCTCGTGAAAAAGCACTGAAATTGCTGGAGCGAGTCGGGCTTTCTGCTCACGCCAATAAGTTCCCGGCGCAGCTTTCCGGCGGTCAGCAGCAGCGTGTGGCAATCGCTCGCGCGTTGTGCATGGATCCTATTGCGATGTTGTTCGACGAACCGACGTCGGCACTCGATCCGGAGATGATCAACGAAGTACTGGACGTGATGGTCGAACTGGCGAACGAAGGAATGACCATGATGGTGGTGACCCACGAAATGGGCTTTGCCCGCAAAGTGGCGAATCGGGTGATCTTTATGGATGAGGGTAAAATTGTCGAAGACTCGCCGAAAGACGCTTTCTTCGATGATCCGAAATCGGACCGCGCGAAAGACTTCCTCGCGAAAATCCTGCATTAATCCCTCTGGCGCGCATAGCCAAGTGCGCGCCATCTCACGCTTTATCGTTTCGCTCCTCGTATCTGTTACATCCTGGCGTTACCCTTGTCGCAAAGAAGCACACAACAAGGAGCAACAATGGCACTGCCAATTCTGTTAGATTGCGACCCAGGTCATGATGACGCTATCGCAATAGTTCTCGCCCTCGCCTCGCCAGAGCTTGATGTCAAAGCGATTACTTCCTCCGCCGGAAACCAGACACCAGAAAAAACCTTACGTAATGTTCTGCGTATGCTGACCTTGCTTAATCGCACCGATATTCCGGTAGCAGGCGGCGCGGTGAAACCGTTAATGCGTGAGTTGATTATCGCGGACAACGTGCACGGCGAAAGTGGGCTGGACGGTCCGGCATTACCGGAACCCGCATTTGCGCCGCAAAATTGCACGGCGGTGGAGCTGATGGCGAAAACGCTGCGCGAAAGTGCTGACCCCGTCACCATTGTTTCTACCGGACCACAAACTAACGTCGCCTTGCTGCTCAATAGCCATCCGGAACTGCATAGCAAAATCGCCCGTATCGTGATTATGGGCGGTGCAATGGGGCTTGGTAACTGGACGCCAGCGGCGGAATTTAATATTTACGTTGACCCGGAAGCGGCAGAAATTGTCTTCCAGTCAGGGATCCCGGTGGTGATGGCCGGTCTGGATGTTACTCACAAAGCACAAATCCACGTTGAGGACACCGAGCGTTTCCGCGCGATTGGCAACCCTGTTTCAACCATTGTTGCCGAACTGCTGGATTTCTTCCTCGAATATCATAAAGACGAAAAATGGGGCTTTGTCGGCGCACCACTGCATGACCCATGCACCATCGCCTGGCTACTGAAACCTGAACTGTTCACCACCGTTGAACGCTGGGTCGGCGTGGAAACACAGGGGAAATATACCCAGGGTATGACGGTGGTTGATTATTATTATCTGACTGGCAATAAACCGAATGCCACTGTAATGGTCGATGTTGATCGTCAGGGCTTTGTTGATTTACTGGCTGAACGGCTTAAATTTTACGCTTAATAACTCGCCGGATGGTATCACGTCATCCGGCACTACCATTACGGCTCGAACGGGCGTCTCTGGAACTGGTCATGACCACATTTCGGGCATAGCGTTAGGACTTCCGGCGTGTAGATCGGGAGATGGAAGTGACATTTCTCGCAGACCAGATTCCCCAGCCCTACCACTTCTCCGCTGTGATAAACCCCGTGATGGTTGAGATCCTGGAAAACTTCGCGCCATTCAAGCTGCGTTTTATCGGTGATGTCTGCCAGCTCCTGCCACAAGCTTTCTTTTATCACCCGCATAAAGACGCTGTCAGATTCTTCTTTCAGGCTCTCTTCATAGCTCATGGCGAACTCTTCCAGGTCACGTCTGACAGCTCGCGTCAACTCATCGACCTCGGTTCGCGTTAACTCCCCTGTTTTTATTACGCGCTCCCGCGCCTGTTCCACCAGTGCGTCGATATCACGTTCGCCATTACGCAGGCGTTCGCTCAGTGACGCGACCAGTTCACGGTAATATTGAGCAACCTTGTTCATCGTTTCATCTCCCGGGTCGTTAACTGACTATAATAATAGACGTTCTTTGTTCCTTGCTTTGCTAATACGCCCACAAACTCTGTAAATTAATGTATGAATAATCCGGGCATCATTTCAACGTCGAGTGCGCGAAAGGCTGTTTTGACGCGGACGTTTGGGCTATGCTATGCGGATCTGAAAAACCACCTCAACGCTACATTTGTAGCCGTATTGAAAACAGGACCACTGGCTGCCATGCAAGAGCAATACCGCCCGGAAGAGATAGAATCCAAAGTACAGCTTCATTGGGATGAGAAGCGCACATTTGAAGTAACCGAAGACGAGAGCAAAGAGAAGTATTACTGCCTGTCTATGCTTCCCTATCCTTCTGGTCGACTACACATGGGCCACGTACGTAACTACACCATCGGTGACGTGATCGCCCGCTACCAGCGTATGCTGGGCAAAAACGTCCTGCAGCCGATCGGCTGGGACGCGTTTGGTCTGCCTGCGGAAGGCGCGGCGGTGAAAAACAACACCGCTCCGGCACCGTGGACGTACGACAACATCGCGTATATGAAAAACCAGCTCAAAATGCTGGGCTTTGGTTATGACTGGAGCCGCGAGCTGGCAACCTGTACGCCGGAATACTACCGTTGGGAACAGAAATTCTTCACCGAGCTGTATAAAAAAGGCCTGGTATATAAGAAGACTTCTGCGGTCAACTGGTGTCCGAACGACCAGACCGTACTGGCGAACGAACAGGTTATCGACGGCTGCTGCTGGCGCTGCGATACCAAAGTTGAACGTAAAGAGATCCCGCAGTGGTTTATCAAAATCACCGCTTACGCTGACGAACTGCTCAACGATCTGGATAAACTGGATCACTGGCCAGACACCGTTAAAACCATGCAGCGTAACTGGATCGGTCGTTCCGAAGGCGTGGAAATCACCTTCAACGTTAACGACTATGACAACACGCTGACCGTTTACACTACCCGCCCGGACACCTTTATGGGTTGTACTTATCTGGCGGTAGCGGCGGGTCATCCGCTGGCACAGAAAGCGGCAGAAAATAATCCTGAACTGGCGTCCTTTATCGACGAATGCCGTAACACCAAAGTTGCCGAAGCTGAAATGGCGACAATGGAGAAAAAAGGTGTCGATACCGGCTTTAAAGCGGTTCACCCATTAACGGGCGAAGAAATTCCGGTTTGGGCAGCAAACTTCGTATTGATGGAGTACGGCACTGGCGCAGTCATGGCGGTTCCGGGTCACGACCAGCGCGACTACGAGTTTGCCTCTAAATACGGCCTGAACATCAAACCGGTGATCCTGGCTGCTGACGGCTCTGAGCCAGATCTTTCTCAGCAAGCCCTGACTGAAAAAGGCGTGCTGTTCAACTCTGGTGAGTTCAACGGTCTTGACCATGAAGCGGCCTTTAACGCCATTGCCGACAAATTGACGGCAATGGGCGTTGGCGAGCGTAAAGTAAACTATCGCCTGCGCGACTGGGGTGTTTCCCGTCAGCGTTACTGGGGCGCACCGATTCCGATGGTGACGCTGGAGGACGGCACTGTGATGCCTACTCCGGACGACCAGTTGCCGGTGATCCTGCCGGAAGATGTGGTAATGGATGGTATTACCAGCCCGATCAAAGCAGATCCTGAGTGGGCGAAAACCACCGTTAACGGTATGCCGGCACTGCGTGAAACCGATACTTTCGACACCTTTATGGAGTCCTCCTGGTACTATGCGCGCTACACTTGCCCGGAGTACAAAGAGGGTATGCTGGATTCCAAAGCAGCTAACTACTGGCTGCCGGTAGATATCTACATTGGTGGTATCGAACACGCCATCATGCACCTGCTCTACTTCCGCTTCTTCCACAAACTGATGCGTGATGCAGGCATGGTGAACTCTGACGAGCCAGCGAAACAGCTGCTGTGTCAGGGTATGGTGCTGGCAGATGCCTTCTACTATGTAGGCGAAAACGGCGAACGTAACTGGGTTTCCCCGGTTGATGCTATCGTTGAGCGCGACGAGAAAGGCCGTATCGTGAAAGCGAAAGACGCGGCAGGCCATGAACTGGTGTATACCGGCATGAGCAAAATGTCCAAGTCGAAGAACAACGGTATCGACCCGCAGGTGATGGTTGAACGTTACGGCGCGGACACCGTTCGTCTGTTTATGATGTTCGCTTCTCCGGCGGATATGACTCTCGAATGGCAGGAGTCCGGCGTTGAAGGGGCTAACCGCTTCCTGAAACGTGTCTGGAAACTGGTGTACGAGCACACTGCGAAAGGTGATGTTGCGGCGCTGAACGTTGACGCACTGACTGAAGATCAGAAAGCTCTACGTCGTGATGTTCATAAAACTATCGCTAAAGTGACCGATGATATCGGTCGTCGTCAGACCTTCAACACCGCAATTGCGGCGATTATGGAGCTGATGAACAAACTGGCGAAAGCACCGACCGATGGCGAGCAGGATCGCGCTCTGATGCAGGAAGCCCTGCTGGCCGTTGTCCGTATGCTTAACCCGTTCACCCCGCACATCTGCTTCACGCTGTGGCAGGAACTGAAAGGCGAAGGCGATATCGACAACGCGCCGTGGCCGGTTGCAGACGAGAAAGCGATGGTGGAAGATTCCACGCTGGTGGTGGTGCAGGTTAACGGTAAAGTCCGTGCCAAAATCACCGTTCCGGTAGATGCAACGGAAGAACAGGTTCGCGAACGTGCTGGCCAGGAACATCTGGTAGCAAAATATCTTGATGGCGTTACCGTGCGTAAAGTGATTTACGTACCGGGTAAACTCCTCAATCTGGTCGTTGGCTAAGCGCGGGAGGAAGCGTGCGATATCTGGCAACATTGTTGTTATCTCTGGCGGTGTTAATCACCGCCGGGTGTGGCTGGCATCTGCGTGATACCACGCAGGTTCCTTCCACTATGAAGGTCATGATCCTGGACTCTGGCGACCCGAACGGGCCGTTAAGCCGTGCGGTGCGTAATCAGTTGCGTCTGAACGGTGTTGAGTTGCTTGATAAAGAAACCACGCGTAAGGATGTTCCATCCCTGCGTTTGGGTGCTGTATCAATCTCCCAGGATACCGCCTCAGTTTTCCGTAATGGTCAAACCGCTGAATATCAAATGGTGATGACTGTCAGCGCGTCAGTATTGATCCCTGGCCGTGACATCTACCCGATTAGCGCCAAAGTCTTCCGTTCGTTCTTCGATAACCCGCAAATGGCGTTAGCGAAAGATAATGAGCAAAGCATGATCATTCAAGAGATGTACGACCGTGCTGCCGAACAGCTGATACGTAAGCTGCCAAGCATCCGCGCTGCGGATATCCGTTCCGACGAAGATACGTCGAAAACAACGGATACTGCAGCAACGCCTGCACGCGTCTCTACTACGCTGGGTAACTGATGATTCGGTTGTACCCGGAACAACTCCGCGCGCAGCTCAATGAAGGGCTGCGCGCGGCGTATCTTTTGCTTGGTAACGATCCTCTGTTGTTGCAGGAAAGCCAGGACGCTGTTCGTCAGGTAGCTGCAGCACAAGGATTTGCAGAACACCACACTTTTTCCATTGATCCCAACACCGACTGGAATGCGATATTTTCGCTATGCCAGGCCATGAGCCTGTTCGCCAGTCGACAAACGCTATTGCTGCTGTTACCAGAAAACGGACCAAATGCGGCGATCAATGACCAACTTCTGACACTGACCGGACTGCTGCATGACGATTTGCTGCTGATCGTGCGCGGCAATAAATTAAGCAAAGCGCAGGAAAATGCTGCCTGGTTTACTGCTCTTGCTAATCGAAGCGTGCAGGTAACCTGTCAGACACCGGAGCAGGCTCAGCTTCCTCGCTGGGTTGCTGCGCGTGCAAAACAGCTCAACTTAGAACTGGATGACGCTGCAAATCAGATGCTCTGCTATTGTTATGAAGGTAACCTGCTGGCGCTGGCACAGGCGCTGGAGCGTTTATCGCTTCTCTGGCCGGACGGCAAACTGACATTACCGCGCGTTGAGCAGGCAGTGAATGATGCCGCGCATTTCACCCCTTTTCATTGGGTCGATGCTTTGTTGATGGGCAAAAGCAAGCGCGCATTGCACATTCTTCAGCAACTGCGTCTGGAAGGCAGCGAGCCGGTTATTTTGTTGCGCACATTACAACGTGAACTGTTGTTACTGGTTAATTTGAAACGTCAGTCTGCCCATATGCCGTTACGCGCGTTGTTTGATAAGCATCGCGTTTGGCAGAACCGGCGGGGCATGATGGGCGAGGCATTAAATCGCTTAAGCCAGCCGCAGTTACGTCAGGCCGTGCAACTTCTCACACGAACGGAACTCACCCTCAAACAAGATTACGGCCAGTCGGTTTGGGCAGATCTGGAGGGATTATCTCTTCTGTTGTGCCATAAACCACTGGCAGACGTATTTATCGATGGTTGATATGAAATCTTTACAGGCTCTGTTTGGCGGCACCTTCGATCCGGTGCACTATGGTCATCTTAAACCCGTGGAAACGCTGGCGAATCTGATTGGTCTGACGCAAGTGACTATCATCCCTAACAATGTTCCTCCGCATCGTCCACAGCCGGAAGCAAACAGCGCGCAGCGAAAACACATGCTTGAACTGGCTATTGCCGACAAACCACTGTTTACCCTTGATGAACGTGAGTTAAAGCGCAATGCCCCCTCTTACACTGCGCAAACACTCAAAGAGTGGCGACAGGAACAAGGTGACGATGTGCCACTGGCGTTTATTATTGGTCAGGATTCACTGCTGACTTTTCCCACCTGGTACGAATACGAAACAATTCTCGACAATGCGCATTTAATTGTCTGTCGGCGTCCCGGTTACCCGCTTGAAATGGCGCAACCACAATACCAGCAGTGGCTGGAAGATCATTTGACGCATAATCCAGAAGATCTGCACCTTCAGTCTGCCGGTAAAATTTACCTCGCTGAAACGCCGTGGTTTAACATCTCGGCGACCATCATCCGCGAACGCTTGCAAAACGGCGAATCATGTGAAGATTTGTTACCGGAATCGGTATTGACCTACATTAACCAACAAGGCTTGTATCGCTGATACCTGTCATCACGGAGGGAATGATGCGACTGTGGTTAATTCGTCACGGCGAAACGCAGGCAAATGTCGATGGATTGTACAGCGGTCATGCGCCGACGCCACTGACTGCACGCGGTATCGAGCAAGCTCAAAGCCTGAATACCCTGTTGCGTGATGTTCCCTTCGATATGGTTTTATGTAGTGAGCTGGAACGCGCGCAGCATACCGCGCGGCTGGTTCTCAGTGACCGCCAGCTCCCTGTACAAACCGTCCCTGAGCTTAATGAAATGTTTTTTGGTGACTGGGAGATGCGGCATCATCGCGATTTGATGCAAGAAGATGCCGAAAACTATAGCGCATGGTGCAATGACTGGCAGTATGCCGTCCCAACTAACGGCGAAGGTTTTCAGGCGTTTTCGCAACGGGTAGAAAGGTTTATTGCCGGATTTGTTGAATATCAGCACCACAAAAATATATTAGTCATCAGCCATCAGGGCGTGTTGAGTCTGTTAATTGCACGCTTACTTGGTATGCCAGCCGGGGCGATGTGGCATTTTCGTGTAGACCAGGGCTGCTGGAGCGCCATTGAAATCAATGACGCATTCGCAACTCTACGTGTCCTCAATAGCCGTGCTATATGGCACAGGGATGCATGACTTTTCTGTTTTTTTGCATGTAAGGTGCAGCGCCCATTGACAGCCCCGGACAGGCTGATATTCTCCGCAGCCGGACTTTTTCCGCTAAACACGACTTTGTAGAAATTGTTTTACAAAAATGGCGATGCAATCTGCGGCGCAGGGTGGGATGATAGCCCACTTTCGAAAGCCGATTCGGCGACAATTGTCCCGAAATCGCCTCTGGTTCAGGTATACTGGCAGACCGTTTTTTATCTTTTTAATTCACCCAGGGGGAAAACTTGCAGGGTAAAGCACTCCAGGATTTTGTTATCGACAAAATTGATGACCTCAAAGGTCAGGACATCATCGCCTTAGACGTTCAGGGCAAATCCAGCATCACCGACTGCATGATCATCTGTACGGGTACGTCCAGCCGTCATGTTATGTCCATTGCTGACCACGTTGTGCAGGAGTCTCGTGCTGCTGGTCTATTGCCGCTCGGCGTAGAAGGTGAAAACAGCGCCGACTGGATTGTCGTTGATTTGGGCGAAGTTATTGTCCATGTCATGCAGGAAGAGAGCCGTCGCCTGTATGAACTGGAAAAACTCTGGAGTTAATGTGTGAAGCTGCAACTTGTGGCCGTGGGAACGAAAATGCCGGACTGGGTACAAACCGGTTTTACCGAGTACCTGCGTCGTTTTCCGAAAGATATGCCTTTTGAGCTGATTGAAATTCCGGCCGGGAAACGCGGCAAGAACGCGGACATCAAGCGCATACTCGACAAAGAGGGTGAGCAGATGCTGGCAGCCGCAGGCAAAAACCGCATTGTCACCCTCGACATTCCAGGCAAGCCCTGGGACACACCGCAGTTAGCCGCTGAACTGGAACGATGGAAGCTTGATGGCCGCGACGTCAGCCTGCTTATTGGCGGGCCTGAAGGGTTATCACCTGCCTGTAAAGCAGCGGCAGAACAAAGCTGGTCGCTTTCCGCGCTGACCCTCCCCCATCCGCTGGTTCGCGTACTGGTCGCAGAGAGTCTGTACCGGGCGTGGAGCATTACCACCAACCATCCTTATCACCGTGAGTGATAAGAAAGCTTTGAGTAGAAAACGCAGCGGATGAAACTACAGAACTCTTTTCGCGACTATACGGCAGAGTCCGCACTGTTTGTGCGCCGGGCACTGGTCGCCTTTTTGGGAATTTTGCTGCTGACCGGCGTGCTTATCGCCAACCTGTATAATCTGCAAATTGTTCGTTTTACCGATTATCAGACCCGTTCTAATGAAAACCGCATCAAACTGGTGCCTATCGCCCCCAGTCGCGGCATTATCTACGATCGTAACGGCATCCCTCTGGCACTCAACCGCACTATCTATCAGGTAGAGATGATGCCGGAGAAAGTCGATAACGTGCAGCAAACGCTGGACGCTTTGCGCAGCGTGGTCGATCTGACCGATGATGATATCGCTGCATTCAGAAAAGAGCGCGCACGTTCACACCGTTTCACCTCGATTCCAGTGAAAACTAACCTGACTGAAGTACAGGTGGCGCGCTTTGCCGTCAATCAGTACCGTTTTCCGGGTGTCGAAGTTAAAGGCTATAAACGCCGTTACTATCCTTACGGTTCGGCGCTGACCCACGTCATCGGCTATGTGTCGAAAATCAACGATAAAGATGTCGAACGCCTGAATAATGACGGCAAACTAGCCAATTATGCGGCAACGCATGATATCGGTAAGCTAGGCATTGAGCGTTACTATGAAGATGTGTTGCACGGTCAGACCGGTTATGAAGAGGTTGAAGTTAACAACCGTGGTCGCGTCATCCGCCAGTTAAAAGAAGTACCGCCACAAGCCGGGCACGATATTTACCTGACGATAGATCTCAAACTCCAGCAGTATATTGAAACACTACTGGCAGGCAGCCGCGCGGCTGTGGTAGTCACCGATCCGCGCACAGGTGGTGTGCTGGCGCTGGTTTCCACGCCAAGCTATGACCCAAACTTGTTTGTTGACGGTATATCCAGCAAAGATTATTCCGCATTGCTGAACGACCCGAACACACCGCTGGTGAACCGAGCCACGCAGGGGGTTTATCCACCGGCGTCTACGGTTAAACCTTATGTAGCAGTTTCAGCATTAAGTGCTGGGGTGATCACGCGCAATACTACGCTGTTTGACCCAGGCTGGTGGCAGCTGCCTGGTTCGGAAAAACGTTACCGTGACTGGAAAAAATGGGGTCACGGACGCCTGAATGTCACAAGATCGCTGGAAGAATCTGCGGATACCTTCTTCTATCAGGTGGCCTACGATATGGGGATCGATCGTCTTTCCGAATGGATGGGGAAATTCGGTTATGGCCATTACACCGGTATCGACCTGGCAGAAGAACGTTCCGGCAACATGCCTACCCGCGAATGGAAACAGAAACGCTTTAAAAAACCGTGGTATCAGGGTGACACCATTCCGGTCGGTATCGGTCAGGGTTACTGGACAGCGACCCCAATCCAGATGAGTAAGGCACTGATGATCCTGATTAATGACGGTGTCGTGAAAGTTCCGCATTTGCTGATGAGCACCGCCGAAGACGGCAAACAGGTGCCATGGGTACAACCGCATGAACCGCCAGTTGGCGATATTCATTCCGGTTACTGGGAGCTGGCGAAAGACGGTATGTACGGGGTTGCTAACCGCCCTAACGGTACGGCGCATAAATACTTTGCCAGCGCACCGTACAAAATTGCGGCGAAATCTGGTACGGCTCAGGTATTCGGTCTGAAAGCGAACGAAACCTATAATGCGCACAAAATTGCTGAGCGTCTGCGTGACCACAAATTAATGACCGCCTTTGCGCCGTATAACAATCCGCAAGTGGCTGTCGCCATGATTCTGGAGAACGGCGGCGCGGGTCCGGCGGTCGGTACGCTGATGCGCCAGATCCTCGACCACATTATGCTGGGCGATAACAACACCGATCTGCCTGCGGAAAACCCAGCGGTTACCGCAGCGGAGGACCATTAATCATGACGGATAATCCGAATAAAAAAACATTCTGGGATAAAGTCCATCTTGATCCCACGATGCTGCTGATTTTACTGGCATTGCTGGTCTACAGTGCTCTGGTAATCTGGAGTGCCAGCGGCCAGGATATCGGCATGATGGAGCGTAAAATCGGTCAGATCGCAATGGGTCTGGTCATTATGGTGGTAATGGCGCAAATCCCTCCGCGCGTTTATGAGGGCTGGGCGCCCTATCTCTATATCATCTGTATTATTTTGCTGGTAGCAGTAGATGCCTTTGGCGCCATCTCCAAAGGTGCTCAACGCTGGCTGGATCTCGGTATCGTTCGTTTCCAGCCGTCGGAAATTGCCAAAATAGCTGTGCCGCTGATGGTGGCACGCTTTATCAACCGCGACGTTTGTCCTCCGTCGTTAAAAAATACCGCCATCGCCCTGGTGCTGATATTTATGCCCACGCTGCTGGTCGCAGCGCAGCCTGACCTGGGGACGTCAATTCTCGTTGCGCTTTCCGGTCTGTTCGTACTGTTCCTCTCTGGCCTTAGCTGGCGCCTGATCGGCGTTGCAGTGGTGCTGGTAGCAGCGTTCATTCCGATTCTGTGGTTCTTCCTGATGCATGATTACCAGCGCCAGCGCGTAATGATGCTCCTCGACCCAGAATCAGACCCTCTTGGCGCGGGCTATCACATTATTCAGTCTAAAATAGCTATTGGCTCCGGCGGATTACGCGGCAAAGGCTGGCTGCATGGTACTCAGTCACAGCTTGAATTTCTCCCCGAACGCCATACCGACTTTATCTTCGCGGTACTGGCGGAAGAGCTGGGATTAGTGGGCATTTTGATTCTGCTCGCTCTCTACATTCTGCTGATCATGCGCGGGCTGTGGATAGCCGCCAGAGCGCAAACCACCTTTGGTCGCGTCATGGCTGGCGGTTTAATGCTGATATTATTCGTTTATGTCTTCGTAAATATTGGTATGGTAAGCGGTATTCTGCCGGTTGTAGGGGTTCCGCTCCCACTGGTCAGTTATGGAGGATCGGCGCTAATTGTGCTGATGGCTGGGTTTGGGATTGTAATGTCAATCCACACCCACAGGAAAATGTTGTCGAAAAGCGTGTAAGAGGTGCGCAATGCGTAAGCAGTGGCTCGTGATCTGCATCGCGGCAGGAATGCTCGCGGCATGTACAAGCGATGATGGTCAGCAACAGACGGTAAGTGTACCGCAGCCTGCGGTATGTAACGGCCCAATAGTTGAGATTGGCGGGGCAGAACCGCGTTTCGAACCACTGAACGCGACAGCGAATCAGGATTACCAGCGCGATGGAAAAAGCTACAAAATCGTGCAGGATCCCTCACGCTTTAGTCAGGCTGGCCTGGCGGCTATTTATGATGCCGAACCGGGCAGCAATCTGACGGCCTCAGGTGAAGCGTTCGATCCGATGCAGCTAACAGCGGCACATCCGACTCTGCCGATCCCCAGCTACGCGCGAATCACGAACCTGGCTAATGGTCGGATGATTGTGGTGCGCATTAACGATCGTGGTCCCTACGGCAACGATCGCGTAATTTCACTTTCCCGCGCGGCAGCCGACCGTCTTAACACCTCGAACAACACCAAAGTTCGTATCGATCCGATTATCGTCGCCCAGGATGGTTCTCTTTCTGGTCCAGGCATGGCTTGTACCACTGTCGCCAAACAGACTTATGCCCTGCCAGCGCCCCCCGACTTAAGCGGCGGAGCGGGAACAAATTCAGTATCTGGCCCGCAGGGTGATATTCTTCCGGTCAGCAATTCGACGCTGAAAAGTGAAGATCCGACCGGCGCGCCTGTCACCAGCAGCGGTTTCCTCGGCGCACCAACCACCTTAGCGCCTGGTGTACTGGAAGGCAGTGAACCGACGCCGACACCACAGCCAGTGGTCACAGCACCGGCTTCAACGCCTGCAACAACACCTGCAATGGTGACACCGCAAGCTGCTTCGCAAAATGCCAGCGGTAACTTTATGGTGCAAGTCGGTGCTGTTAGCGATCAGGCTCGCGCTCAACAGTATCAACAGCAGTTAGGACAGAAGTTCGGCGTCCCCGGTCGAGTGACCCAAAACGGCGCAGTCTGGCGGATCCAGCTTGGCCCATTTGCCAGCAAAGCCGAAGCCAGTACCTTGCAGCAACGTTTACAAACCGAAGCCCAATTACAGTCATTTATTACCACCGCGCAATAGCGTAAAGCAGGCAACTGAAGTGTCAATTTCTGTAAATGACGTTAACAAAGTCACGCGGAAAGTCAGATGCCTGTCGGTAGTGCATTTGCTATAGTAGGGCACTTTTTTTAATTCCATCACGGATGTCGTAGTTCAGACCATGAATACCATTTCTTCCGCTCGTATCATGAAGCGCCTGGCGCTCACCACGGCTCTTTGCACAGCCTTTATCTCTGCTGCACATGCCGATGACCTGAATATCAAAACTATGATCCCGGGTGTACCGCAGATCGACGCGGAGTCCTACATCCTGATCGACTATAACTCCGGCAAAGTGCTCGCCGAACAGAACGCAGATGTCCGCCGCGATCCTGCCAGCCTGACCAAAATGATGACCAGCTACGTTATCGGCCAGGCAATGAAAGCCGGTAAATTTAAAGAAACTGATTTAGTGACCATCGGCAACGACGCCTGGGCTACCGGTAACCCGGTGTTTAAAGGTTCTTCGCTGATGTTCCTCAAACCGGGTATGCAGGTTCCAGTTTCGCAGCTTATCCGTGGTATTAACCTGCAATCCGGTAACGATGCTTGTGTTGCTATGGCAGACTTTGCCGCCGGTAGTCAGGATGCTTTTGTTGGCCTGATGAACAGCTACGTTAACGCGCTGGGTCTGAAAAATACCCATTTCCAGACCGTACACGGTCTCGACGCTGACGGTCAGTACAGCTCTGCACGAGATATGGCGCTGATCGGTCAGGCGCTGATTCGTGACGTACCAAATGAATACTCTATCTATAAAGAGAAAGAGTTCACCTTTAACGGTATTCGTCAGCTCAACCGTAACGGCCTGCTGTGGGATAACAGCCTGAATGTTGACGGTATCAAAACCGGTCATACTGACAAGGCAGGTTACAACCTTGTTGCTTCTGCGACAGAAGGTCAGATGCGTCTGATCTCCGCAGTCATGGGCGGACGCACTTTCAAAGGCCGTGAAGCCGAAAGTAAAAAACTGCTGACCTGGGGCTTCCGTTTCTTCGAAACCGTTAACCCGCTGAAAGTAGGCAAAGAGTTCGCCTCTGAACCGGTTTGGTTTGGTGATTCTGATCGCGCTTCGTTAGGTGTTGATAAAGACGTTTACCTGACCATCCCACGTGGCCGCATGAAAGACCTGAAAGCCAGCTACGTGCTGAACAGCAGTGAGCTTCATGCGCCGCTGCAAAAGAATCAGGTCGTTGGTACTATTAACTTCCAGCTTGACGGTAAAACCATTGAGCAACGTCCGCTGGTGGTGTTGCAGGAAATCCCGGAAGGCAACTTCTTCGGCAAAATCATTGATTACATTAAATTAATGTTCCATCACTGGTTTGGTTAAAAATTGAACACTTGAAAGTGTGATTTCCGCCCCCATATACTAAGCATCAGTAAAAACTCCCGCCTTCTGGCGGGAGTTGCTATTTAATTACGTTACGCCGGAGCTGACATGAAAACCAAACTTAACGAACTGCTTGAATTCCCTACTCCTTTTACTTACAAAGTTATGGGGCAGGCGTTACCTGAGCTGGTTGATCAGGTGGTTGAAGTGGTACAGCGCCATGCGCCAGGTGACTACACCCCAACGGTAAAACCAAGCAGCAAAGGCAACTACCACTCGGTATCTATCACTATCAACGCCACTCATATCGAGCAGGTTGAAACACTGTATGAAGAACTGGGCAAAATCGATATTGTCCGCATGGTTCTGTAACTCGCTTTACCATTACCCGGCCTCCTGGTCGGGTAACTCCCCTCCCTCCTCTGTGATATACTTTTTCTCCACTTTTACTCATTCTCCACGGAGATGCCGTTTTGTATCAGGATAAAATTCTTGTCCGCCAGCTCGGTCTTCAGCCTTACGAGCCAATCTCCCAGGCTATGCATGAATTCACCGATACCCGCGATGAAAGTACCCTTGATGAGATCTGGCTGGTCGAGCACTATCCGGTATTCACGCAGGGACAAGCAGGAAAAGCGGAGCATATTTTAATGCCGGGTGATATTCCGGTGATCCAGAGCGACCGTGGCGGTCAGGTGACTTATCACGGCCCAGGTCAGCAGGTAATGTACGTTTTGTTTAATCTTAAACGCCGCAAACTGGGTGTGCGTGAGTTGGTGACCTTACTCGAACAAACGGTTGTAAATACCCTGGCTGAACTGGATATTGATGCACATCCTCGTGCAGATGCTCCGGGTGTCTATGTCGGGGAAAAGAAAATTTGCTCGCTCGGCTTACGTATTCGTCGCGGTTGTTCATTCCACGGCCTGGCATTAAACGTCAATATGGATCTTTCGCCATTTTTACGCATTAACCCTTGTGGGTATGCGGGAATGGAAATGGCTAAAATATCGCAATGGAGACCTGATGCAACAACCGACAATGTTGCGCCACGCTTGCTGAGAAATATTTTAGCCCTGCTAAATAATCCTGCCGTAGAATATATATCTGCTTAACGACGCTCATAAATGACCCAACTTGTACTGGGTCATTACTCATGCCCACATTTATGTCCTCTTTAACCGTTGCAGGCCTCTGGAGAAATAGCTCTTTTCAGCATTAAATGAGGGGCAAATGGATTTTGCTGTCTATTACAACACATTCATCCAGCGTGCTCAGACTTCATGAGTGATTGATGTTACCGACAACGTCATTTGAAAAAATTATTGTTACAGCCAGATCACAGAGATAAACGACAAAATGGCACAAACCAACAACAATTTTACATTTTCGCGACCGCTTTGGCTGCTTTCTGGACCGTTTCAATGATATACTGCCAGTCGTTAATTCAAAAATAGTTGATAATTACAACAATCTATTGAGTTGAACGCTTTCCTTCGTAATTCGCAACTGGAACACGCACGCTATGAGTAAACCCATTGTGATGGAACGCGGTGTAAAATACCGCGATGCCGATAAGATGGCCCTTATCCCGGTTAAAAACGTGGCAACAGAGCGCGAAGCCCTGCTGCGCAAGCCGGAATGGATGAAAATCAAGCTTCCTGCAGACTCTACACGTATCCAGGGCATCAAAGCCGCAATGCGCAAAAATGGCCTGCATTCTGTCTGCGAGGAAGCCTCCTGCCCTAACCTGGCAGAATGCTTCAACCACGGTACAGCAACGTTTATGATCCTCGGCGCTATTTGTACCCGCCGTTGTCCGTTCTGTGACGTTGCCCACGGTCGCCCGGTAGCTCCGGATGCCAATGAGCCGGTGAAACTGGCGCAGACCATTGCCGATATGGCACTGCGTTATGTGGTTATCACCTCCGTTGACCGTGACGACCTGCGCGATGGCGGTGCCCAGCACTTTGCGGATTGCATTACTGCCATTCGGGAAAAAAGCCCGGAAATCAAAATTGAAACTCTGGTGCCGGATTTCCGTGGTCGTATGGATCGCGCGCTGGATATTCTGACCGCCACGCCGCCAGACGTGTTCAACCACAACCTGGAAAACGTGCCGCGTATTTACCGTCAGGTACGCCCAGGCGCGGATTACAACTGGTCGCTGAAACTTTTAGAACGCTTTAAAGAAGCGCATCCGGAAATCCCGACCAAATCGGGTTTAATGGTGGGTCTGGGCGAAACCAATGAAGAAATTATTGAAGTGATGCGAGATCTGCGTCGTCATGGTGTGACCATGTTAACGCTGGGGCAATATTTGCAGCCAAGCCGCCATCACCTGCCAGTTCAACGTTACGTTAGCCCGGATGAGTTCGACGAAATGAAAGCCGAGGCACTGGCGATGGGCTTTACCCATGCTGCATGTGGTCCGTTTGTCCGTTCTTCCTACCACGCTGATTTGCAGGCGAAAGGGATGGAAGTTAAGTAATCCAGTAATAATTACTTACATCTGTCTGATAAAAACCCGCTATCTGAAGCGGGTTTTTTTATCGAACAAGATATAGAGGGAGCGTCCTGCTCGCCACGTCACTCTTTATGAGAGAGCTTTTCAGCCTGAAGATCAACGTCTGCGCCTTTCTTCGCCGCAGCATCGTCATCATTCATCGCTTTCTTGAATCCTTTGATAGCCGCTCCAAGGTCTCCGCCCAGCGTACGTAACTTCTTAGTCCCAAACAGCAGAACGACCAGTGCCGCAACGACCAGCAGTTTGGTAATACTAATCTCACCCATAGATACCTTCTTGACATAAAACCGGCAACAGAACGCGCCTTAAAAACCAGAGAATATTAACGGTCATTCGACGCGCGCACACAATAGCAATCTGTAACAAGGTGAATCAAGCGCCGAATAAAAAAACATCATAATAATTGCGGTGGCGCAAACCGTCGGTTGTTTAAGACGGGGAGTTGTGCACGTACCTGACGCACGCGTTCAGGTGTCACTTCCGCCATGATTAAGGCCGGCATTTCTGCCGCCGCCGCAATGGTGACGCCAAAGGGATCGATAATCCGGCTTTGCCCGATATTTTTGTTCCCGCACTCCCCTGCCGCCACCATATAACAGGTGGTATCCAGAGCACGAGCAGCAAGCAACGTTGACCAGTGGTGCTCTTTGAGCGGTCCGCGAACCCAGGCTGCCGGAAGGACCAGGATTTCTGCTCCCTGTATAGCCTGTGCCAGCGCCAGCTCCGGAAAGCGTAAGTCATAGCAGGTCATAAGACCGACCTTCATGCCTTCGACCTCCAGTAACTGGGCTATTTCATTACCTGCATCAACATGACGCGACTCCTGAATGGAAAACGCATCATAAAGATGCAATTTGGCATAACGAGCGACAATTTTTCCTGCCTGAAGAGCCACCAGCATATTCCATGCTCGCCCCGGCGTAGAGGGAACATGAATCGTCAGAATCGTCGTCATCATGTTACGTTTACTTTCCCGCAATAAACGCCCGATAAATTGGCCTTCCAGCAGCTGCGCTGATTTAACAGATAGATCCGGATCATGATCGTCCCGCGCCAGCAAGGCTTCCGGCAGGACAAACAACGAGACGTCGTTTTCCGCCGCCTGCGCCATCAACGAGGCGCAAATTTCAGCGTTCTTTTCCCACACGGATGTAACAGCAAATTGTCCTGCGGCAACCAGCATTACCACCTCCTGCCAAAGTCGTAAAATTCGCCAACGATGATTATTCGGCGTTACACTTATCACTCATACAAATCAAATAGCAGGATTTTGCAGTGTTACAACTCCTTTTAGCAGTTTTTATTGGCGGTGGTACGGGAAGCGTGGCGAGATGGCTGTTAAGTATGCGATTTAACCCGCTGCATCAGGCGATTCCTTTGGGTACATTGGCAGCAAACCTGATCGGCGCATTCATCATAGGTATGGGATTTGCCTGGTTCAGTCGGATGACAAACATTGATCCAGTGTGGAAAGTATTAATCACCACCGGATTTTGTGGCGGGTTGACAACCTTCTCAACATTTTCAGCAGAAGTGGTGTTTTTGTTGCAGGAAGGGCGTTTTGGTTGGGCATTACTGAACGTCTTCGTAAACCTGTTAGGTTCTTTTGCCATGACTGCACTGGCTTTCTGGTTGTTTTCAGCATCAACCGCACACTAAAGACCAAAAAAAACCCGCTGATTAAGCGGGTTTTGAATTCTTGCTGACGTATCTTACAGAGCGATTACGTTTGCAGCAGAAGGGCCTTTGGCACCGTTAGTGATTTCGAACTCTACGCGCTGACCTTCAGCAAGAGTTTTAAAACCATTAGTCTGGATTGCAGAGAAGTGTACGAACACATCTTTGCTGCCGTCTTCCGGAGTAATGAAACCGAATCCTTTGGACTCATTAAACCACTTAACGTTACCTTTAATCTTAGACATCAAAATTACCTTTACATGAAAAATAGACACAAATGCTGTGTCGGTTACCAGTACACCAATTGTGGTACGCTTTGTCCAGTGCAACTTTGCTAAAAAGTGATAAAAGTCGCGTTATTTTTGGTGATACTTGCCTTACGCTATGATTTTTAAAGGTTTTGTAAAAACATAACTTGTCTAAAACTGAAACCGCATCCAGGCAAAGTAAACATTGCCATTGTTGTAGGTGCCAGGAATATAGGTCATCTGAAAAGTAGCCAGCTCATAGCCCACACAAACCAATGGCAGTACACCGGGACAGGTATGTCGTTCCCGTTATCACGCGTCGTTACGTACAAACCGTACCCGTTACTTTTCTCATCCCAACGCAACTGACCCAAACCGCTGCCCCACGATTTTTCGTTATAGCGATCGTTTTTTCTTTGTTATAAGCGAAAAGTGAATGCCAGGTTTTACCGAGATTCTATCTAAATGTAGTAATCCATAGATCCGTACCAGCAGAAACTTAGTCAACACGGATTCGCTCAATAAAAACAAGGGGAATTACGGCAATACATTTACTTGCGCCCATTAGTGGCCATAAAATATTTATCAGAAATCCACTGTCAGCATAGCTAAACTAAAATAAACAAACCTTAATTACTTCAACCTAAAGAACAAACTTAATATTTAATAGCGTTATACAAGAAAATATCATCAAATTATTCCGGAGACTTAAGTTGTATTTTTCTTTCATATAGCTGCTTAATCACAAAATTCATCCCAGCACGGTTCGCAATCTACAACAGAAAAAAAACCTTATTTTTTAACCAGATGAAATAATAAGTCAGCAAATAAACATCTCCTACACTCTCATCACGCGTATACAGAAAATCATTTTTTAAGTAAGAAAAGGTTCTCCCATCAAGCGATTAACAAAACTGCATCAATTACTTATCAATTAGCATACATAATCACATTGATAAATACCGGTCATAAAAACGCATTTTGTTATTCAGGTATAAAAAACAAAAACATCAATGTATTAATGGTAGCTTTTCTTGATTTTAATCAGCATTCGCCACCCATTTATTCGGCATATTTTTTCTTTAGTCTTAGGAATTTGTTATTATTTACCTTGGAGTCTGGAACAGGAAAAATTATGCTGACATTCATTGAGCTCCTTATTGGAGTTATGGTTATTGTGGGTGTAGCTCGCTACATCATTAAAGGGTATTCCGCCACCGGGGTATTATTTGCAGGTGGTCTGTTATTGCTGATTATCAGTGCCATTATGGGGCACAAAGTTTTACCTGCCAGCCAGACTTCAACGGGCTATAGTGCCACGGATATCGTTGAATACATTAAAATATTGCTGATGAGTCGCGGTGGCGACCTTGGCATGATGATCATGATGCTGTGTGGTTTTGCCGCTTATATGACCCATATCGGCGCGAACGATATGGTCGTCAAGCTGGCGTCAAAACCGCTGCAGTACATAAACTCCCCTTACCTGCTGATGATTGCCGCCTATTTTGTTGCCTGCCTGATGTCACTGGCAGTTTCCTCCGCAACGGGCCTGGGCGTTTTACTGATGGCAACGTTGTTCCCGGTCATGGTGAACGTAGGTATTAGTCGCGGCGCGGCTGCTGCCATTTGCGCCTCACCGGCGGCAATTATTCTCGCACCAACTTCTGGTGATGTGGTGCTGGCGGCGCAGGCTTCCGAAATGCCGTTAATTGACTTCGCCTTCAAAACGACGCTGCCTATCTCAATTGCCGCAATTATCGGCATGGCGATAGCCCATTTTTTCTGGCAGCGTTATCTGGATAAAAAAGAGCACATCTCTCATGAAATGTTAGATGTCAGCGAAATCACTACCACCGCCCCCGCGTTTTACGCCATTCTGCCGTTCACACCGATCATTGGCGTGCTATTTTTTGACGGCAAATGGGGTCCGCAATTGCACATCATCACCATTCTGGTGATATGTATGCTGATTGCCTCCGTTCTGGAATTTATTCGCAGCTTTAATACACAAAAAGTCTTTTCTGGCCTCGAAGTGGCTTATCGCGGCATGGCTGATGCCTTCGCTAACGTGGTAATGCTATTAGTTGCTGCGGGGGTATTTGCCCAGGGACTTAGCACCATCGGTTTTATCCAGAGCCTGATCTCAATCGCTACCTCGTTTGGTTCAGCGAGCATTATCCTCATGCTGGTGTTGGTTATCCTGACGATGCTGGCGGCGGTGACTACGGGTTCCGGCAATGCGCCATTCTATGCATTCGTTGAGATGATCCCGAAACTGGCGCACTCTTCAGGCATTAACCCGGCATACCTGACTATTCCAATGCTACAGGCGTCAAACCTGGGTCGCACGATTTCGCCTGTCTCTGGCGTTGTGGTTGCGGTTGCCGGGATGGCAAAAATTTCGCCTTTTGAAGTGGTTAAACGCACCTCGGTGCCGGTGCTTGTTGGGCTGGTGATTGTCATCGTGGCTACAGAGTTGATTGTACCCGGAACAGCCGCCGCAGTTACAGGTAAATAATTCTCCTTGCCGGAGGTATGCTTCCTCCGGCACTCTCTTCAGCCACTGTGGTAAATGCGCTGCGGCCTGCCAACTTTACCGTGAACAATTTCAGCAATAACAAGATGGCGGCTGGCGCAATATTCAAGATAACGTCTGGCGGTAGTGCGACTGATGGTCAATGCCTGCGCTACCGTCTCCGCCGTATGTTGCACACCTGGCTCTTTGAAAAGTTTCCGCACTGCGTTAAGTGTCAACGCATCAATACCAGTCGGAAGATCGTCCTTCGGTTCGCCACGCGCATAAGCGTTAAACATCTCATCAATTTGCTTCTGACTGGCACTATCAATACTTTCCAGCATATGTTTACGCTGGCGAAAACGGGTCAATGTCTGTCCCAGACGCTCATAAGCAATTGGCTTGATCAGATAATCAAACACACCACAGCGTACTGCTTCAGATACCGTTTCCATATCGCTGGCAGCAGTAGTAAACACCACGTCACCGGGATAATGCGCCTGCACTAGTTCATGCAGTAAATTAATACCTCTACCGTCAGGGAGATAGTTATCCAGCAGGATAAGCCCCGGCTTAAAACGCTCGATCATCATTCGGGCCTGCGCCAGGTTTCCCGCCAGCAATATCTGACTGAATCCGGGAATATGACGAATATATTCCGCATGCATCTCTGCCAGCGGCGTTTCGTCCTCAACGATCAATAGAGTTAATGGAGCTGTCATTAGGTTTCACTTTCGGAATATAGATTGAAAATAAAGTACCGCAGGGGTCATTCTCTTCAAGAGTGATAACTCCACCGCAGCGCGTTACATAGCTGGCAATAAGATACAACCCAATGCCATGCTCACCGGGTTCATCAGCACGCGTACTGACGCCCTGCTCAAATATTTTGTCGCGCAGAGCCTCTGGGACACCGCAACCCTGATCGGCGACTTCTATCACCACATCATCGCCTTCATCACTCAAATATAACTCGACTATCTTATTCCCTTCATCGCTGCGCAAACTGGCTTCGAAAGCGTTATCGAGTAAGTTACCCACAATCGCCGCAAACTCAGTGCTGTCCAGCCCTGGCGGCAGTTGAGAAAGCTGGCTGCCGGGGACGATTGTCATTTTTAGCCCCAGTTCGCGGGCGCGCTGTACTTTACCAAACAACAGCCCCGCCACCTGGCGATCGGCAAAGGCTTCGCGCAGATTGTCAATAAGCTGTTGCTGAGCCTGGGACTCCCCCTGAACCATCGCCAGCACGCGATCATACTCTTTCATCTGCAACAGACCATTGAGCGTAGACATCCAATTGAGATGTTCATGACGCAATGTGCGCAGGCTTTCGACATATTGTTTAATTTGCGTCAGTTGTGCATTGAGGGTGGAAATTTCGTCTTTACTACGAAAGCTGATAATTGCCCCCAGCAAATCGTCACCAGAACGAATAGCCTCCCGATTAGCAATGACGCTCAGGCCGTTAAAATTTGTCACCACATCCTGGCGTTTTTCATCAATCTGCTCGGTGAAGAAATCGGCGGGTCTGACCACCTCTGCAATGGGTTTGCCCAGCCACTGCCGCCCAGGGGAACTCAGCCCCAGCATTTTTCTTGCGTTACGGTTGATGGCGGTTATGTCACCGTGCGGATCCACTGCAATCAGCCCTTCATAAACCGAACTAAACAGCGCCTCTTGCTGACGAACAACCCGCGCAATTTGCTTCGGTTCCATCCCCATCATCTGGCGGCGGATATGTGCGGCTAAGAACCACGACAACAGCATCAGAATACCCAGTAGCACGACAAATACGCCGGCCATTGGTAATAAAAATTCGGCGCGCCAGCTATCGATTTTACTGACCAGATAACCCACCGACACCACGCCGATGACTTTGCCATCATCATCAAAGATCGGTGTTTTGGCACGCATCGCCATACCTATCGACCCTTTACCCGTGATGAAGTAGCTCTCCCCTTTCTCCAGCGCGCCGGGTTTGGTGAATTGCATAGGATAACCAATTTTCTCGGGATTAGGATGGTAAAGGCGGATCGAGTTGCGGTCACCTATCACCACATAGTCAAAATCAGTATCTCTTTGTAATTTATCGGCAATGGTCGCCAGCCGTTTGTAATTACGCGCTTTAACCGCCGTGATGATGCTGTCATTGGAGGCAATAATTTTCGCCTGATTCATTGCCATATCGCGCACATGAAGCGTTAAATAGTCCTCAAAACTGGCCGTAAAATATTGCGCCAGTGCTGCGATGACAAATATTGAGAACACCAGAATCAGCAGGAAGATACGCAACGGAAATGCCAGTCGTTCGAAAAAAGCAAACTGTTTATTCTCATTAAACTGCAACATTGTTTTCCTTGCGGGGTAAACCCTGTCTTTTGGTGAATGTAATTAAAATGTTGAATCTCGATATATAAAAATCAAATATGATCGTGGCAAAATTCATTCATTAAATCAATTAAATAACTTAAAACCACGCACTAATCCGCAATTACATTAATTAAAAAACTTAAAACCATTAAATAAATAAAAAACCACTAACTCTATGTGAAATAAATCAAAATTTCACGCCGCAATACTCCTTAGGATGTATGGCAAAAGGAGAAACAGATATACCTCGCTCGCTGCCCTTTCTCCCAACTGAAAATAAAAGGTTATCAGTTTGCAACACTGACTAACATTCATTGCAAATTGATAACAACACATACCTTCAGGATATGACTTATTATGTTCGGCAATGATATTTTCACCCGGGTAAAACGTTCAGAAAATAAAAAAATGGCAGAAATTACCCAATTTCTGCATGACAATGATTTGAGCGTTGACACAACAGTCGAAGTATTTATTACCGTAACCCGCAATGAAAAGCTTATCGCTTGCGGTGGAATCGCCGGAAATATTATTAAGTGCGTCGCTATCAGCGAATCTGTTCGCGGTGAAGGACTGGCGCTGACATTAGCCACCGAACTGATAAACCTCGCCTATGAACGGCACAGCACGCATCTGTTTATTTATACAAAAATCGAATACGAGGCGCTGTTCCGCCAGTGCGGTTTTTACACGCTGACCAGCGTACCAGGCGTGATGGTGTTGATGGAAAACAGTGCCACACGTCTGAAACGCTATGCCGAGTCACTAAAAAAATTTCGTCATGAAGGGAACAAAATTGGCTGCATTGTGATGAACGCCAATCCCTTTACTAACGGTCACCGTTATCTGATTCAACAGGCAGCGGCACAGTGTGACTGGCTGCATCTGTTTTTAGTCAAAGAAGATTCTTCGCGCTTTCCCTATGAAGACCGGCTGGATCTGGTGTTGAAAGGCACCGCCGATATTCCGCGCCTGACCGTGCATCGCGGCTCCGAATACATCATCTCCCGCGCCACGTTCCCCTGCTACTTCATTAAAGAACAGAGCGTCATTAACCATTGCTACACCGAAATTGATCTGAAGATTTTCCGTCAGTACCTCGCTCCAGCATTGGGCGTTACCCATCGCTTTGTCGGTACTGAACCTTATTGCCGCGTGACCGCCCAGTACAACCAGGATATGCGCTACTGGCTGGAAACACCGACTATCTCCGCACCGCCCATTGAACTGGTTGAAATTGAGCGGCTGCGTTACCAGGAGATGCCGATATCCGCTTCCCGGGTACGCCAACTGCTGGTGAAAAACGATCTCACGGCTATCGCGCCGCTGGTTCCGGCAGCCACGCTGCATTACTTGCAGAATCTGCTTGAACACTCCCGTCAGGACGCGGCAGCTCGTCAAAAGACCCCCGCATGAGAAACAGGTGAAAAATGAAAATAAACCAGCCCGCCGTTGCAGGCACCCTTGAGTCTGGGGATGTGATGATACGCATCGCCCCGCTCGATACGCAGGATATCGACCTGCAAATCAACAGCAGCGTTGAGAAACAGTTTGGTGATGCGATTCGCACCACCATCCTGGACGTTCTCGCCCGCTATAACGTGCGCGGCGTACAGCTGAATGTCGATGACAAAGGCGCACTGGATTGCATTTTACGTGCACGACTGGAAGCCCTGCTGGCGCGCGCCAGCGGTATCCCGGCTCTGCCATGGGAGGATTGCCAATGATTTCCGCTTCGCTGCAACAACGTAAAACCCGCACTCGCCGCAGCATGTTGTTTGTGCCTGGCGCTAATGCCGCGATGGTCAGCAACTCTTTCATCTACCCGGCTGATGCCTTGATGTTTGACCTCGAAGACTCCGTGGCGCTGCGTGAAAAAGACACCGCTCGCCGCATGGTCTACCACGCACTGCAACATCCTCTGTATCGCGACATTGAAACCATTGTGCGTGTAAACGCGCTGGATTCCGAATGGGGTGTTAACGACCTGGAAGCTGTCGTTCGCGGCGGTGCAGACGTTGTGCGTCTGCCGAAAACTGATACCGCTCAGGATGTGCTGGATATCGAAAAAGAGATCCTGCGTATTGAAAAAGCCTGTGGACGCGAACCGGGCAGCACCGGTTTGCTGGCGGCAATTGAATCTCCGCTGGGTATTACCCGCGCGGTAGAAATCGCTCACGCATCTGAACGTTTAATCGGTATCGCGCTGGGCGCGGAAGACTACGTGCGTAACCTGCGCACTGAACGCTCACCGGAAGGTACGGAACTGCTGTTCGCTCGCTGCTCCATTTTGCAAGCCGCGCGCTCTGCCGGTATCCAGGCGTTCGATACCGTCTATTCCGACGCCAACAACGAAGCCGGATTCCTGCAAGAAGCCGCACACATCAAACAGCTGGGCTTTGACGGCAAATCGCTGATCAACCCGCGTCAGATTGATCTGCTCCACAACCTCTACGCACCAACCCAGAAAGAAGTGGATCACGCACGCCGCGTCGTAGAAGCCGCTGAAGCCGCCGCTCGCGAAGGCCTCGGTGTGGTTTCCCTGAACGGCAAGATGGTTGACGGTCCGGTTATCGATCGTGCCCGTCTGGTGCTCTCCCGCGCAGAACTTTCCGGCATCCGCGAAGAATAAGGCAATCAAAATGACGCAGAAAATTGAACAATCTCAACGACAAGAACGGGTAGCGGCCTGGAATCGTCGCGCTGAATGCGATCTTGCCGCTTTCCAGAACTCGCCAAAGCAAACCTACCAGGCTGAAAAAGCGCGCGATCGCAAACTGTGCACCAACCTGGAAGACGCTATTCGTCGTTCTGGTTTAAAGGACGGCATGACCGTCTCCTTCCACCACGCTTTCCGTGGCGGTGACCTGACCGTCAATATGGTGATGGACGTCATCGCGAAGATGGGCTTTAAAAACCTGACACTGGCGTCCAGCTCTTTGAGCGACTGCCATGCACCGCTGGTAGAACATATTCGTCAGGGTGTGGTCACCCGCATTTATACCTCTGGTCTGCGCGGCCCACTGGCGGAAGAAATCTCCCGTGGTCTGCTGGCTGAACCGGTACAAATCCACTCTCACGGCGGTCGTGTACATCTGGTACAGAGCGGTGAACTGAATATCGACGTGGCTTTTCTCGGCGTCCCGTCCTGTGATGAATTCGGTAATGCCAACGGTTACACCGGTAAAGCCTGCTGCGGTTCCCTTGGCTATGCGATGGTCGATGCCGACAATGCGAAACAAGTAGTCATGCTCACCGAGGAACTGCTGCCTTATCCGCATAACCCGGCCAGTATTGAACAGGATCAGGTTGATCTGATCGTCAAAGTTGATCGCGTTGGCGATGCCGCAAAAATCGGCGCAGGCGCGACCCGTATGACCACTAACCCGCGCGAACTGCTGATTGCCCGCAGCGCAGCAGATGTGATTGTCAACTCTGGCTACTTCAAAGAAGGTTTTTCCATGCAGACAGGCACCGGCGGCGCTTCGCTTGCGGTAACCCGTTTTCTGGAAGACAAAATGCGTAGCCGCGATATTCGCGCCGACTTCGCCCTCGGCGGCATTACCGCAACGATGGTTGATCTGCACGAAAAAGGGCTGATCCGCAAACTGCTGGATGTGCAGAGCTTTGACAGCCACGCTGCGCAATCGCTGGCTCGTAACCCGAATCATATCGAAATCAGCGCCAACCAGTACGCCAACTGGGGTTCGAAAGGTGCATCGGTTGATCGTCTCGACGTGGTGGTACTGAGCGCGCTGGAAATTGACACCCAGTTCAACGTCAACGTGCTGACTGGCTCTGACGGCGTACTGCGTGGCGCTTCCGGCGGTCACTGCGATACCGCGATTGCATCCGCCCTTTCCATCATCGTCGCACCGCTGGTGCGCGGTCGTATTCCGACTCTGGTGGATAACGTGCTGACCTGCATCACCCCGGGTTCCAGCGTCGATATCCTGGTTACCGACCACGGTATCGCTGTTAACCCGGCACGTCCTGAACTGGCAGAACGTCTGCAGGAAGCGGGCATTAAAGTGGTTTCCATTGAGTGGCTGCGCGAACGTGCGCGTCTGTTGACCGGTGAACCACAGCCGATTGAATTCACCGACCGCGTCGTTGCCGTCGTGCGTTACCGCGATGGCTCAGTGATTGATGTTGTACATCAGGTGAAGGAATAAGCCATGCACCTGCTCCCTGAACTCGCCAGCCACCATGCGGTTTCGATTCCCGAGTTGCTCATCAGCCGGGATGAAAGGCAAGCACGGCAACACGCCTGGCTCAAGCGCCATCCTGTTCCACTGGTCTCCTTTACCGTGGTTGCGCCTGGGCCGATTAAAGACAGCGAGGTCACACGCCGGATTTTTAATCATGGCGTGACTGCCCTGCGTGCTTTAGCCGCAAAACAGGGCTGGCAAATTCAGGAGCAGGCTGCACTGGTTTCCGCCAGCGGGCCGGAGGGCATGTTGAGCATTGCCGCACCGGCTCGCGACCTCAAGCTCGCCACCATTGAGCTTGAACATAGTCATGCTCTTGGACGTTTGTGGGATATCGATGTCCTGACGCCCGAAGGCGAAATTCTCTCCCGCCGCAATTATTCACTGCCGCCTCGCCGCTGCCTGTTGTGCGAGCAAAGTGCGGCAGTTTGTGCGCGTGGGAAAACCCACCAACTGACCGATTTACTCAACCGTATGGAGGCGCTGCTGAACGATGTCGATACCTGCAACGTCAACTAAAACCACAAAGCTTGCGACGTCATTAATCAATGACTACGCCCTGCTGGGCTGGCGCGCCATGCTGACTGAAGTCAATCTGTCACCGAAACCCGGTCTCGTGGATCGCATTAACTGCGGTGCGCACAAAGATATGTCGCTGGAAGATTTCCACCGTAGCGCGCTGGCGATTCAGGGCTGGCTACCACGTTTCATTGAATTTGGTGCCTGTAGTGCAGAAATGGCACCAGAATCAGTACTCAGCGGATTACGCCCAATTGGTATGGCCTGCGAAGGCGATATGTTCCGCGCTACCGCTGGTGTAAACACCCATAAAGGCAGTATTTTTTCTTTAGGGCTGATGTGTGCGGCAATTGGTCGTTTGCTTCAGCTCAACCAGCCGGTAATGCCCAAAACCGTTTGTGCGACGGCAGCCAGTTTCTGCCGTGGTCTAACCGATCGCGAACTGCGCACCAATAATCCACAACTAACGGCAGGCCAACGGTTATATCAGCAACTTGGTCTTACCGGTGCGCGCGGTGAAGCCGAAGCGGGCTACCCGCTGGTTATCAACCGCGCCCTCCCGCATTACCTCACTCTGCTGGATCAGGGGCTGGATCCTGAACTGGCATTGCTCGATACCTTATTGCTACTGATGGCGATCAACGGCGATACCAACGTCGCATCGCGCGGTGGCGAGGGGGGCCTGCGCTGGCTACAGCGCGAGGCGCAAACATTATTGCAAAAAGGGGGCATCCGAACCCCCGCCGATCTCGATTATCTCCGGCAGTTCGACAGGGAGTGTATCGAACGAAATCTCAGTCCAGGCGGCAGCGCCGACCTGCTGATTCTTACCTGGTTTTTAGCACAGATTTAATTATTTAAACACTTGATAAATTTGGAAATATTAATTTTCGGAGAACCCGTATGTCTTTAGCAAAAGATAAGATATGGAAATTATTGGCCCCACTGGTGGTGATGGGCGTCATGTTTCTTATCCCTGTACCCGACGGTATGCCGCCGCAGGCATGGCATTACTTCGCCGTGTTTGTGGCAATGATTGTCGGCATGATCCTCGAGCCAATTCCGGCAACGGCGATCAGTTTTATTGCAGTGACTATTTGCGTTATTGGCAGTAATTACCTGCTCTTTGACGCCAAAGAATTAGCTGACCCCGCTTTTAATGCCCAAAAACAGGCACTGAAATGGGGACTGGCTGGCTTTTCCAGTACCACTGTCTGGCTGGTATTTGGCGCATTTATCTTTGCATTAGGGTATGAAGTTTCCGGATTAGGCCGTCGTATTGCCCTTTTCCTGGTGAAATTCATGGGCAAACGCACGCTGACGTTGGGTTATGCAATTGTCATTATCGACATTCTGCTGGCTCCGTTTACACCGTCTAACACCGCACGTACCGGGGGTACGGTTTTCCCGGTCATTAAAAACCTGCCGCCGCTGTTTAAATCATTCCCGAACGATCCGTCCGCGCGTCGTATTGGCGGCTATTTAATGTGGATGATGGTCATCAGTACCAGTCTGAGTTCCTCCATGTTTGTCACCGGTGCGGCACCGAACGTGCTGGGTCTGGAGTTCGTCAGCAAAATTGCCGGTATCCAGATTAGCTGGTTGCAGTGGTTCCTCTGCTTCCTGCCTGTTGGGGTTATCTTACTTATCATTGCACCGTGGCTTTCCTACGTGCTGTACAAACCGGAAATCACACACAGTGAAGAAGTGGCAACCTGGGCGGGTGATGAACTAAAAACCATGGGTGCGCTAACACGCAGAGAGTGGACGCTGATTGGCCTGGTACTGCTCAGCTTAGGTTTGTGGGTATTTGGCAGCGAAGTGATTAACGCCACTGCGGTTGGCCTGCTGGCAGTTTCGCTGATGCTGGCGCTGCACGTTGTGCCGTGGAAAGACATTACCCGCTATAACAGCGCATGGAACACGCTGGTTAACCTGGCAACGCTGGTTGTCATGGCTAATGGCCTGACCCGTTCTGGCTTTATCGACTGGTTCGCCAGCACCATGAGTACGCACCTGGAAGGTTTCTCACCAAACGCAACAGTGATTGTACTGGTTCTGGTCTTCTACTTTGCGCACTACCTGTTTGCCAGCCTGTCTGCGCATACCGCAACTATGCTGCCAGTCATTCTGGCCGTCGGTAAAGGGATTCCGGGCGTACCAATGGAACAACTGTGTATCCTGCTGGTGCTGTCTATCGGTATCATGGGCTGTCTGACGCCGTATGCAACCGGTCCTGGGGTGATTATTTACGGCTGTGGCTATGTGAAATCGAAAGATTACTGGCGTCTTGGCGCTATCTTCGGGGTAATTTATATTGCCATGCTGCTTCTGGTAGGCTGGCCGATTCTCGCCATGTGGAACTAATACGTTCGTCAAACGCTGAATAAATCATCACGCCCGCCAGGTACCCCCACCTGGCGGGCTTTTTTATGATTTAATAGATAGTATTCAGTGTATGTATGAGTTCCACACCCATTATGAAAGCATTCTGGCGTAACGCCGCTTTACTGACGGCTTCTCTGCTCTCCTTATCTTCTGTCAACGCCGCTGCGTTGCAGGCAAAACAGTATGGTGATTTTGACCGCTATGTCCTGGCTCTCTCCTGGCAAACAGGATTTTGCCAGAGTCAACACGATCGAAATCGTAACGAACGAGATGAATGTCGCCTGCAAACCGAAACGACCAACAAAGCTGATTTTCTGACCGTACATGGTCTGTGGCCGGGGTTGCCAAAATCAGTTGCAGCGCGTGGCGTTGATGAACGCCGCTGGATGCGCTTCGGCTGCGCCACTCGTCCAATCCCGAACTTGCCGGAAGCTCGCGCCAGCCGGATGTGTTCATCACCGGAAACCGGGTTATCGCTGGAAACCGCAGCTAAACTGAGTGAAGTTATGCCAGGGGCTGGCGGACGCTCCTGTCTGGAACGTTACGAATACGCGAAACATGGTGCCTGTTTTGGTTTTGACCCGGACGCTTATTTCGGCACGATGGTGCGTCTGAATCAAGAAATTAAAGAGAGCACAGCCGGAAAATTCCTTGCGGATAACTACGGTAAAACCGTAAGCCGCAGTGACTTTGACGCGGCCTTTGCCAAAAGCTGGGGGAAAGAGAACGTCAAAGCGGTCAAGTTAACGTGCCAGGGTAACCCGGCGTATTTGACTGAAATCCAGATTTCGATAAAAGCTGACGCCATCAACGCACCGCTCTCAGCAAACTCATTCTTACCACAACCACACCCTGGCAACTGTGGCAAAGCCTTTGTGATTGATAAAGTGGGTTATTAATCATCTGATCTGTAAAACGTCGTCGCGCGTTTTACGTAAAACATGATGATTAATATATATACATAATGCGCTGCATTGAGGAATTACCTGAATGTGACGTATATCACTTCAAAGAGTGAGCAACAGTCAGTATCATCATATGAGTTAAACCCTCGCCGCCTGACGGTGAGGGTTTTCTTTTGGGTATGTTTATCTGCGACACTCGCAGTACCGACGACATGGAGTAAAAATGTCCAGACCAACTATCATCATTAACGACCTGGATGCCGAACGCATCGATATTCTGCTGGAGCAACCCGCCTATGCCGGTTTGCCAATCGCCGACGCGTTAAACGCAGAGTTGGATCGCGCCCAAATGTGTCGGCCAGAAGAGATGCCACACGACGTGGTGACGATGAACAGCCGGGTAAAATTCCGCAATCTTAGCGATGGCGAAGTGCGTGTACGCACACTGGTGTATCCGGCCAAAATGACCGACAGCAATACTCAGCTTTCCGTGATGGCTCCGGTGGGTGCCGCACTGCTGGGACTTCGCGTTGGCGATACCATTCACTGGGAACTTCCGGGCGGCACCGCAACCCACCTTGAAGTGCTGGAACTCGAATACCAGCCTGAAGCCGCTGGCGACTACCTGCTTTAATCCCATCTGCACAAGCGTTTACTCGCTTTGCCCAGAGGATGCATCCGCATCCTCTTTCTGTTCAAATATCAACCAGACTTATCATTTTGCTCTTCCCCGCTACGTTCTAATCTGAACTGGTTATCAACCTGCGGACTCCATTATGAGTGAAGCTCTTGGTATTACAGTATTTTATATTTTCATCGCGGCAATACTTGTTGTCGCGGTGCTATACCTTGAGCAACACTGGTAGTGTTTATGTGAATATATTTTACCAATCAATACTTAATAGATATAAAATCAACGTCGCAAATCACAGAACTGCAATCAATAATGTGATGTTATGTATTCATGCAACAGCAAGGAGAGAATGCTTATGTACAAAACAATCATTATGCCGGTAGACGTATTTGAAATGGAATTAAGCGACAAAGCCGTTCGTCATGCTGAATTTCTCGCCCAGGATGATGGTGTAATTCATTTACTCCATGTATTACCTGGCGCCGCAAGCCTTAGTCTGCACCGTTTTGCTGCCGATGTGCGTCGTTTCGAAGAGCATTTGCAACATGAGGCGGAAGAACGCCTGCAGACAATGGTTGGTCATTTCAATATTGATCCCTCCCGTATCAAAACTCATGTACGTTTTGGTAGCGTGCGAGATGAGGTGAACGAGTTAGCCAAAGAACTGAATGCAGATGTCGTGGTTATCGGTTCACGTAATCCATCAATTTCAACTCATCTGTTAGGATCTAATGCTTCCAGTGTGATCCGCCACACCAACCTGCCTGTATTAGTCGTTCGTTAACAGATTAACGTATTTATGATGCCCTGCCCGGAGCAATCCCGGCAGGTTTTTTATAACGAAAAAAAGCCGCCAGATTTGACCCCGGCGGCTAAACAATAGCAGGTGAATCTTACTTCTTCTTATGCAGTTTTGGTGCGAATCAGGTAGTCAAAGGCGCTCAGAGAGGCTTTGGCACCTTCGCCAGTGGCGATGATGATCTGCTTGTACGGAACAGTCGTACAGTCACCAGCAGCAAACACACCTTTAACGTTGGTTTCGCATTTCGCATCGATGATGATTTCACCCATGCGGTTACGTTCTACTGCGCCTTCCAGCCAGTTAGTGTTCGGCAGCAGACCGATCTGGACGAAAATACCGGCCAGTTCGATGTTGTGAATATCGCCGCTAACACGGTCGCGGTATTCAAGGCCGGTCACTTTGCTGCCGTCGCCTTTTACTTCAGTGGTTTGCGCGTTCAGAATGATATCGACGTTTTTCAGGCTGCGCAGTTTGTCCTGCAATACCTGGTCTGCCTTCATTTCCGGAGCAAACTCAAGCAGGGTTACATGTTCAACAATACCTGCCAGGTCGATTGCCGCTTCCACACCGGAGTTACCGCCGCCAATCACCGCCACACGTTTGCCTTTAAACAGCGGGCCATCGCAGTGCGGGCAGTAGGTTACGCCCTTAGTGCGATACTGATCTTCACCTGGTACATTCATGTTGCGCCATTTCGCGCCGGTCGCCACGATAATGCTGCGTGCTTTCAGCACCGCACCGGAGGCCGTTTCAATCTGATGCAGACCGCCTTCAACCGCCGCAGGAATCAGTTTGCTCGCGCTCTGGCTGTCGATTACATCAACATCGTATTCATCAACGTGAACTTTCAGCGCACCAGCCAGTTTCTGGCCTTCGGTTTTCGGTACGGAGATGTAGTTTTCGATATCGACGGTATCGAGGATCTGACCGCCAAAACGTTCGCCCATCAGACCGGTACGAATGCCTTTACGTGCGGCATAAATGGCCGCCGCTGCACCTGCCGGGCCGGAACCGACGATTAATACGTCATAAGCATCACGTTTGTTCAGTTCTTCTGCCGCACGTTTTTCCGCACCCGTATCGATTTTGGCAACGATTTCGGAAATAGTCATACGACCCTGACCAAACTCTTTACCATTCACGAACACAGCCGGAACGCCCATCACGTTGCGATCGGTAATTTCGTTCTGGAACGTACCGCCATCAATCGCCGTGTGCTTAATGCGCGGGTTCAGTACGCTCATCAGGTTCAGCGCCTGCACCACGTCCGGGCAATTATGGCAGGAGAGCGAATAATAAGTTTCAAATTCAAAATCACCGTCGATATGGCGAATCTGCTCCAGCAAAGATTGTGCTTCTTTCGACGGATGACCGCCGGTCCACAACAGCGCCAGTACCAGCGAGGTAAACTCGTGACCCAGCGGGGAACCTGCAAAGCGCGGCCCCTGGTTGGAACCTGGATTGGTGATCAGAAATGACGGCTTACGCACCGGCAAGCTGTTATCTTCTTTAAAGGTGACTTTGTCTGACAGTTCAGCGATTTCAGCCAACAGTTCCTTGATTTCTGCCGATTTTGCGCTGTCATCCAGCGTGGCAATTAACTCAACAGGCTTTGTCAATTTCTCAAGGTAAGCCTTGAGTTGAGTTTTCATATTTGTGTCGAGCATGTTTATCTCCTGGGCTTTAAACATCATCATGCAAGCGGCCTCATCGGCTACCTGGATGCAGCTTGCATCATGGTGTAGAGAAGAAAATCGGGTGCCGCAGCACCCGAAGAATTAGGTGAATTTCCGAAGTATTTCACGCCAGAGCAAGGCGGCTAGCCTGTGAATCCCCGGAAGCTTACACAAGTAAGTGACCGGGGTGAGCGGGCGACGCCAACGCCGCTATGGCGTGAAAGACGAAGGAAATTTAGATTTTACCAACCAGGTCCAGGGACGGAGCCAGAGTTGCTTCACCTTCTTTCCATTTAGCCGGGCAAACTTCACCTGGGTGAGAAGCCACGTACTGTGCTGCTTTGATTTTACGCAGCAGGTCAGACGCGTCACGGCCAATGCCTTCAGCGGTAACTTCGATAGCCTGGATGATACCCTGCGGGTCAACAACGAAGGTAGCACGGTCAGCCAGACCTTCGTCTTCACGCATGTTGTCGAAGTTACGGGTCAGGGCGCCAGTCGGGTCGCCGATCATCGCATATTTGATTTTAGCGATGGTTTCAGAGCTGCTGTGCCATGCTTTGTGGGTGAAGTGAGTATCGGTAGATACTGCGTATACGTCTACGCCCAGTTTCTGCAGTTCTTCGTAGTGGTCAGCAACGTCGCCCAGTTCGGTCGGGCATACGAAAGTAAAGTCAGCCGGGTAGAAGAAGAAGACGCTCCAGCGGCCTTCGGTATCTTTTTCGGTGATTTCAATGAATTCGCCGTTTTTGAATGCCTGGTTTTTAAAAGGTTTAATTTTGGTGTTAATCAAGGACATCTATACTTCCTCCGTGTTTTCGATGTGATGTAAGGTAACCAATTTTTGCCGATTCGGCTAATGCGTTTCCATTATCAAATCGATAAGTTTTACCTTACAACCTTCGTAAGACAACTTTGTGAACTTTGCACCGCCAGCGGCGATAAAAAGTAAAAAGGGTCCCCTTTCCAGGTGACCGCATAACCTGAACTACCCTTTGGTATCTTCAGCGCCTGTTCAACAGGCTGCGGTGTTGCAATGATGATCGCAACGACGAGAGGGATTACAACACCCTCATAAACAAAGGGCAATCATCTGACATAAGGTCTTAACTATGACAGTGATAGGTTAAGCCTTTTATTGTGTATTTGCACTGAACGAAAAGGACAAAGCAATGTTAAAAAAGATAATTTTTTTAACCCTACTCCCAGGATTAGCTTACGCCGAAGAGCTTCCTGCGCCCGTTAAAGCGATTGAAAAACAGGGGATTACGATTATTAGATCGTTCGATGCACCGGGTGGCATGAAAGGTTATCTGGGGAAATATCAGGACATGGGAGTCACTATCTACCTTACGCCTGACGGCAAACATGCCATCTCTGGCTATATGTACAACGAAAAGGGAGAAAACCTCAGTAACGCCCTTATTGAAAAAGAGATTTACGCACCTGCCGGACGCGAAATGTGGCAGCGCATGGAACAATCAAGCTGGTTACTTGACGGTAAAAAAGATGCACCCGTCGTGGTTTATGTTTTTGCCGATCCTTTCTGCCCATATTGCAAACAATTCTGGCAACAAGCGCGCCCCTGGGTTGATGCCGGTAAAGTACAAATTCGTACCCTACTGGTTGGCGTGATAAAACCCGAAAGCCCAGCCACTGCGGCGGCAATCCTTGCGTCTAAGGATCCTGCAAAAACGTGGCAAGAGTATGAAGCATCAGGCGGCAAGTTAAAGCTGAACCTCTCCGGGAGCGTGAGCCCGGAGCAGATGAAGATTCTAAGTGCCAATGAGGCGTTGATGGACGAATTGGGTGCAAATGTCACACCTGCGATTTATTACATGAGTCAAGAGAACACATTGCAGCAGGCTGTCGGATTACCGGATCAAAAGACCTTAAATATTATTATGGGAAATAAATAGCATACATTTTATGGATAATTGGAATAGATCACTCTTTTTCAGTTATCCATAAAATCGCAAGTATTGTTCACCCCACTCATACCAACTATGCTATTTTAGAAAAACTTAATCGTAAATTAAGTAAAACAACATAATATATAAAAATACATAAAGCCATATCATTGACTTGATGAATATTATGAGAGCAAGCATATGAATGGAGTGCATCATGGCTAATCTTTACGACTTAAAAAAATTTGATTTAAACTTGCTTGTCATTTTTGAATGCATATATCAGCATCTTAGCATTAGCAAGGCCGCAGAATCGTTATATATAACACCTTCTGCGGTAAGCCAATCTTTACAACGTCTACGCGCACAATTTAATGACCCCTTGTTTATTCGCTCCGGGAAAGGTATTGCACCAACAACAACAGGGTTAAATTTGCATCATCACCTTGAGAAGAATCTTAAAAACCTTGAACAAACTATCAACATTGTCAATAAAGCAGAACTGAAGAAAAAATTTATTATTTATGGCCCGCAACTCATCTCTTCAACTAACAGTAGCCTTTTGATCGGATGTCTACGACAAGATACAGCCGTAGAAATTGAACATCATGACATTATGATGTCAGCAGAAAGCGCCGAAGATTTATTGACTTATCGCAAAGCAGATCTGGTCATCACATTAATGCCTGTCATCAGTCGCTCGGTGATCTGCATGCCTTTTCAGTCGATACGAAACACGCTTATCTGTAGCGCAACCCATCCGAGAATAACGGAAAACAGTAGCCGCGAAGAAATTCTTGATGAAGAGTTCACCTCCCTGGCATCAAAAGCACCTGGCCTTGAAGATTTTCAGATGGAAATAGAAGCGATTCTGGCAAACCGAAAAATAGCATTTCGTAGCTCGTCACTGTTTACTATTGTCAATACTATTGCAGTAACCGATTTACTGGGTATTGTCCCCTTCGAATTATATCGTAACTATCAAAAAAACCTTCAATTAAAACAAATAAAACTAGAACAAAATCTACCTTCTAATACTCTTTATATTTCCTATAATAAATCATCATTAAACAACCTGAGCTTCTCTCGTTTTATTGACCGCTTGAATGATAACTTTTGTTAAACATCTGCCAGTATGGATAATATCCGCCAGAAAGATTTATTATATGAATATAAAATAAGATACCTCATTTTAATTTATTAATATTATAATCAGGAAACTATCGCACTTTTCTCACGGTCACGTTAAGAGAGCGTCTTCAGATGTCCATTTATAAAATTCCGCTACCTCTCAATATCCTGGAAGCAGCACAAGACCGTATCACCTGGACACTTAATACTCTGCCTCGCGTATGCGTCTCTTTTTCTGGTGGTAAAGATTCTGGCTTAATGCTCCATTTGACCGCAGATCTGGCCAGAAAAATGGGAAAAAAAATACACGTCCTGTTTATCGACTGGGAAGCTCAGTTTTCTTGTACGATTGACTATGTTCAATCGCTACGTGAGCAGTATGCCGATGTTATCGAAGAGTTTTATTGGGTGGCACTACCGCTAACAACGCAAAATTCATTATCCCAATATCAACCCGAATGGCAGTGCTGGCAGCCTGATATTGAATGGGTTCGTCAACCGCCAGAAGATGCGATAACCGATCCCGCATTTTTCTCGTTTTATCAATCTGGCATGAGCTTTGAACATTTCGTGCGTGAATTTGCCGAATGGTTTTCACAACATCGCCCAGCCGCAATGATGGTCGGTATCCGTGCCGACGAGTCTTATAATCGTTTCGTCGCCATTGCCAGCTTAAATAAACAACGTTTTGCTGACGATAAACCGTGGACCACCGCCGCACCTGGTGGCCATTGTTGGTATATTTATCCCATTTACGACTGGAAGGTGGCCGATATCTGGACCTGGTATGCTAAACACCAGTCTCTATCTAACCCTTTGTATAACCTGATGTACCAGGCTGGCGTCCCTCTGCGTCTTATGCGAATCTGCGAACCTTTTGGCCCAGAACAACGGCAAGGTTTGTGGCTATATCATGTTCTTGAACCTGACCGATGGGCCGCAATGTGCGCCCGGGTCAGTGGCGTAAAAAGCGGTGGAATTTACGCAGGTCATGACAATCAATTTTATGGTCACAGGAAGATCCTTAAGCCCGACCATCTAGACTGGCAGGAATATGCCTTATTATTGCTTAACAGTATGCCGGAAAAAACGGCTGAACATTATCGCAATAAAATTGCTGTTTATTTGCACTGGTATCAAAAAAAAGGCATCGAGATCCCTCAGACGCAGCATGGAGATATTGGTTCAAAAGACGTCCCTTCCTGGCGACGTATCTGCAAGGTATTGCTCAACAATGATTATTGGTGTCGGGCATTATCATTCAGCCCCACAAAAGCCAAAAATTATCAACGTTATAACGAACGGATTAAAGGAAAACGTCAGGAATGGGGAATACTATGCAGCAGCGATTAACGCAGGATTTAACTCAATTTCTCGCCAGTCTGGCAGAAGAAGATCGCATTAAGGCGATCAATGAGATCAGAACGGCGATCCATCAAGTGAGTCCATTTCGCGACGAACCGGTCGATTGTGTTTTGTGGGTTAAGAACACCCAACTCACCCCTAATGATTACAATCCGAATAACGTCGCGCCGCCAGAGAAACGATTACTACAAAAATCAATTGAGATCGATGGTTTTACCCAGCCAATTGTGGTGACCAATACACGAGCCAGCACACTTGAAATTGTTGATGGTTTTCACCGTCATGAAATTGGTAAAGGCTCTAACACGTTAAAATTGCGATTAAAAGGGTATTTACCGGTCACCTGTCTGGAAGGAACACGTAACGAACGTATCGCTGCAACTATTCGCCACAACCGGGCGCGTGGTCGCCACCAGGTCACGGCAATGTCAGAAATTGTTCGAGAACTCAGCCAGTTAGGTTGGGACGATAATAAAATCAGTAAAGAGCTGGGTATGGATAGCGACGAAGTATTGCGCCTCAAGCAAATTAACGGCCTGCAAGAACTGTTTGCCGACCGTCAATATTCCCGCGCCTGGACGGTTAAATAGCTAAAGCTGGCGCAGGCGTTCAGCCGCCGCCAGCAGCGTCGATTCATTCTTGGCAAAGCAGAGACGAATCAGTTTATGCGGGAAGGGATGGGCGCAAAACACCGATAGCGGGATCGCCGCCACGCCATGCTCCCACGTCAACCACTGGCAAAACTCAACATCATCCAGCGTAGACACGGCGCTGTAATCCACCAGCAAAAAATATGTACCTTCGCACGGTAAAATCTCCAGCCGGCTTTCATTTAAGGCATTTACCAGAATATCGCGCTTCTGGCGATAAAAGTCCGGTAACGCAAGATAATGCTCAGGCTCTGCACGTAGCATATCGGCAAGCGCCAGCTGTGCCGGGGTATTCACCGAAAAGGTCAGATACTGATGTACCTTGCGAATTTCGGCACTGATGGGCGCTGGCGCAACGCAATAACCCACTTTCCAGCCGGTCATATGATAGGTCTTGCCAAATGAAGAAACCGCCACCGCCCGCTCACGCAGCTGCGGATGCGCCAGCACGCTAGCATGGCCCTGCTGTGAAAAGTTGATGTGCTCGTAAACTTCATCACTAATGACAAAAATCTCGCGATCGGCAATTGCCTGCCACAAGGCCGCAAAATCAGCCTGCTGCCAAACGGTCGCGCTGGGATTATGCGGCGTGTTGAGGATCACCAGCCGGGTGCGCTCGCTTAACAATGCGGCAAATTCCTGCCAGTCAACGCGAAAATGCGGCGGCTGTAGCGCAATGCGTTTCACGATCCCACCTGATAGCGTAATGGCAGGCGCATAACTGTCATAACTGGGGTCGAAACAGATAACTTCATCGCCACTACGTACCAGCGCGGTAATCGCCGCGTATAACGCCTCCGTCGCCCCTGCTGTTACGGTGATATCGCTATCGGCATCTGGTTGATAGCCATACAAACGTTCCGTTTTCTGAGCAATCGCCTCGCGCAAGGCCTGCACGCCGGTCATTGGCGCGTATTGATTTGCCCCCTGGGCAACGTGGTACGCCAGCCGCTCCTGTAAATAGCGCGGACCATCAAAATCAGGAAAGCCTTGCGACAGGTTAATCGCCTGGTGTTGCTGCGCCAGCGCGCTCATCTGGGTGAAAATGGTAGTGCCAAGTTGTGGAAGTTTGCTTTGTGGAATCAGAGGGTTATTTGTCATTTTTATTGTGCCTGACGAAGTTGCGTGTTGAAGGCACTATAACACGATGCTAGTATTTGGCAATCAAGACGTTTAGATGTCTAAATAAAACAATAAGGACAACACAACATGCCTCACAATCCTATCCGCGTCGTCGTCGGCCCGGCTAACTACTTTTCACATCCCGGAAGTTTCAATCACCTGCATGATTTTTTCACTGATGAACAGCTTTCTCGCGCGGTGTGGATCTACGGCGAACGCGCCATTGCTGCGGCGCAAACCAAACTTCCACCAGCGTTTGAACTGCCAGGAGCAAAGCATATTTTGTTTCGCGGTCATTGCAGCGAAAGCGATGTACAGCACCTGGCGGCTGAGTCCGGTGACGATCGCAGCGTGGTGATTGGCGTCGGTGGTGGCGCACTGCTCGACACCGCGAAAGCCCTCGCTCGCCGTCTCGGTCTGCCGTTTGTTGCCGTTCCAACGATCGCCGCTACCTGCGCCGCCTGGACACCGCTCTCCGTCTGGTATAACGATGCCGGACAGGCGCTACATTATGAAATTTTCGACGACGCCAATTTTATGGTGCTGGTGGAACCAGAGATTATCCTCAAAGCACCACAACAATATCTACTGGCGGGGATCGGCGACACACTGGCGAAATGGTATGAAGCGGTGGTGCTGGCTCCGCAACCAGAAACGTTGCCGCTAACCGTGCGGCTGGGGATCAATAATGCGCAGGCCATTCGCGACGTCTTGTTAAACAGTAGCGAACAGGCGCTGAGCGATCAGCAAAAACAACAGTTAACGCAATCATTTTGCGATGTGGTGGATGCTATTATTGCTGGTGGTGGGATGGTCGGTGGTCTGGGCGATCGTTTTACGCGTGTGGCGGCGGCCCATGCCGTGCATAACGGTCTGACCGTTTTGCCGCAAACCGAGAAGTTTCTCCACGGCACCAAAGTCGCCTACGGCATTCTGGTGCAAAGCGCCTTGCTGGGTCAGGATGATGTGCTGGCGCAATTAACCGAGGCGTATCAACGTTTTCATCTGCCGACTACGCTGGCGGAGCTGGAAGTGGATATCAATAATCAGGCGGAGATCGACAAAGTGATTGCCCACACCTTACGTCCGGTGGAGTCCATTCATTACCTGCCAGTCACGCTGACACCAGATACGTTGCGTGCAGCGTTCGAAAAAGTGGAATCGTTTAAAGCCTGACGTACAAATTTAGCAGCAGCGCGCGCCGCCTTTTCCACCGTAGCGCGCGTCCTGCCGCTCACGGAAAAACTCTTCGTAGGTCATCGGCGTTTGATCGGGATGGTTAACCCGCATATGTTCGACATAGTTGTCGTAATCAGGCATACCAATCATCAGCTTCGCCGCCTGACCTAAATATTTTCCGGCTTTTGCCAGTGAATCAAACATCAATACCTCCGGTAATCAGATTGCTGAGAGAGTGCATTAATAGCTATCAACGCACTCGGTCAGTCCCCTCGCCCCACCGGGGAGAGGGTTAGGGTGAGGGGGAACCCTCGGCACTATGCCAACATTCGCCAACATCCCCCCACACTCTGACTTTAGTGCGCGCCTTTCGCCTGCGCCACGATCTCCTCGACATTTTCCGGCATTGGCTCATACGGCGTTTCTTTCGCCGTTGGCTTCGGCTCTTTCAATGCCGCCAGCGCCGTTTTAATCGAGAACAGCGCCAGAACCACCACAACCACCATAAAGAAGATGGTCAACCCGGCATCCAGACGGTTGTTGAACACCAGTTGCGCCAGTTGTGACTCGGTATACTGCGACGGAATATTGCCGCTGTCGATCATTGCCTGGAACTTATTGGCAATGGCCAGGAAGCCCACTTTCGCATCCGGGCTGAACGCTTTCTGCCAGCCTGCGGTCAGGGTACAAATCAGCAGCCAGGCTGTTGGCACCAGCGCCACCCAGGCGTAACGTTGACGTTTCATCTTGAACAACACTACGGCACAGAGCATCAGCGCCATCCCTGCCAGCATCTGGTTGGCAATACCAAACAGCGGCCACAGGGTGTTAATACCGCCCAGCGGATCGACCACGCCCTGATGCAGGAAGTAGCCCCACGCCAGCACACACAGCGCCGTTGCCAGCAAGTTAGCAGGCAGAGAATCCGTCCGTTTCAGACCCGGAGACACCACGCCCAGCAAATCCTGCAACATAAAGCGCGCAGCACGCGTACCCGCATCTACCGCCGTCAAAATAAACAGTGCTTCAAACAGAATGGCGAAGTGATACCAGAAGGCCACATCCATCATGCCGCCCAGCGCACCGTGCAGAATGTAGGCCATCCCCACTGCCAGCGTCGGCGCACCGCCCGCACGGGAAATGATCGACTGTTCACCCACTTCGCTGGCAATCTGGTTTAACGTATCCGGAGTTATCGCAAAGCCCCAGCTACTCACCACCTGCGCCGCAGAAGCGACCACATCCGCCGTCCCTGCCGGAGCCAGCACCGCCATCGGGCTGTTCATAGCGAAGTACACGCCCGGATCGATGATACAGGCAGAAACCAACGCCATAATCGCCACGAAGGATTCCATCAGCATTCCGCCATAGCCGATAAAGCACGCCTGACCTTCGTTCGCCAGCATCTTCGGCGTGGTGCCGGAAGAGATCAGCGCATGGAAGCCAGACACCGCGCCACAAGCGATGGTGATAAACAGGAACGGGAACAGGTTACCGGTCCATACCGGGCCAGTGCCATCGACAAATTTGGTCAGCGCAGGCATGGTCAGCGTCGGGCGCATGATCAAAATGCCTACCGCCAGACCGACGATAGTCCCGATTTTCAGGAAGGTAGAGAGGTAGTCACGCGGAGCCAGCAGCAGCCATACGGGCAGCACCGCCGCCACAAAACCGTAACCCACCAGCATCCAGGTCAACTGCACGCCGGTAAAATCAAAGTACGGTGCCCAGGTTGGGCTTTCTGCCACCCAACCTCCAGAGATAATGGCGAAAATCAGGAACACCAGGCCAATCACCGACACTTCGCCAATACGCCCCGGACGCAGATAACGCAGGTAGATCCCCATAAACAGCGCCAGCGGAATGGTGAACGCAACGGTATACGTTCCCCACGGGCTATGGGTCAGGGCTTTCACCACGATCATCGCCAGCACTGCAAGGATGATGACCATGATCATAAAGCAGGCAACCAGCGCAATCACCCCGGCGGTTGGCCCCATCTCTTCTTTGACCAGCTCACCCAGCGAGCGACCGTCACGGCGCGTGGAAACAAACAGCACCATGAAATCCTGTACCGCACCGGCGAGAACCACCCCAGCAAGCAGCCAGATCATCCCCGGCAGGTAGCCCATTTGCGCTGCCAGCACCGGCCCCACCAACGGACCAGCTCCGGCAATGGCCGCAAAATGGTGACCGAACAGCACTTTCTTATCCGTCGGCACATAATCCAGACCGTCGTTATGGCGCACCGCTGGCGTCATACGCGTCGGGTCAACCGCCAGCACATTTTTGGCGATATACAGACCATAAAAACGATAAGCGATCAGATAGATACAGACCGACGCCACCACAATCCACAGCGCGTTGATCTGTTCCCCACGATTTAAAGCAATGTATCCCAGAGCAAATGCTCCCATTACAGAGAGCACTGTCCAGACGAGGTATTTCCCTGATTTGTTCATAGTTGTTATCCGTGTGCGTGTCCATAGAGATGTTACATTTTGTTTCTATAACATCTCTGGATAATTTAACAACACAGAAACCATGTAAATCGGAGTTGAAACCAATATTTAACTTAACAATGTTAACTCGATCACTCCGTTAACCGAGTTTTCCTGCAATCTCATTTAATTCTGTCGGGTTCATCCCAAAACCGCCGTGCCCAGCCGACAAGTGCAGCAACGCCGCCCCTGTTCATCGAAAACGACGATTTCCCAACTCTGATTTTGCCGCCCAAGATGCAGCGGCTGGCAGACGCCGCGCACCTTTCCCTCAGACACCGGACGATGATGTGTGGCATTAAGTTCCGTGCCTACCACACACTGCCCGTCGCGGGTCATCATAAATCCGGCCATCGATCCCAGCGTTTCCGCCAGCGCCGCCGATGCGCCGCCATGCAGCAGGCCAAACGGCTGATGAGTACGGGTATCAACCGGCATTTCGGCTTCCAGCACATCATCGCCCAAACGGGTATACACAATTCCCAGATGCGCCACCATTGTGTTGTCGCTGGTGGCGTTGAGTTCGTCGAGCGTTAAATGGCGTTTCCAGATCATGCTTATGCTCCCAGCGTTGAGCCGCCATCCACCACGATATCCTGTAGGGTGATATGGCTGGCGAGGTCAGAGGCGAGGAACAAAATCGTGTTGGCGATCTCTTGTGGACGGGCGATTTTCCCCAGCGGAATGCCGAGTTTAAACTGCTCGCCAAAGCCGCGAATACGCAGCTCTTCGGCGTCATCGCTCACCCACAGCGTGCGTTGCATATCGGTGTCGGTGGAGCCGGGCGAAACCACGTTACAGCGCACGCCACTACCCGCCAGTTCCAGCCCGACGCTCAAGGCCAGGCTTTTCAGCGCCGCTTTCGACGCACCATAAGCACTCATACCAATACGCGGCGTGTGTGCAGCGTCGGACGCTACCGTAACAATCGCCCCGCCCCGCTGACGGCGAAACTGGTTCATGGTTTGCTGAAACAGGTTAAACGCACCGCCAACGTTGACCGCAAAGGTCTGCTGCCAGTCTTCTTTGCTGAGCTGATCGGTCGCGCCCATGCGTAAAATTCCCGCTGCATTGACCAGCACGTCCAGTCGTTCCGTTTCCGCTAACAGCCGCTGACACACTTGCGCAACCTGCCCAGCATCGGCAACATCCATCACTTCGGTCGCAAAGGGATATTGCTCCTGCGCGAACACCCGATCAAAGCCCGTGACCTTCGCACCCGCTTCAACAAATGCCAGCGCCGTGGCGTAACCGATACCTTTCCCCGCACCGGTTACCCAGACATTTTTGCCGCTGAAATCCATTATTTCACCTCGCGGGAGAGCAGTTTCCACCAGGCATCAATGGTTGGGTTTTTCGCCAGCATGACAAAATCGATATCGCCATGTACTTTGCGCCAGCGCGCCGCCAGCGCCATCATGCGCACCGAATCCAAACCGTAGTCGATCAGGTTGTCATCATCGAACGGTTCATCGGACTCGTCCAGCAACGGCAGGATCACCTCGCGCAGCGCCGCTTTACTGGAAGGAATCGGTGCTGGTAGTAACTCTTCAGTCATCACCACCCGGCCAGAACGTCCGGCCACATATTTCAGCGACATCAAATGCTCGTCACGGCTGAAATCGGCCAGCGCATCCGCCACCATAAACGGCTTGATATCACGCATAAATGCGTCGGTCGCGGTGGTCATACAGCCAATGTGGGCATATACCCCGGTAATAATCAGCTGGTTACGTCCACTTTCTTTCAGCATTTGCTCCAGCGGGGAACGATGAAACGCGCTGTAGCGCCACTTCACCAGCACTGTATCGTCGGCATCCGGCGTCAGGCGATCCACCACCTTTTGCTGTTCCGGCGAACGGGTCAGGCCCGGTCCCCACATATCATTCAACAGCGCCCGATCTTCATCGCTCTGCTCTTTCGGCTGGGCGGTGTAATAAACCGGAATATTGTGCTGTTTGCAGTAGTCACGCAGCGCCGCAATGTTCGCGATCACCTGTTCCATCATCGGACAGTTCTCGCCCCAGAAGCTGACGAAATAGTCCTGCATATCATGAATTAACAGCGCGGCGCGTTGCGGTTCAAATGCCCAGTCGACTTTATTTTGCGGAATATCGTGAGACTCCGGCAGTGCGTAAGCCTGTAATTTTGGAATAGCCATCGTGTTCTCTCCTTCAGGCTGAAGCGCGTGACGCCAGCCACTGACGTAATTGTTTTTTATCGACTTTCCCGACCGCCGTCAGCGGAAGTGAATCCACACACTCCACGCGATCCGGTAATTTAAATTCGGCGATGCCCTGCTCACGCAGGAAGCGACGCACCTGCACCGCGCGCAGCGGCTCTTTTACCACCAGATAAGCGCAGCTTTTTTCGCCCATCAGTTCGTCTTCCATGCTCACCAGTGCGGCGTAGATCACCGCCGGATGGCGCAGCAGCAGGTTTTCGATCTCTTCGGCAGCAATCTTCTCGCCGCCACGGTTGATCTGATCTTTCTCGCGCCCCTGCACGGTGATGTAACCCTCTGGATCAATGGAGATCAGATCGCCGGAACAGTAAAAACCGTTGGCATCAAAGGCGCTGGCATTGTGCTGCGGGCTTTTGTAATAGCCACGGAAGGTGTACGGACCGCGCGTCATCAGGCGTCCGACTTCCCCTTGCGGCAGTGGATTTCCTTCAGCATCGGCAACCCACACTTCATCGTCCGGACACATTGGGTAGCCCTGGGTATGGATAATTTTCTCCGCACTATCATCAAGACGGGTGTAGTTCACCAGCCCTTCCGCCATGCCGAACACCTGCTGCAACTGGCAGCCAATCTCTGCGGGAATACGCGCCGCCAGCGTGGCAGAAAGACGTGCGCCACCGACCTGTAACAGTTTCAGCGAAGCAAGCTGCGCTCGGCTTTCGCCTTCAGCCAACGCCTGTAACCACAGGCTTACCGCCGGCGGCACCAGCGCAGTAACGTTCACCTGATGTTTTTCAATCAATGGGAAGCAGAGCGTGGCGCTGGGATCGGCCGCCAGAACAACCGTTCCTCCGGCAAGAAAGACGCCCAGCGATCCTGGCGAACTCATGGCGTAGTTATGAGCCGCCGGGATCGCACACAGGTAGCGTGTCTGTTGTGTGAACTGACAAATCTCGATGCTACGACGCACGCTGTAGTAGTAGTCGTTATGAGTGCGCGGGATCAGTTTCGGTGTGCCGGTGGTGCCGCCAGAAAGCTGGAAATAGGCCACTTCATCAGCGGGTGACGGCGTGGCAGTAAAATCCTCTGCCGGATGGTTAATCGCATCCTGCAAATTGTGCTCGCCGCTATCGTTCAGCAGTTGCACCACACGAATAGAGGAATGTTCTGTGACGAAAGTATTGAGGAAATCATCCCCGCTAAACAGCGCATGTTGGCGATCGGCAATCAGCAATGCGGGTTCAATCTGGCTGGCATAGGCGTTCAGTTCACTACGCTGATGGCTGAACAGCGCCAGAACCGGCGCAACGCCCAGTTTCAGCAGGGCAAAAAAGGTAATGTACAGTTCAGCGACATTGCCCAACTGTACCAGCGCGGTTTCGCCGGGTTTAATGCCCTGACGGCGCAAGCTACAGGCGAGATTATCCGCCGCCTGATTCAGCTCCCGGTAACTCAACTGCCGCTCGCCGTCGATAACCGCGATACTGTCACTCGCGGCGTGGCGGTTCAGAATGTCGGTTAGCGGCAAATCCTGCCAGTAGCCTTTTTCCCGATAGCGACGGGCAAACTCTTCCGGCCAGCGGGTGAATGGAATGCTCATCCTCGCTCCTTAATGCAATCCAAAAACGTTCAACATGGTAGAAAGTTTGACGCCTGTTTCGCGCCACTCACCCAACGGTGACGACGCAGGCACAATCCCCGCCCCGGCAAACAGACGCACCTGATTTTTCCGCAATTTTGCGCAGCGGATGGTCACTACCCACTCACCGTTACCTTCGCTGTCGCACCAGCCGACAATGCCGCCAAACAGTTCGCGGTCGAACGGCTCCAGTTCAGCAATAACCTGGGTCGCGGCCTGATGCGGGAAACCGCTCAGCGCGGGGGTCGGATGCAGCAGGCAGGCCAGTGTCAGTGCGTTTTCTTGCGAATTAGCTTTACCTTCAAAGGGTGTTGCGAGATGCCACAGCGTCGGCGTGGTGATCAATTGTGGGGAGGAAGGAACGTGTAACTCACTACTGCGTTCGCGCAGTACCTCTTTCATCGCCTGAGTCACCAGTTCATGTTCATGGCGGTCTTTTTCTGACGCCAGTAGACGATTACCTGCTTCGCGATCGAGCACTTCATCCGGCTGACGGCGCGCGGAACCGGCTAACGGAATGGAGCTAAAACGCTCGCCGTCTTTGCGCAGCAGCAGTTCCGGGCTGGCACCGAGCAGAACTCCACCATCGGACAGCGGGACATGGAAGTTGTAACTAACCGGATTTTGCGCGATCAACCGTTCCAGTAGTACACCGCTGTCAATGGCGGCGTCGGTGGTGATATCAATCAACCGTGATAACACCACTTTGTCGACCTGCGGCGTGGCAGTGAGTGCAGCGGCGCGGGCGACCATCTGTTCAAAAGTAGCTTGCTCCGGAATTGCCTGACGTTCTACCACGTTCAGCGCCTGGCTGCGGGTGAAACGGCGCGCGGAAGCTTGTTTTTCTTTACGGGAGAATGGCTGCCAGGATTCGGGAATATACAGCGACGAAGGCTGACGTGGATCGAAGGGAATCGCCCCGACCATCACCGGATTTTTGATGCCCTGCGCTTTGGCATCAGCAAACAGCGCGGCGAGTTTTTGCTGGAAGGGACTGTCGGGCGAATCCCCGTTCACAGCAGGTTCATCGAAGCGGGCGAAACATCCTGACGTCGTAAAACTGCGGTACGGCGACATAAAGAAAAAGCGATTGGGCGCAAGTGTTGCCATGGTCTGCTGTACTTCCTCAGCCAGTGACGTATCCATATCATCCTCCATAAAATGATAAAGGCTTTAATAATGATTATCATTTATATTTTCGGTCGCTAACCTAAAAGCAAACGCGCACTATGTCAACTCTTGAGGCAACGCAATCTACAACTCGGGGTTGCATCTGGTTGTGGTTACAATGAAAATGAGAAGCATTATTGATGGATTCGCATAAGCGCAATGTGATGTCCTGCGCCGTTCTGCCCCCTCTCCCTTCCAGGGAGAGGGCTGGGGTGAGGGTCAGTGTTCGCACCAGTGCTGGCTGTTCCCCTCACCCTAACCCTCGCCCCAAAGGGGCGAGGGGACGGATTGTGCGCTTTGTCGAATTTGTCATTACGCCCTTAACCTTATTAATAACAGGAAGCTGATTTGTGAGACTCGCCCCGCTCTACCGCAACGCCCTTCTATTAACAGGACTTTTGCTTTCAGGTTTTTTGCTTTCAGGAATAGCCGCAGTTCAGGCCGCCAACTGGCCGCGTCAGATTACTGACAGCCGTGGCACTCATACCCTGGAAAGCCAGCCGCAGCGTATTGTTTCCACCAGCGTCACCCTGACCGGCTCACTGCTGGCGATCGATGCTCCAGTGATTGCCAGCGGCGCGACCACGCCGAATAACCGCGTAGCGGATGACCAGGGCTTTTTACGCCAGTGGAGCAAGGTGGCGAAAGAACGCAAACTGCAACGGCTCTATATCGGCGAACCGAGCGCCGAAGCCGTTGCCGCGCAAATGCCGGATCTGATTTTAATTAGCGCAACCGGCGGTGATTCGGCGCTGGCGCTGTACGATCAGCTTTCCACCATCGCCCCGACATTAATCATCAATTACGACGACAAAAGCTGGCAGTCGCTGTTAACGCAGCTTGGCGAAATTACCGGGCATGAGAAACAAGCGGCAGAGCGGATTGCACAGTTTGATAAGCAACTGGCGGCGGCGAAAGAGCAAATCAAATTACCGCCGCAGCCGGTCACTGCCATTGTCTATACTGCCGCTGCACACAGTGCCAATCTCTGGACGCCGGAATCAGCACAAGGGCAAATGCTGGAACAACTCGGCTTTACGCTGGCGAAGTTGCCCGCAGGCTTAAACGCCAGCCAAAGCCAGGGCAAACGCCATGACATCATTCAGCTTGGTGGGGAAAATCTGGCTGCAGGGTTAAATGGCGAGTCACTATTCCTGTTTGCCGGTGATCAGAAAGATGCCGATGCTATTTATGCTAATCCGCTGCTCGCGCACCTGCCCGCAGTACAAAACAAGCAGGTTTATGCGCTGGGAACCGAGACGTTCCGTCTGGATTACTACAGCGCCATGCAAGTGCTGGAACGACTTAAGGCGCTGTTTAAAAAAGATTGATAAAACATACAATTAGAGCACTAACAGTCCCCTCGCCCCTTTGGGGAGAGGGTTAGGGTGAGGGGAAAATGCACCTTTAGCTAACTGTCGGACGCTGTCACCTGCGGCGGCGTCTGGCGAAAACGTCGCAACTCCACCAGCACCAGCAACAACAACACGCCGATAATCAACAAACCAAAACCGCTCGCGCTTGCGGAAGCAACCGGTGTCATCATCGCTCCCAAACCGCCCAGCAGCGCCGCGCCTATGGCATCTCCCGTCACGTTTTGCGCCGTCCACAAACCGTTAATCCGCCCTAACATCGCTTCCGGGGTTTGCGTTTGCAGCATTGTATATTGCAGCAACGAACTAACCGCGCTCAGCCAGCCGAACAGCGCCAGACAAACCACGCCTAAAATCCACATCGGCATCAGGCCAAACAGACCAATGGCGAGGAACGATCCCAGCGTGGAGAGCAGCATCAATAACCCTGGTCGCGCGCTATGTGCCAGCTTCCCGCTGGTTAACGCGCCAATAGCCGCACCGAGCGGGATCGCCGCATAGAGAAAACCAATCTGTGCCGCCGACATCTGCCAGTTGTCAGCCAGCGCCGGATACAGTACCCGCACCGCGCTCGCCATCGTCAATAAACCACCCAGCAGCGCAATCCCTCCTACCAGCGGGCTGGCGAGCAGAAAACGAAATCCTGCCAGTAATGATTTCAACGGATGCTCACGCGGCTGCGGTGGCGGTGGCAACGCCGGAAGGCTTAACAACGGTAGCAAGGTAATAAACGTGCCCGCCGCCGCCAGCCCGTAGTTCCAGGCTACGCCGCCAGTCGCCAGCAGTAAACCGCCAATCATGGGCGAAATCACCGATCCCAGACGCACGGTCAACATGGTGATCGCCCCGGCCTGCATTAGGTTTTCACGCCCTACCAGTGCAGGTGTCGCCGCCAGTAGCGCCGTAACGCCAAGCGATGCGAAAAAACCATCCCATAAACCAAGTAAATAGATTGCCAGCAATGACGGCTCCGGCAGCAGCGCGTTCAGGCACAGTCCAATGAAGCCAATGCCACAGGTGCCGCGCGCCAGCAAAATCACTTTTTTGCGCTCATAGCGATCCGCCAGCACGCCGCCAACCATCAGGCCAACAAACATCGCGCCGCCGGTCAGCGTCACCGAAAGCCCCACCTGCCAGGTAGAATGCGTCATCATCTGGATCTGCACCGGCACCGCGACGCCGAGCAAACCCAGAGACACAATTGAGATAAAACGAGCGAGGAATACTGCGCGAAACGCCGGGTGCGTTTTCAACAGGCTGAGGTTAAGCAGCCAGGATTGTTTATTCATTACAATGCCTTGCCATCAAATATTTTAAATACCTATTCTTAGGCTGCACATGCTAACATATCCAAATAAGATCGATAACGATAATTAATTTCATTATCATGGAAGTTCGTATGTCTGGTTCTGTTGCCGTGACACGCGCCATTGCCGTGCCCGGATTGCTGTTATTACTGATTATCGCGACGGCATTAAGCCTGCTCATTGGGGCAAAATCACTCCCCGCTTCCGTAGTGCTGGAGGCCCTCTCCGGCACCTGTCAGAGCGCCGACTGCACCATCGTGCTCGACGCGCGACTGCCGCGCACCCTTGCCGGTTTACTTGCAGGCGGCGCGCTTGGCCTTGCCGGGGCGTTGATGCAAACCCTCACCCGAAATCCACTTGCCGACCCCGGCTTGCTTGGCGTGAACGCCGGAGCCAGCTTTGCCATTGTGCTGGGTGCGGCGCTGTTTGGTTACTCTTCCGCACAGGAACAACTGGCGATGGCCTTCGCCGGGGCGCTGGTGGCCTCGTTGATTGTTGCCTTTACCGGCAGCCAGGGCGGCGGGCAGTTAAGTCCGGTGCGTTTAACCCTGGCGGGCGTGGCGCTGGCGGCGGTGCTGGAAGGGCTGACCAGCGGCATCGCCCTGCTTAATCCTGACGTCTACGATCAACTGCGTTTCTGGCAAGCCGGTTCGCTGGATATTCGCAATCTACATACCTTAAAAGTGGTGCTGATCCCGGTGCTGATCGCCGGAGCAACCGCGCTATTACTGAGCCGCGCACTGAACAGTTTAAGCCTCGGTAGCGACACCGCGACGGCGCTGGGCAGTCGCGTGGCGCGCACACAGTTAATTGGTCTGCTGGCGATTACCGTGCTTTGCGGAAGTGCGACGGCGGTAGTTGGCCCAATTGCCTTTATTGGCCTGATGATGCCGCACATGGCGCGCTGGCTGGTGGGTGCCGATCATCGCTGGTCACTCCCCGTCACGCTACTTGCTACCCCTGCCCTGCTGCTGTTTGCCGATATCATCGGGCGTGTGATTGTGCCCGGCGAGCTGCGCGTTTCTGTGGTCAGCGCCTTTATTGGCGCACCAGTGTTGATCTTTCTTGTCCGACGTAAAATGCGAGGTGCCGCATGATTTACGTCTCTCGCCGATTACTCATCACCTGTTTGCTGCTGATTTCCACCTGTGTGGTTGCAGGTATCTGGGGATTACGCAGCGGTGCCGTCACGCTGGAAACCTCGCAGGTATTCGCCGCGCTGATGGGCGATGCGCCGCGCAGTATGACGATGGTGGTCACCGAATGGCGTTTACCACGCGTGCTGATGGCGCTGTTGATTGGCGCGGCGCTGGGCGTCAGCGGCGCGATTTTTCAGTCGCTGATGCGTAACCCGCTCGGCAGTCCGGATGTGATGGGCTTTAACACCGGGGCGTGGAGCGGCGTACTGGTGGCGATGGTACTGTTTGGTCAGGATCTGACAGCTATCGCGCTGGCAGCAATGGCGGGCGGCATTGCCACTTCTCTACTGGTCTGGCTGCTTGCCTGGCGTAACGGCATCGACACCTTTCGATTGATTATTATCGGCATCGGCGTTCGCGCCATGCTGGTGGCCTTTAATACCTGGCTGCTGCTGAAAGCGTCTTTAGAAACGGCGCTAACAGCGGGGTTGTGGAATGCCGGATCGCTCAATGGCCTGACGTGGGCAAAAACCTCGCCCTCCGCACCCATTATTATATTGATGCTCATTGCCGCCGCCTTGCTGGTAAGGCGGATGCGCTTGCTGGAGATGGGCGATGACACCGCCTGCGCACTGGGCGTCAGCGTCGAACGCTCGCGTCTGTTAATGATGCTGGTCGCCGTAATACTTACCGCAGCTGCCACTGCCCTGGCGGGGCCAATTTCCTTTATCGCGCTGGTTGCACCGCACATTGCCCGACGCATTAGCGGCACTGCTCGCTGGGGGCTAACTCAGGCGGCGCTGTGCGGGGCGTTGTTACTGCTGGTGGCCGATCTCTGCGCTCAGCAACTGTTTATGCCGTATCAACTTCCGGTTGGCGTCGTTACCGTCAGTCTCGGCGGTATTTACCTTATCGTCTTGTTAATTCAGGAGTCTCGCAAAAAATGACCGAATCAGTAGCCCGTTTGCGCGGCGAACAGTTAACCCTGGGATATGGCAAATATACCGTCGCGGAAAATCTTACTGTAGAAATTCCTGACGGTCACTTCACGGCAATTATCGGGCCAAATGGCTGCGGTAAATCCACGTTACTGCGTACCTTAAGCCGCCTGATGACGCCTGCTCACGGGCATGTCTGGCTGGATGGCGAGCACATTCAACATTACGCCAGTAAAGAGGTCGCACGCCGGATTGGCTTGCTGGCGCAAAATGCCACCACGCCGGGCGATATCACCGTGCAGGAGCTGGTGGCGCGTGGGCGTTACCCGCATCAACCGCTGTTTACCCGCTGGCGCAAAGAAGATGAAGAAGCGGTAATGAAAGCGATGCAGGCCACGGGCATTACTCATCTGGCGAATCAAAGCGTGGACACCCTTTCCGGTGGGCAACGGCAGCGAGCGTGGATTGCCATGGTGCTGGCACAGGAAACGGCAATTATGCTGCTCGACGAGCCGACCACCTGGCTGGATATCAGTCATCAGATTGATCTACTGGAATTATTGAGCGAACTGAACCGCGAGAAAGGCTATACGCTGGCGGCGGTGCTGCACGATCTTAATCAGGCCTGTCGCTACGCCAGCCATTTGATTGCGCTGCGGGAAGGAAAAATTGTCGCTCAGGGAGCGCCGAAAGAGATTGTCACTGCTGAACTGATCGAGCGTATTTACGGTTTGCGCTGCATGATTATTGATGATCCGGTAGCAGGAACACCGTTAGTGGTGCCGCTCGGACGAACGGCACCGTCAACCGCCGTGATTTAAACTAACCGATCTTCCATCATGGCATCCTGTTTTCTGGATGCCATTGCATGATGCAAGAGCACACTGCCACAAGCAACCATACCGCCGATCAACGCGGAAAGGATCACGATAATTGCTTTGCCCGGACCGTCTTTTTTCACCGGCAAAGTCGGACGCAACTGATATTTAAACGGCGTAAAATTTACATCGTTGACATTTGCTTTTGTTAACTGATTGACAAAATATTGACGATTACGTAACTCACCGTTCAGTTCCGCAACATCGGTGACCGCTTTTTCAATTTCAAGTTTGCGTTCAATACCGTCTGCGCCGAGAGAAATAGAAAAATCAGGGTCGTCTTTAACGGCCTGACCATTACTGTAAACAGGCTTTTTAATTCCTGCCGCATTGGCAATATCCAGTGAATAATTGAGGCGCTGAATATTTGCATCAAGCTGGTTTTTCGTTTTAATACGATCCTGAGCCAGTTTTTCTTTTTCAAACTGGGTTCTGATTTCCAGTTTATTACGCACATTTTCAATCGACTCTTTCACCACGATAGCAGAGATATAATCGATATACCCTGCCAATACTGTCTGCGCTTCTTCACTGGTGGGTGCGGTGAAACTTAATGTCCAGGAGGTATACAACGCAGGCTCATCTTTTTTCTTACTGGCGTTGTCATCAACCGCTTTCATTTTTTCGCTCAATGTAACAATAGCGCGATGCAGCTCCTGTTCATCAATCTTCGCCTCTTTTAATTGATCCATGACATAAGGTGATGAACGCAGATAGTCTTCCAATAAACTCACAGACTGAAATTTCTTGATAAACAGGTTAAACACACCGTTGCGATCGATATTGGCATCCAGATCCAGCACGCGGAGTTTGGTGAAGACCTTCTCCAGATCTTGCCACTGGACAGCCTCTGCGGGCGTGATAACTGCCGAGCTGGTCCATTTTTGCGGCAAAATGAAAGACACCAGTAACCCAATACAGGCAAAGGCTAAAGCCACCGCTATTACCCGCGTTTTTGCGTACCACAAAACTTCGATAAGTTTAAGTAAATCAATTTCATTATTACTGGGCGACGCCAGATGATAATCGGGAAAATGAGAATCGCTTCCCTGCTTAATATTCAGTGATGACATGCGATATGACCTGAAATGAGTCCAATAAGATTAAATCTCCACGGCGCTCACTTTATCAGTTAGCAAGAATTATCCGAAGCTGAACTTTGTAAATTCCCCTCACCGAACACAACATTAAGCGTGTTTTCAGAGAAGCAACTGAGGATTCATCATAATAATAAATAATAAAATCCACAATCATTTACAGTAATTATGGATTTTATTTAAGATAAAGTTATTTATTTAGCGTCGCCAAAATAATTGGCCCGATTTTTTCAAACGCCATCGGCGAGATAATATCCACATGCGCACAATCTAAACGATAAATATCCAGCTCAGCTATCCATGGCGACCAGGCGCGTTCAGGACTCATACCTTCCTGAAGTGTACGTTCGGCAACAAACAGCGTCGCTTTGCCATCAAACGGTACGCTATGGGCAGTGGTCAACAAGCGCACTGCATCAGCGTAGTTGCCTTCAATAGTGGTAAACAGCTCCGTCGACGCACTCCCTTGCTGAGCCGCCAGGAAGGCTTCGCGCTCGCGGTTAATCTCCGCCAGCACTTCCGGGTCCAGACCGTTAGCTTCTTTTTCCTGCCAGTTTTGCGTTTCTGGCGGCCAGGTATCCAGCAAGCCAAGAAATGCCACCTGTTCGCCACGGGCACGCAACCGCGCCGCAATCCCCTGCGCCAGCGTACCGCCCAGCGAATAACCCAGCAGGTAATAAGGGCCGTGAGGTTGTTGTTCAAGTAACGTGGCCAGATGCGCTTCACAGACTTCATCCAGGTTTGCCGCCGTCTGCATAGCTCCATGAGGGCGCGGCGACTGAATGCCAATAATCGACCATTGTGGATCGAGATAACGCGAGAGCACGCTAAACTGCCAGGCAAAACCGGACGCCGGATGGAAACAAAACAGCGTCGGGCCATTGCCTTCACGCAACGGCAGAATGGTTTCGAATCCCATGCGCCGGGTGCTGTCTTCTTTACCATCAATAATCGTTGCCAGTTTGGCGACGGTTGACGCAACCATCACCTGCCCCGGCGTCACCTGGCGGGCAAACTGCCGACTTAACTGCGCTGCCAGTTTCATTGCCAGTAGCGAATGACCGCCAAGAGCGAAGAAATCAGCGTCGGCATCCTGCACATCACAGCCCAGCAATGACGAGAACGCCCTGGCGATAATCATTTCGCTGCCCGCTTTCGGCGCACGCCCCGGCGCTTGTGTCTTCAGTTCAGGCAACGGTAAGGCTTTGCGATCCAACTTACCATTGGCGCTAAGTGGCAACTGTGGAAGTTGTAGCAGAACCACGGGCACCATATGCGGTGGCAAGGTTTCGCGCAACTGCGCCTGCAATGCGCTGGTATCCAGCGGTAAGCCTGATTGCGACACCAGATATCCTACCAACTGGCGAGCGTCGCCGCCGGTTGCTGCCGCCTGGTTAATCACACAGGCATGGGTAACGGCTTGTTCGACATCCGGCAGCGCCTGCATCACGCGATCGATTTCGCCCAGTTCGATACGCTGCCCGCGAATTTTTAGCTGATCGTCACTGCGCCCGAGGTACTCCACCGCGCCGTTATCCAGCCAGCGGGCAACGTCTCCGGTACGGTACATCCGCTCACCGGGGGCGAAAGGGTCGGCAATAAAGCGGCTGGCTGTCAGATCGGGTCGTCCCAGATACCCCTGCGCCAGTTGAATGCCGGTGAGATAGAGATCACCCGCCACCCCCAGCGGCACCGGATGCATCATCGCATCAAGAATACGCAGCCCCGTGTTCCACACCGGGTAGCCAATCGGCACACTGCTGCCGCGTACCTGTGCCAGTTCCTCGCCAAAAGCCGGATACCAGCTAACGTCCACCGCAGCTTCCGTCGGGCCATACAGATTATGTAACGGCGCACCGGTTAACTGTTGCCATTCGCGGCATAAATCAGCCGGTAAGGCCTCACCACTACAGAAAACCTGTTTCAACGTCGCGCAACTCTGGCGAGCGGTTTCCGGCGTCAGCGAAGCAACAAATGCCGCCAGCATTGAGGGAACAAAGTGCGTGGTCGTTACGCCATATTCGGCAAAGAATTGCTGCATAGCGAGCGGATCGCGGTGCGCCTCTGGTTCAGCCATCACCAGTTTCGCCCCCGCAATAAATGGCCAGAAAAACTCCCACACCGAGACATCAAAACTGCACGGTGTTTTTTGGGCAACGACATCTTCGCCTGTAAGCGGATAATGATTTTGCATCCACAGCAGGCGGTTAACGATAGCCGTCTGCCCGACCATCACCCCTTTCGGCCTGCCGGTGGAACCAGAGGTGAAGATGATATAAGCCGTATGGTGCGGTTGTGAAAGTTGCAGCGGCGCACTGCCCTGTGGAGTAAGCGGGGCGTTATAGCAAAGGCTTATTAAATTGGGAACATCGCTAAAGCGCGGCAGTTGATCGTCGGTGGTGATTAACAGCGACGGACGCGCATCTTCCAGCATCATTTTCAGACGATCGTCCGGATAACCCGTATCCAGTGGTAGCCAGGCCGCACCTGCTTCAACAATCGCATGTAGTGCCAGGGTCAAAAAGACCGAGCGCGGTAGCGCCACCGCCACGCTGTCGCCAGGTTTAACGCCGCGCTCACGCAGCAGATTCGCCAGCGCCACCACCTGCTCGCGCATTTCCCGATAGCTGAACTGGTAATGCGCATCTGCCAGCGCCGGTGCATCCGGTGCTTTTGCCGCTTGTTCTGCCACCAGCGCGCTCAGCGTGGTTTCAGGGATTTCTACCTGTGTGGCGTTGATCTGCGCCAACTGTGCATACTCACCTGGCAGCATAATATCGACATCGCCGCACAACAGCGCCGGATTCGCGGCGAACTGCGCAATCAGCATTTTCAGCCGTTCGGCGTGCTGAATTAACGTTGGCTCATCGTAACGCTGTTTATTGGCGAGAATCTCAATACTCAAACCACCGTGTTCATCCGGGAACAGCGCCAGTTCAAGGTCATTAACCGGACCGGTTGCCAGTGTATGGGTTTGCGCCTGAACACCAGGAATATCCAGTTGGTAATCAAATACCTTGATATTGAGTACCGGACCAAACAGCGGTTCATCACCTGCCGCTCGCCCGCTGTCACGGACAATCTGTTCGGCATCGTAGCGTTGATGACGGCGCATTTTTTTTAGTTGAGCCGCCAGGCGGATTGCCAACTGAGGCAGCGTCTCTTGCGCCTCAATGTGAATACCCAACGGCAAAACATTGAGCACGGGACCGGTCGCCGTAAGCGCCGCCGACCCCATTCGACGCATAAAGATAAATCCGGCAGCGTAGTCCATGCGGTTGCACAATCGCCCCAGCCATAAGGTCGCCAGCGCGAGAGCTAAATCGGTACGTTGTACGGTCGGCAGTTGTGCTGCCAACTGCCGAAATTCCCCATCGGTAAATTCCAGTTTCAGGCGCAGAATATCTGCCGAGGCGCCGCGCCCCGCTAAAGGTGCAGAAGAAAGTGACGCAGGCGGCGGCAGTTGGCGACGCTGTTCCGCCCAGAATGCCGCATCACGCTGCCAGGCCTCGCTTTCCCGATACTGCTGGTACTCTTCCACCACTTCAGCGAAAGGCGTAAACGGCGAAGCAGGCGTTGGTTCGCCACGCAGCCATGCACAGTAAATATTGGCGATCTGGCGGGTAATTGCCGGAAAACTGAAACCATCAACCAGCAAATGATGATAACGCTGATACCAGTACCAGCGGTTATCCGCCACCTGTATCAGCTGATGAAAGACCAGTGGGTTACCGTTATCGACACGCAGATTTTGTTGCAAATCAGTTTGCATTAATGCCTGCGCAGTTCCGTGTGGATCAATGTTGGTACGCAGGTCGATAATTTCTGGCTGTTCGAACGTCAACGCATCATCGACCCATTGCCAGACTTCGCCGTTATCTTCCGTAAAACGCATCCGTAGCGTATCCGCTTGTGCTAATCCGGCAACCACCGCGCGAGCCAGTAATGGCGCATCAACCTCTCCGGTTAACTCAACGTAATGCGCCACGCTCCAGCTGGAAGGTAAATCTGACAGTTTTTCTGCCATCCAGATGCCGGGCTGTGCGGCGACCAAAGGTAAATGTTGGCTCATTGCGCCTCCTGCTGCTGGGTAAAATTCGCCGGTGTCAGAGTACGCCAGTGGGCTTCCAGCCACTGCTGGCAGGACGCCTGTGACTGCGGCTGACACACAACGTCCCAGCCTGCCGGTAACGCGCACTGTTGCGGCCACAGACTGAATTGCCCCTGCGCATTGCGCAAAATGTAAAACACGCCCTGCGGATCATCGAAGGGATTACTGAATGCCATATTCAACTCCTGTCATGGAAAAGCGGTTGCCAGAGGTCAATTAGCCCCTGCATCAAGCCACCGCGCCAACAAAGCGCATCATGTCCGCCGTCAACCTGACGCCAGAAAATGGATTCTTTTATGGGATATAGTTGCGCATACAGCGCCTGATTGGCTCGCATGATCAGCGGCTCACGAATCCCCGCCTCCAGAACAATGCGCAGACCTTCGGCGCTAACTCCACCAGCTTTTAGCTTTTCAAGTAACACGCCCTCTTGCTGCCCGCCCCGATGCGGCCACCAGTACGATCCTGACTGGCTTAATACACAGCCAAAGCGTTCAGGCCAGTGCAGTCCGGCATACAGCGCGGAAAGCCCACCAAAACTCTGCCCGGCGACCACGGTGCGATCGGCGCGATCGCTAAAAGGGGCGATCGTTTTCACCAGCGGCAGTAACTCTTGCTGTACTGCCAGCCAGAAATCCGCATTACACGGCAGTTCGCGGGCACGGTGCGCGGTGTCGATGGCGTCAATCAACACATACACGGCGGGAGGAAGCTGCTGACGACGGGTCAGCGAAGTCAACGCAGGCCAGACGGGCATACTTTGCGCCCAAAATTCACCATCGAGCAGAATAGCTAACGGACGCTCCTCGACTGGCGTATCGCCGGTGGTAAAAATCCATACACGACGTGAATTTCCCAACCGTTCACTTTTCCAGGTTATTTCTTTCGCTGAGTTAGCGGGGGCTTGCGGACAATCCCAGCCGGGTTGCTGCGGCGCTTGCGGCATTTCGAGTGCGGAAACAGCGTGCCCTCGCCCTCCTTTCCAGCTTTGCGGATTCAGCGGATCGGCTATCGCCTGGGGTAATAGTTTTCGCCAACCTTCGCGTAATTCGAGGCGATCGGGTGATGGTGCAGAAAAAATGTCATCGCGTTCGGTGGGAATAAAACAGTAACTGCCGCGCCAGTTAGCATTGAGTTGTGTCGTCCACTGCCAGACGTCGGTGCCTGCAATGCGCTGCATCGACTGGGGCTGGCTGTTCTGATGGTGATCGGTAACGCCAGTGATGTAAACCCATACGCGCTTCACCGTCGAGCGGTCTTCAGAACCTTGGGGATCACGCCACCAGAAAGTGACCTCAAACATTTCGTCATTCAGACGCTGCCATTCCGGGCCATGTTTCGACTGCCACCAGCTCTCATTTCCCACATTTAACACCGTCACACCATAACCCCATGTTTACTGTGCAATTTTTCATTGATTGCAGAAATATATTGATAATATTATTGATAACTATTTGCATTTGCAATAGCGTATTGGCGCGCCATGTCAAGCGCGGACATTAATTAACCAACTGCACTGCGTGTCTTTCAGGATCAAAGGTTTTCGCGGTAGCGGGATGCGTCATGCTGATGACGACCATGCCCGACAGTTGCAATTCGTGGCAAAAATGCAGGAATAAAACAATGAACAAGAAGATTCATTCCCTGGCCTTGTTGGTCAACCTGGGGATTTATGGGGTAGCGCAGGCACAAGAGCCAAACGATCCCCCTGTTTCACATGACGATACCATTGTCGTTACCGCCGCCGAGCAGAACTTGCAGGCGCCTGGCGTTTCGACCATCACCGCAGATGAAATCCGCAAAAATCCGGTTGCCCGCGATGTATCGGAGATCATCCGTACCATGCCAGGCGTTAACCTGACCGGTAACTCCACCAGTGGTCAGCGCGGTAATAACCGCCAGATTGATATTCGCGGCATGGGGCCGGAAAACACGCTGATTTTAATTGACGGCAAACCGGTCAGCAGCCGTAACTCGGTGCGTCAGGGCTGGCGCGGCGAGCGCGATACCCGTGGTGATACCTCCTGGGTGCCGCCGGAGATGATTGAACGAATTGAAGTTCTGCGTGGTCCGGCGGCTGCACGTTATGGCAACGGCGCGGCGGGCGGCGTGGTTAACATCATTACCAAAAAAGGCAGTGGTGAGTGGCACGGTTCCTGGGACGCTTATTTCAATGCGCCAGAACATAAAGAGGAAGGTGCCACCAAACGCACCAACTTCAGCCTGACCGGTCCGCTGGGCGACGAATTCAGCTTCCGCTTGTATGGCAATCTCGACAAAACCCAGGCCGATGCGTGGGATATTAACCAGGGTCATCAGTCCGCGCGTGCCGGAACCTATGCAACTACCCTACCAGCCGGGCGCGAAGGGGTGATCAACAAAGATATTAACGGCGTAGTTCGTTGGGACTTCGCGCCTCTGCAATCGCTGGAACTGGAAGCGGGTTACAGCCGCCAGGGCAACCTGTATGCAGGCGATACCCAGAACACCAACTCCGACGCTTATACCCGCTCTAAATACGGCGATGAAACCAACCGTCTGTATCGCCAGAACTACTCGCTGACCTGGAACGGTGGCTGGGATAACGGCGTGACCACCAGCAACTGGGTGCAGTACGAACACACCCGTAACTCGCGTATTCCGGAAGGTCTGGCGGGTGGTACCGAAGGGAAATTTAACGAAAAAGCGACACAGGATTTCGTCGATATCGATCTTGATGACGTGATGCTGCACAGCGAAGTTAACCTGCCGATTGATTTCCTCGTTAACCAAACGCTGACGCTGGGTACGGAGTGGAATCAGCAACGGATGAAGGACTTAAGTTCCAACACCCAGGCACTGACCGGAACGAATACCGGTGGCGCTATTGATGGCGTGAGTGCCACCGACCGTAGCCCGTATTCAAAAGCAGAAATTTTCTCGCTGTTTGCCGAAAACAACATGGAGCTGACTGACAGCACCATCGTAACGCCGGGGCTGCGTTTCGATCATCACAGTATTGTCGGCAATAACTGGAGCCCGGCGCTGAACATATCGCAAGGTTTAGGCGATGACTTCACGCTGAAAATGGGCATTGCCCGTGCTTATAAAGCGCCGAGCCTGTACCAGACTAACCCGAACTACATTCTCTACAGTAAAGGTCAGGGCTGCTATGCCAGCGCGGGCGGCTGCTATCTGCAAGGTAATGATGACCTGAAAGCGGAAACCAGCATCAACAAAGAGATTGGTCTGGAGTTCAAACGCGACGGCTGGCTGGCGGGCGTCACCTGGTTCCGTAACGATTATCGCAATAAGATTGAAGCGGGCTATGTGGCTGTAGGGCAAAACGCAGTCGGCACCGATCTCTATCAGTGGGATAACGTGCCGAAAGCGGTGGTTGAAGGTCTGGAAGGATCGTTAAACGTACCGGTTAGCGAAACGGTGATGTGGACCAACAACATCACTTATATGCTGAAGAGTGAAAACAAAACCACGGGCGACCGTTTGTCGATCATCCCGGAATATACGTTGAACTCAACGCTGAGCTGGCAGGCGCGGGAAGATTTGTCGATGCAAACAACCTTCACCTGGTACGGCAAGCAGCAACCGAAGAAGTACAACTACAAAGGCCAGCCAGCGGTTGGGCCGGAAACCAAAGAAATCAGTCCGTACAGCATTGTTGGCCTGAGCGCGACCTGGGATGTGACGAAGAACGTCAGTCTGACCGGCGGCGTGGACAACCTGTTCGACAAGCGTTTGTGGCGTGCGGGTAATGCCCAGACCACAGGTGATTTGGCAGGAGCCAACTATATTGCCGGTGCCGGGGCGTATACCTATAACGAACCGGGACGTACGTGGTATATGAGCGTAAACACTCACTTCTGATGCTAACGTCAGATTGTTGACAAAGTGCGCGTCGTTCATGCCGGATGCGGCGTGAACGCCTTATCCGGCCTACAAAATCTTGCCAATTCAATATATTGCAGGATCACGTAGGCCTGATAAGCGTAGCGCATCAGGCAGTTTTGCGTTTGTCATCAGTCTCTAATATGGTCGACATGAAAACTACGCATACCTCCCTCCCCTTTGCCGGACATACGCTGCATTTTGTTGAGTTCGATCCGGTGAGTTTTCGCGAGCAGGATTTACTCTGGCTGCCGCATTATGCGCAACTGCAACATGCCGGACGGAAACGCAAAGCCGAACATTTAGCCGGACGGATTGCTGCTGTTCATGCTTTACGGGAATTTGGCTTTAAGTACGTCCCCCCTGTCGGTGAACGTCGCCAGCCACTTTGGCCTGCCGGGTTATACGGCAGTATTAGTCACTGCCAGGCTACGGCATTAGCGGTGGTATCCCATCAACCAATGGGTATTGATATCGAAGAGATCTTCTCTGCACAAGCAGCGGAAGAGTTGAAAGACAGCATTATGACACCAGCAGAATACGAGCTGCTTGTGGTCAGCAATTTACCCTTTTCTGTGGTGCTTACACTGGCGTTTTCAGCGAAAGAGAGTGCGTTTAAGGCAAGCAAGTTACAGACAGATCAAGGTTTTCTGGATTATCAGATAGTGAACTGGAATAAACAGCGGATCATTATTTGTTGGGAGAACGAGATATTTGCTGTGCAATGGCAGATAAGAGGAAAACAACTCATAACGCTTTGTCAACACGATTAATGGATAACCCTTACTGTGGTTAGCCAGCAACCATTGCTTGTAGTAGTCAAGTAATATTGACCACCGTTTTACGCTAAGAACGTTATCTGTTCTCTAATTTTTTCGGTGTCAGCCCACCGTTATAATGGTGAGATCTGACGCTATTATAGTTGTTCAATATACAACCACTGATTTGCTGCCATATATCCGGCGTCGTTAGTGGACTGATGACCCGCGCCATGATGGCATCCGCACCCTGTTTCCTAATCTATGTTACCACCCCGACACCGTTCAGGCTGTTACAGAGTCGATTATGCGATCTGATCAATCGCTGAATATCCCAAATCACCAACCGGACGGAGCAGTGCCGATCATAGCACCAATACCCAGAACTGAACGACGCCTGATCCAGAAAACGATCCATAAAACAAAGGACAAAAAACCACGCCCGGCGGCTCACAGCCATGCTGATGCTGCATCGTGGTGACACCGTCAGTCATGCTGCCAGAACACTCTGCTGTGCTCGCTCATCGATTGGTCGCTGGATTAACTGGTTCACGCTGTCGGGTGTTGAAGGCCTGAAGTCATTGCCGTCAGGACGTGAGAGGCGCTGGCCGTTCGAGCATATTTGCGCATTGCTGCGTGAGCTTGTTAAGCATTCTCCCGGCGATGGTTACCTGCAGCCGAACTGGTATGGCGCAGAGCAGCACCAACACTGCGTATCCGGGGCCCGAATAAGGAAGAAAAAATGGCAGCGATTAATGTAGCGTTAGCCAGTTGTAGCATAGAACACCCTGTGTTTTACGAAGATGAAGTGGAGATCCACCTCAATCCCAAAATCGGCGCAGACTGGCAGTTACGCGGGCAGCAAAAGCGCGTTGTTACGCCGGGCCGGAATGAAAAGTACTATCTTGCCGGTGCGCTGCACAGTGGTACGGGCAAAGTCAGCTACGTGGGTGGAAACAGTAAAGGTTCATCCTTATTTATCAGGCTGTTAAAACATCTGAAGGAGACATACTGACGGGCAAAAAAGATTACGCTCATTGTCGATAACTACATCACCCACAAAAGCTGTGAAACGTTGCGCTGGCTGAAAGCAAACCCAAAGTTCAGGGTGATTTATCAGCCAATTTACTCGCCATGGGTCAATCATGTCGAACGGTTGTGGCAGGCGCTTCATGAAACAATAACCCGAAATCACCAGTGCCGTTCAATGTGGCAACTGTTGAAAAAGGTTCGTCACTTTATGGATACCGTCAGCCCATTCCCCGGTGGAAAGCATGGGCTGGCTAAAGTGTAGCGGTATTAGGATCAGCTACTTAGAAGCGAATGGAGTAACTGGCATAGCACAGGGGAATTTAATTACTCAGCATATATATGCAAGACTTGAATAATATGTGGGCGCGTAAATAGCTCACAAAAATTTCAACAACACTCCCTCGCTGTATTATAAAGTAACCACAAAAAAATGTTCTTTTTTGGATTTGTTATAAATATCCCAGTCAATTTCCCAATCATTATTAAAAACAATAGTTCCACCATAATTCTGGACATTTATTAACTTGGTGTTTGGTGCAACGGAAAACTTTGCAAGTAAGCTACCGTTAACCAATGTAGTCTTATATCCCCTACCGTTATTAAGTCTTATGTAATCAGATTGTGTTATTACGACCCCGTTGTGTACATATTTTTCAGGAAACAGTGCTTCATAGCATATATATATGCTATAACTTAAGCCATGAAGCTTAAATGTATTATTATTTTTTATTTTTTTATCGATATTTAGATATTCTGATGAAAGCTTTTCTGGAGCATTGAATACGCCTCTTTTTTCTATAAAAGGAATTAATGCTGTTTTCTGATGTAATTGCAAATTATCCACATGCAAGAACATGGATATAACATTATTAAACTTTTTGTATCCAAAAAAATTAAATAAAAATGCTTTTTGCTTAAGTGTTGAATCAGTTTTAATCTTTAGTAACAAATCATCCGTATTTTTTTTAATAACTTCATTTTTATAACCAAAGTAAACATTCTCAGAAAAAACAATAAGGTCAACACTGTTTTCTTTTATAAATTTCGCCATGTCATTATAAAACCTTTCAGGTGTTCCTCCATTTTTATAATAAAGACCAACTTGAATAACAGCGATATTACTCTTTGGTATTTTATCTGAAATTAGCATGCGACAGGGTAATATCATAGCCAAATAGCATAGAATTACCAGCATTATTTTTTTAAAATCACAACAAAAAAATAATGCTGGTAATAAATTTATAACATACAGATTAAGCAAGGGAGAATTTGTTTGCGGTAGAATAAATAGGTTGTATTTATAATATAATATTATTGGGTTTAATGGGATTGATATTTTTATCGCTGAAATAGCGGTAATCGCAGCGGCGTATATCGCACATCCCAAAATACCGTTCTTTGATAACTTGTAATATAGGGTAAATATCAGGATATTACATAAAGCAACATATAATAAAATAATCGAATTGAAATAAACTGTTGGAGTTAACGAAAAAAAATATTCATTAACCATTTCAAATGACAAACCAAAAGAATATATTAATACGAAAAATAAAAATAACTTAATATTACCTTTAGAAATCAGATAATAACAAAGCAAGAAGATAAATAATAAAATATGCAAAAACATCTTGTTGGCTAGTTGTTCTCTAATTTAATTAAACTCATGTCGCTTGTGATTAGTTCAAGATCATGTGTCACCATGACGACACTTCCACCATCTTTATTATATTCGGATAAAATATTCATAATAATCCTTTTATTATTTTTATCCAGACTCGCGGTGGGTTCATCGGCCAAAAGAATTTTAGGTTTTTTTATTAAAGCTCTTGCAAGAGCAAGACGCTGTTTTTCTCCCCCTGAAAGGTTCATAACCTTCATATCAGGCATAGGGAGTCCAACGATTTCAAGCATGGTATGCGCATTTTTCTCTGCGAATTTTAAATAAGGATAATCTACGGAGCATAGAATGTTACGTAGTACACTTTGTTTTTCATTAATGAGAGAATCTTGAAATATAAAACCAAAATACTCCTTCCTTATACTAGAAGTTTTATTGTAATCCTTCGGATTAATATTTTTACCACAAAACTCATAATTCCCATCAAATTCACTATCCAACAAACCAAGTATGTTTAACAGTGAACTCTTTCCGACCCCGGAAGGCCCTGTAATAACATGAAATGAACCTTTTTCAACATTAACAGATATAGAACTAAGGATTTTTTTATCCTTGAACTGTTTTTCATAAATATCTAATTTAATCACTTTATTTCAATCTCAAAAGCAGTATCGAGTAATTCAGCGAGTTTTTTATGATCACCATCAATGGCCAATGTTACAACCCTCAAACCAGAACTTTTATCATCCTGGCCATTTTCGAAGGTACGGGTGATGCGGACTACAGATGCTAAACCGGATAATCCATTGACCAAAGAGCGATATCTTATCTTTTTTTCTTTGATATTTCCTTGTTCAGACACAGGATCAATTTTAACATCAATGAAAAACTTATCCAGAAGTTCAATATCTACGATATCGTCTCCTGAATTGACATATTGCTCATTGCTTACAGCAATATTCCTTATGATAAAAGGCGATGATACCAACGGTTTTGCAAGTTTTAATATATTAGTAATATTATTTTTCTCTATATTCAGATTTATAATAGCCATGTTCGAATCATTTATTTTATCTTCTATGTCAAGTAATTCATCTTTGGATATATATCCCAACTCATAGGAATGCTTACTCTCTTTATAGTCATTATGAAGTCTACGTTTTTTTTTACATTCAGCCTGTAGTTTTTTTTCAATTAAAAGAATCTTGGAATTATACTCATAATTCAACACATCAAATAATGTGACGTTCTGTTTTATTTCGCCTTCTTCCATATCCGATAATTTCACAATTCCAGAGTATGGGCTCTTAAAATGCATGATTTTATTCCCATGTAAGACGCCATAGTAAACATCACAAAAGGCTTGTGGAGAAAAAAAACTAACCAAGAAAATCAAGATAAAGTTCATAATACATAAGTTCATTTTCATTTCTTTTGATATTAAGCTCAATTTCATAAATATCATCCTGTAGTGAGTAATACGTAAGTACACTTTCTTTCTTATTTTTTACTCTTTCAGAAATATAGTTTAGCTCTTTGTTTTTTATATATAAATTATTTTTAAGAATCGGAATTTTATTCTTTATGATATGAAGTTTGTTATTGATATCAAAACGTAACAATTCAAGCTCTCTAAAATCATTAAGGTTATCAATATTGTTTTTCATTGAATTAATTGCATTTGTTTTTTTACTGTTGAATGATGAAAAAAAATCGCTCAACGGCACATTCACACTAATACTAGCGTTATAATCCATTTCTCTAAGGCTGATATCGCTCAATGTCCCACCATTTTTAGGAGTTAAACCTACAGAGAAATATAACGATGGCAAGAGTGATGACTCACTAATTTTGTTATCAATATCGACTGACTCATTCTTTTTTTTATAAATATTTTTGACTAATTCTATAATACTTGATCTTTTACACGCTTTTATATCTTCAATTGTTACTTTGTGCAACAATTCTTCTGGGACAGAATAATCACTTTTAATCTTCATTAGAGAATACTGCCTTTCCAGTTCCACTTCATTAAGTGTATTTCTCATTTTATCTAGATTATTTCCTTTTATTTCCGTGTCAAGATAAGGTGCTTTACCCATCTTAAATAATTCTTTAGATATATTGTAATCTGTCTCTAGTTTTTGGATTTGTTTTTTAGTTAACTGAATTTGTTCAAGTTGATATGTATAATTAATGCTGCTATAGTAAAAACCCAACAAATACTCATATCTTTTTCTCTGCAACTCTAAATTTTGCAGGTTATTTTGGATGGCTAATTTATCTTTATTATTTTTATATTTATATGCAGAAAATATATCCTGTGAAAGAGAGAAATATATATCACTATCCCCGAAAGTAGACAACCTCTTATTATTATTAATATACTGCCCCAAACCAATAGACATACTTGGTAAAAGTGAGGCAACATTATTAGATTCTTCGATCTTATTATGCTCTTGTTCCAGAATATAAGAAGAAAAAATATTAGTCTTTTTGAAGTAATCATCCATAATGCATTCCTGAGATTTGGCATATGGAGTTACCATATAAACACAAAAAAACAGAACAACAGACTTTGATAAAAATCTCATTGCTGGCGACCTTTAATTAAATATATAGGGTTTATTCTGAAAAACAATTTTCCAAAAAATATATTCGAACATAGAAAAATTAACAGCACGCCACTTAACGATAATGAAATCATTACAACTCTTATTTTAATATCTGTAGATAGCATTTGGGACATCCATAACATAATAAAATAAGAAGCGACCAATGAGTTGAATAAACAAATTACTAATGTAATCATTGATTCTATGATGACAACGAGAATTATCGAGTTTTGTTTTATACCGTGGATAATTTTTAGTGCAAATTCTGTGCTTCGGGAAGAAAATGTTCGTTTACACAACACAATACATATAACCGCAGCAAACAATGTCAACATTATATATATAGTGTTTGTTAATATGGAGAATCTATTCAACACTTTGTCGACGGTGCTTCTTACATCAAGAGCTGTTATAATATTGTATTCTGGTATTTTTTCCTCACCAAGCGTTTTTTTTGTTGTGTTAATATCATTTTCGCTAACTTTATCACTTAACACTATCTTAACATTATCAATGTTACTGCTTAGCTTGAATCTGAATAATGTACTTAAGGGGATAAAGAGCTGATTGTTGCTCTGATATTTCGATAACCCAAGACTGTCCAGGAAGTCCATTTTCATTTTTGGAATTACGCCAATAATTTTAAACGGTATCCCATTAAGGAAAACAATCCCATTGTGTAAATATGGACTATCCTCACTAACAATAGCAACATCTCCATTAAATTCCATGTTATTGGTGGTTATTTTATTTATGGATAAACCTAGTGCATCAATACCTGTCACTGATAAAGGTTTGTCATCGTAAGGTGTTTGACCGCCATTGAATATATAAGTTTTTGAGTATGATAATGATTTATATATAGGAGATAATACTTGCATTACCTCATTAATGTTTTTTTGATTATAGATGTCAATAGAAATAACATTGTCACCATAAGTTTTGAGCTCTTCTTCTGCTTTTTTTGAAACACTAAAAATCAACGAATCAGTAATTGTTATACCGATGAAACTAAGTGTTAAAAAAATCACAAATGTGAAAATTTGCTTTTTATTTTCAGCAATATTTTGCAAAGCATCTTTAATGTAAAAAAACACAATCATTTTTTTGAAAAAAATACACCGAATGCAAAGATTCGCATTCGATGTGTTTAAGTTATTTATTAACGTTTGGCAAGGTGTTTTTTATTTAATCCAGCTAGCTTTATACCACCAGCGTTTGATGCCAACTTTATTAACTTTTTGAACATCAGTTTTTAATGTCAAAGGTGATATTGGGGTAACATTACCGCTAAACGTGTCAACAGTACCATCATTGAACTCATGATGCCCATCATAAATATGGACACCTTTCACTTTTCCTTCATTTATACCCTGCATACACACTGAGTCAGTCGTTCGGTATACCATATAACCCGCAGAGGTAGGACCTGACCCCGTAGCCATAACACAACGGCTCGGGTCTACCCTGTCTGGGTTCCAGCCGCTGCCACCCGCAAATGCGTTCAAACTTAATCCCATCAGAGATACTAAAATATATTTCTTCATTGTAACCTCTTATTGTTAATAGATAATATATTTGTCATGCAACAAGTTGCATGTACTGCACTTACGCTCCCTCAGTCACTTACTTATGCAAGCTCTTGGGAACTCACTTATACACTACCTGTAACTCGAATTATTTAGAGTATAAAACTATTAGCATATCTAGTATCTAATAGTGTTTTATTTTATTACATAATAGAAAAAATCTATTATGTGCAATTATTTAATAGAATAATAACACGTGCAACGAATTTTAAGTGTTTCTTGAGTGACATAAAATAAGTGTGGTGTCCATATCCTCCTATCGTGAATCAATATAAATGATTTACACCTAACACTATAAAATGTTCAGAAAGCCATCGCAATAATAAAAAATAAGACATTACGATAATATTATAAAGCATTGCTTTGTTGGGGGATGACGTATGTAGCAATGAAAGATAACAAATGCCGGTAATGGTACGGAGAAATCCTCAGTAATAGGCGGGTAAAAAAGACGGGCATAGAGTTTTGTGGTCGACTGGTTGTGCTAACAATTCAGGAGATCACCTCTATGCCCGTTCGCTCATCATGCCAAAAGTTTTTCCGTGATGATTTGACTCCATTTCATCAGTACCGCCAGAATGCCATCCTTGACGCCACTGCTGCGCTTAGTCGGGACGCATCCCTCATCCTTACCAGCATTGGACGGTATATGCCAGGTAATGCTCAGGTTAAAACAAGATTAAGCTCATCGATCGCCTGCCAGGCAATGACGCTTTACACCGCGATATCCCGGCTATTTTTCATAATATTACCCGGTTTCAGCCCCGAGACCTTACGTTGTGCGTCATTGCCGTTGACTGGAGTGGTTATCCTTCTCAGGCATTCCATGTTCTGCATACTCCCCAAGTTTGCGACGGGCGTTCTATATTACTTCTGGATCAGGTTGTATCGTCATTCTGGCAACAAATTGCTCAGTTCTATAAGAATTTTCTTGATACGCTTGCAATCACTATTGCTCCGAATAAACCGGATAAAAATTACCTTTAAACACAGCACCATGACCGCCACAAGGGCATATTTCGTCAGCATGTTTATATTGCCTCCATGCGAAGAAGGGACTACCATCCAAATTGTTGGGTTTGGAGTGGCAGCCCCAGGGTTGATAGAAATATCTCCTGGGGCTTCATCTTTCCAGACCTCAGAGTAAACCTGAAACCGGAAAGCTTCAGGCACCCGCTGTTATCTTACCCTTCCTTAGCAAAATACCTGTTTATTTATACAGTAAATCCTGTTCCGGACTTCTCACACTACTCATTTGATCAACCGAAGCTGAGCCAGTTTTTTTCTGCACGCCCCAATCGTCAAAATTCTTCGCCGCCAGCCAGCTCTGCCGCTACTTGTCACATTGCAAAAGTAGCCAAATTGCTTCAGTAGCAATCAGTTCACCATCACCAAAAAAAGAAACATTCCAGAACTTCCGCATCTCGCCCTGCCGCTGACACTTCTATACTGGAATGAAAACGCCAACATAAGAGAAACCTATGCCATTACCCGATTTTCATGTCTCTGAACCTTTTACCCTCGGTATTGAACTGGAAATGCAGGTGGTTAATCCTCCGGGATATGACCTTAGCCAGGACTCTTCAACGCTGATTGACGCGGTAAAAAGCAAGATCACTACCGGGGAGGTGAAGCACGATATCACCGAAAGTATGCTGGAACTGGCGACGGATGTTTGCCGTGATATCAACCAGGCTGCCGGGCAATTTTCAGCGATGCAGAAAGTCGTATTGCAGGCAGCCGCAGACCATCATCTGGAAATTTGCGGCGGTGGTACGCACCCGTTTCAGAAATGGCAGCGTCAGGAGGTGTGCGATAACGAACGTTATCAACGGACGCTGGAAAACTTCGGCTATCTCATTCAACAAGCGACTGTTTTTGGTCAGCATGTTCACGTTGGCTGCGCCAGTGGTGATGACGCTATTTATTTGCTGCACGGCTTATCACGCTTTGTACCGCACTTTATCGCCCTTTCTGCCGCATCGCCGTATATGCAGGGAACGGATACACGTTTTGCCTCCTCACGACCGAATATTTTTTCTGCCTTTCCCGATAATGGTCCAATGCCGTGGGTCAGTAACTGGCAACAATTTGAAGCCCTGTTTCGCTGCCTGAGTTACACCACGATGATCGACAGCATTAAAGATCTGCACTGGGATATTCGCCCTAGCCCTCATTTTGGCACGGTGGAGGTTCGGGTGATGGATACCCCGTTAACCCTTAGCCATGCGGTAAATATGGCGGGATTGATTCAGGCCACCGCCCACTGGTTGCTGACGGAACGCCCGTTCAAACATCAGGAGAAAGATTATCTGCTGTATAAATTCAACCGTTTCCAGGCCTGCCGTTATGGTCTGGAAGGCGTCGTTACCGATCCGCACACCGGCGATCGTCGTCCACTGACAGAAGACACCTTGCGATTGTTGGAAAAAATAGCTCCTTCTGCACATAAAATTGGCGCATCCAGTGCAATTGAAGCACTGCACCGCCAGGTTATCAGCGGTCTGAATGAAGCGCAGCTGATGCGAGATTTTGTCGCCGATGGCGGCTCGCTGATTGGGCTGGTGAAAAAGCATTGTGAGATTTGGGCTGGAGACTAAGCGGAGAATTGCGTTACGCAGAAATATCCCCGACAATGGTGTTTTAACTTACATTTAACAATGTTATGAAACACCCCTTAGAAACCTTGACCGCAGCAGCAGGCATTTTGCTGATGGCTTTTCTCTCTTGCCTGCTGCTGCCCGCCCCCGCGCTGGGGCTGACGCTGGCACAGAAACTGATGGCCACGTTCCATCTGATGGATCTGAGTCAGCTTTACACGTTGTTATTTTGCCTATGGTTTTTAGTGCTGGGCGCTATTGAGTATTTTGTTCTGCGCTTTATCTGGCGACGCTGGTTCTCGCTAGCGGATTAAACGTCGATTATCGCCGAACTTCGCGGCATACTTTGCTTATTCTCCTTCGCCTAAAGGAACGTTTATGGATAAGCAATCACTGCACGAAACGGCGAAACGCCTGGCCCTTGAGTTACCCTTTGTCGAGCTTTGCTGGCCTTTTGGCCCGGAGTTCGATGTTTTTAAAATTGGCGGCAAGATTTTTATGCTGTCGTCAGAACTGCGCGGCGTCCCCTTTATCAATCTGAAGTCCGATCCACAAAAATCCCTGTTAAATCAGCAAATATACCCGAGCATTAAGCCTGGGTATCACATGAATAAAAAGCACTGGATTTCGGTGTATCCCGGCGACGAAATCTCTGAATCGTTGCTCAGCGATCTGATTAACGATTCGTGGAACTTAGTGGTTGATGGCCTGGCTAAACGCGATCAAAAAAGAGTACGTCCAGACTAAAGCGGAAATCTATAGCGCATTTTTCTCGCTTACCATTTTACTTCGATCCTTGTAATCTGCTGGCACACAAACATCTTTCACAAGGAGTCTTTATGGATATCATTTCTGTCGCCCTAAAGCGTCATTCCACTAAGGCATTTGATGCCAGCAAAAAACTTACCCCGGAACAAGCCGAGCAGATCAAAACCCTGTTGCAGTACAGCCCATCCAGCACCAACTCCCAGCCATGGCATTTTATTGTGGCCAGCACGGAAGAAGGTAAAGCGCGTGTCGCTAAATCCGCCGCCGACAATTACGTGTTCAACGAACGTAAAATACTTGATGCCTCGCACGTCGTGGTGTTCTGCGCGAAAACCGCAATGGACGATGCCTGGCTGAAGCTGGTTGTTGACCAGGAAGATGCCGATGGTCGCTTTGCCACGCCGGAAGCCAAAGCGGCGAACGATAAAGGCCGTAAGTTCTTCGCCGATATGCACCGTAAAGATCTGCATGATGATGCAGAGTGGATGGCAAAACAGGTTTATCTCAACGTCGGTAACTTCCTGCTGGGCGTTGCGGCACTGGGTCTGGACGCGGTGCCAATCGAAGGTTTTGACGCGGCGATCCTCGATGAAGAATTTGGTTTGAAAGAGAAAGGTTACACCAGTCTGGTGGTCGTACCGGTAGGCCATCACAGCGTGGAAGATTTTAACGCTACCCTGCCAAAATCTCGTCTGCCGCAAAGTATCACCTTAACTGAAGTGTAATTCTCCTTTATAGCCGGGAACTGATCCCGGCTATTTCACATCAGATTTTCCTGATTTGCATAACCCTGTTTCAGCCGTCATCATAGTCCACTGTTGTATACAGGAGACGTTATGCAGGATTTAATATCCCAGGTTGAAGATTTAGCGGGTATTGAGATTGATCACACCACCTCAATGGTGATGATTTTCGGTATTATTTTTCTGACCGCCGTTGTAGTACATATTATTTTGCACTGGGTGGTATTACGTACCTTCGAAAAACGCGCCATTGCCAGTTCACGGCTGTGGCTGCAAATCATTACCCAGAATAAACTATTTCACCGTTTAGCTTTTACCCTGCAGGGGATTATCGTCAATATTCAGGCGGTATTCTGGCTGCAAAAAGGCACCGAAGCGGCTGATATTCTGACCACCTGCGCACAGTTGTGGATCATGATGTATGCGCTGCTTTCAGTCTTCTCGTTGCTGGATGTTATTTTAAATCTGGCGCAGAAATTCCCGGCAGCAAAACAGTTACCGCTGAAAGGGATATTTCAGGGGATAAAGCTGATCGGCGCTATTCTGGTCGGCATTTTGATGATCTCGCTGCTGATTGGTCAGTCACCGACCATTCTGATCAGTGGTCTTGGCGCAATGGCTGCCGTGCTGATGTTGGTATTTAAAGATCCGATTCTTGGTCTGGTGGCAGGTATTCAGCTTTCCGCGAACGATATGCTGAAACTGGGCGACTGGCTGGAAATGCCGAAATACGGCGCGGATGGCGCGGTGATCGATATTGGTTTAACCACCGTCAAAGTACGTAACTGGGACAATACCATTACCACTATTCCCACCTGGTCTCTGGTTTCTGACTCCTTTAAAAACTGGAGCGGAATGTCAGCCTCTGGTGGACGACGCATTAAACGCAGTATCAGTATTGATGTCACCAGCATTCGCTTTCTTGATGAAACCGAAATGCAGCGGCTGAATAAAGCGCATCTGTTAAAGCCTTATTTAACCAGCCGCCATCAGGAAATTAATGAGTGGAACCGCCAGCAAGGGTCTACGGAGTCAGTATTAAACCTGCGCCGAATGACGAATATTGGAACATTTCGTGCCTATCTGAACGAATATCTACGTAACCATCCACGTATTCGTAAAGATATGACCTTAATGGTACGCCAGCTTGCACCGGGCGATAATGGTTTACCGCTTGAGATATATGCGTTTACCAATACCGTAGTGTGGCTGGAATATGAAAGCATTCAGGCTGATATTTTCGACCATATATTTGCCATTGTCGAAGAGTTTGGTCTGCGACTTCATCAGTCGCCAACCGGCAATGATATTCGCTCTCTGGCGGGTGCATTTAAGCAGTAATTAAAAAAACCGCTCTCATCGAATGGATGAGAGCGGACATCGTTTTGTCGGATGTAGCGTGAATGCCTTATTTCCGACGCAGCGTTTTAAACGCCACAAACAGGAACACAATCCACACCGGCAGTAGGATCGCTGACAAGCGCATATCATCTATTGTGCACATCAGCAGCAAAATCATGCCGAGAAAGGCAATGCAAAGATAGTTGCCAAACGGATACATCAGAGCTTTGAAGCGGGTTTCACGCCCCTGACGTCGCATCGCCGCACGAAAACGCAGGTGCGCCAGGCAGATCATAATCCAGTTCAACAGCAGCGTTGCTACCACCAGCGCCATCAGCAGACCAAACGCTTTTTGCGGCAGCAGATAGTTGATTAACACCACCAGCGAAGTGATCGCTCCGGAAAGCATCAGCGAGTTAATCGGAACACCGCGACGGCTTACGCGAGTCAAAAACTTCGGCGCATTCCCCTGGACGGAAAGGCCAAACAGCATCCGGCTGTTGGAGTAAACTCCGCTGTTATACACTGACAGCGACGCCACCAGAATGACGAAGTTCAGCGCAGAAGCTACCACGTTGCTGTCGAGATTATGGAAAATCATCACAAACGGGCTACTGTTGGATTTCACTTCCACCCACGGGTAGAGCGCCAGTAAAACCACCAGTGAACCGATATAAAACAGCAGGATGCGATACACGACCTGATTCACTGCTTTAGGGATGCTTTTTTCTGGATCGCGCGCTTCAGCGGCAGTAATCCCAATCAGCTCCAGACCGCCGAAGGAGAACATAATCACCGCCAGCGACAAAATCAGCCCATTCCAGCCGGTGGCAAAGAAACCACCGTAGCGCCAGAGGTTATCGATACTGGCTTTCTCGCCGCCGTGACCAGAAAACAGTAACCACAGGCCAAAGCCGATCATGCCAATGATTGCCAGCACTTTAATCAGCGCGAACCAGAACTCGGTTTCACCATACAAGCGCACGTTCACCAGGTTAATGGCGTTGATGATAATAAAGAAGGCGGCAGCCCAAATCCACGTTGGAACATCCGGGAACCAGTACTGCATATAGATGCCCGCAGCGGTCAGCTCTGCCATTCCCACCAACACGAACATTACCCAGTAGTTCCAGCCAGAGAGGAAGCCCGCAAACGGTCCCCAGTATTTATAGGCAAAGTGGGCAAATGAACCGGATACCGGCTCCTCAACCACCATTTCGCCAAGCTGGCGCATAATCAGGAAAGCGATGATCCCGGCAACGCCGTAGCCCAGCAATACAGCCGGCCCCGCCATCTGAATCGCCGGACCAATGCCAAGAAACAGACCTGTACCAATGGCGCCACCCAGCGCAATTAGCTGAATATGACGGTTATGTAATCCCCGATGAAGCGTCGGTTCTTGATTCGACGCAGTATCTTCCGATACGGTTGACGCGTTTTTCACGCCTTTCCCCTGTGTGTCTTTTTTATTGAGGGGCTCCTTTTAACATTTAGTGCTGGTCGTCGCAAGACACAATCCACACAGTTAAACCGGGTATCCCTTTCTTATGCAAATTGCCGACAAAAAGTACCTTGTTATTGCCAATTAGGGTGTTAACGCCTTATTTGGCCTACAGAAATGTGCAAATTCAATAAATTATAATTCACGCTGTAGGCCTGATAAGCGTAGCGCATCAGGCAATTTTGCCTAAATCCGATGCCGGTGCAGCCACATCAGCTTATACGCCGCCGGGATAATAAACAGCGACAGCAAAGGTGCAGTAATCATGCCGCCAATCATCGGCGCGGCGATGCGGCTCATCACCTCTGAGCCCGCCCCCGTTCCCCACAGAATCGGCAGCAGACCGGCGATAATCACCGCCACCGTCATCGCTTTCGGGCGCACGCGCAGTACCGCGCCGTGATACAACGCCTCATCCAGTTTCTGCTCGCTAAAGGTCTGCGGGTTATCCAGCGACGGCTCTGCCTCTATGGCGTGACGTAAATACATCAGCATCACCACGCCAAACTCGGCAGCGACTCCGGCGAGAGCGATAAAACCGGTGCCCGTCGCGACGGAAAGATGAAAGCCCATCCACCACAGGAACCAGATGCCGCCCACCAGCGCAAACGGTACGCTGCTGATAATCAGTAACGCTTCCCCCACGCGACGGAACGCCAGATATAACAGCACGAAGATGATCATCAGCGTCATCGGCACCATGAGTTTCAGCTTATGGTTGGCGCGCTCCAGTAGCTCGAACTGACCGGAAAACGCCACGCTGGTGCCCGGTTTCAACTGCACTTTCTCGGCAATCGCTTTTTGCAGATCGTGAACCACCGACACCATGTCACGATCGCGGGCGTCGATATAAATCCAGCTCGTCGGGCGCGCATTCTCGGTTTTCAGCATCGACGGTCCGGTGGAGACGTTAACGTCGGCCACGTCCGCCAGGGTGATTTGCTGCTTCATCGGCGTCAGGATCGGTAACTGTCGCAGCGCCTGCGGGCTATCGCGCCAGCTTTGCGGATAACGCAGATTAATCGGATAACGGGCAATTCCTTCCACCGTTTCGCCAACCATCGCCCCGCCCACCGCAGAGGTGACAAACAACTGCACATCCGCCACCGTCATACCGTAACGCGCGGCTTTTTCACGGTTAATCTCAACGTTAATATAGCGCCCACCTTCCAGACGCTCGGCAAGGGCCGAAACCACGCCTGGCACCGTTCGCGCCACGTCTTCAATTTGCTCCGCCATCGCGTCGATATCCGCCAGCACAGTGCCGGAAACTTTAATGCCGATGGGGCTTTTAATGCCGGTCGAGAGCATGTCGATGCGGTTACGGATTGGCGGCACCCACAGATTCGCCAGCCCCGGCAGCCGCACGGTGTTATCCAGCTCTTCGATGATTTTGTCCATCGTCATGCCTGGTCGCCACTGATCCTGCGGCTTAAGCTGAATGGTCGTTTCTACCATCTCCAGCGGAGCGGAGTCGGTGGCAGTTTCCGCTTTCCCTGTTTTGCCAAACACTCGCGCCACTTCAGGTACGCTCATAATCAGCTTGTCGGTTTTTTGCAACATACTCGCTGCTTCCGACGCGGAAATCCCCGGCAGCGTCGATGGCATATATAACAAGTCGCCTTCATTGATCTGCGGTAAAAATTCCCCGCCAACTTTATTCAGCGGCCAGATAACCGTCAGCACCGAAAGCGCCGCCACCAGCAGCGTGGTTTTCGGCCAGTGCAGTACTTTCAGCAACAGCGGATGGTAAATACGAATCAAAAAACGGTTGAGCGGGTTACTGCTTTCTGGCGGAATTTTGCCACGTATCCAGTAGCCCATCAGGATCGGGATCACCACGATCGCCAGCAGCGCCGCACCCGCCATGGCATAGGTTTTGGTGAACGCCAGTGGGCCAAACAGACGCCCTTCCTGCCCTTCCAGGGTGAAGATCGGGATAAACGACAACGTGATAATCAGCAGACTGATAAACAGTGCCGGCCCCACTTCAACAGATGCATCGGTGATAATCTGCCAGCGCGTTTTATTATCCAGCGTGGCGTCAGGATGCTGGTGCTGCCACTCTTCCAGCCGTTTATGCGCATTCTCGATCATGACGATAGCGGCATCGACCATCGCCCCGACGGCAATCGCAATGCCGCCCAGCGACATAATATTGGCGTTCAGTCCCTGAAAGTGCATGACAATAAAAGCAATACACAACCCCAGCGGCAACGAAATAATCGCCACCAGCGCCGAGCGCACATGCCAGAGAAACAGCGCGCAGACTATCGCCACCACAATAAACTCTTCCAGCAACTTGCCGCTGAGGTTGTCGATGGCGCGATCAATGAGCTGGCTGCGATCGTATGTTGTAACTATTTCCACGCCTTCCGGCATACTGCTTTTTAGCGTTTCCAGCTTGTCCTTCACGGCGGCGATCACTTCACGGGCGTTTTTGCCGGAGCGCAGGATCACCACTCCGCCCGCCACTTCGCCTTCGCCGTTCAGTTCCGCAATGCCCCGGCGCATTTCCGGCCCTACCTGGACTTTCGCAACATCACGCAGATAAACGGGCACGCCATTTTCACTGGCTTTTAAAACGATGTGATTAAAGTCGTCGAGCGTTTGCAGATAGCCGCTGGCGCGCACCATATATTCCGCTTCCGCCAGTTCAATCGACGAACCACCCGCTTCCTGGTTTGAGGCATCCAGCGCGCTTTTCACTTCAGCGAGACTGATGCCATATTGCGCCAGGCGCTGGGGATCGATAACCACCTGATACTCTTTCACCACACCGCCCACCGACGCCACTTCCGCAACGTCAGGGATGGTTTTTAGCTCATATTTGAGAAACCAGTCCTGCAATGAGCGTAAATCGGCCAGATCGTGCTTACCGCTGCGATCCACCAGCGCGTATTCATAGATCCAGCCAACACCCGTGGCGTCTGGCCCCAGCTCGGCGCTGACTCCTGCAGGCAGCTTACCCTGCACCTGGTTGAGGTACTCCAGCACCCGCGAGCGCGCCCAGTACGGATCGGTGCCATCTTCGAAAATGACATACACATAAGAGTCGCCAAACTGCGAGAAACCGCGCACGGTCTTCGCGCCAGGCACCGACAACATGGTGGTGGTTAGCGGATAAGTCACCTGATTTTCAACGATTTGCGGTGCCTGACCGGGATAGCTGGTTTTAATAATCACCTGCACATCGGAAAGATCCGGCAGCGCATCCACTGGCGTGTTAATGATGGTCCAGGTGCCCCAGATACTCAGAAACAACGCGCCCATCAGTACCAGAAAACGGTTCGCCACCGAGCGACGAATAATCCATTCAATCATTAGTTATTCCCTCAATGCGCATGGGTAGCACTTTCAGAGCGCATCCGCTCCAGTGCGCCGGAAATATTGGCTTCAGAATCAATCAGGAACAGGCCGCTGGAAACCACCTTTTCACCTTCCGCCAGACCAGAACGTAACGCGGTGACGCCTTGCGAGGCCTGGAAAACGGCAACGCGTTTCGGTACAAAGCGTCCGTCGGCATCAACGGTAATCACCCGCTGTTCGCTGCCGGTATCAATCAGCGCCTGTGACGGAATGAGCAGCATCGGTTCGCTGGCGGTGTTGAGTTGCAACCAGGCGTTCATTCCCGGTTTTAGTGCCTCGTCGGCGTTATCGACTTCCAGACGCAGTTGCAAAGTGCGGGTCGCGGCATCCACGCCCGGTAGTAGCGTCCATTTGCGGATGGTGAGCGTTTTATCGGGTCGCGCCGGAACGGTGAGCGTAAACTGCGAGGCATCTTTCACCAGCCAGGCGATGGACTCCGGGATCGCAGCAGTGACCCACACCGGATCCATACCCTGAATTTTCGCTACCACGTTATCTTTGGCGATATTCATTCCCGCGCGCAGATCAAACGCGGTGATCACGCCATCAATGGGCGCTTTGAGCGTAAAGCGAGTCTGGATTTTTTGCGTGGCGATCAGGCGGCGAATATCCGCCTCCGGCATTCCCGCCAGCCGCAGACGTTCAAGAATACCTTCGGTCTGGGTGGCCGTGCCGCCGGTTTCGCGCAGCAGTAAATACTCACTCTGCGCTTCCACCCAGTCGGGAATGGTCAGGTCGAGAAGCGGCGCGCCCTTTTGCACTTTATCGCCCACGGTAAGCGGATAAACTTTGTCGATAAACCCGGCGGCGCGAGCCTGTACAATGGCAAACTGATACTCGTTGTAACTGACATTCGCCGGGAAACTCTGGGCAAACGTCAGCGACCCGCGCGTGACGGTAGCCGTTTTCACCCCAAGGTTCTGCGTCTGAGTCGGGTCAATGCGCACACCAGACGTAGAACTCTCTTCATCGGCATATTTCGGCACCAGATCCATATCCATAAACGGCGATTTACCCGGTTTATCGAACCGCGTATTGGGATACATCGGGTCGTACCAGAATAAGATTTTACGTTCTGCGGTTGGCGTTTTTTCCACTGGCGGTTCCGCCTTTGCAAACCAGGTAAAACCCGCCGCAGAAATAATGCCGCCCGCGATCATGCTGCCGATAATAAGCGCGATTTTTTTCATTGAATTAAACCTGGGTTACTGGCTGACTTTAATATCCTGTAATAAAGAGAGATTGCCCTGCTGGACAAAATTAAACGCCACTTTGTCGCCGGTTTTAATTTCGCTCATTTTCGTCTGCGGGGTGATGGTAAAACGCATGGTCATCTCCGGCCAGTTGACTGCGGCAATCGGATCGTGATGGATGGTGATTTTTTTGCTTTCCAGATCAATGCCTTTTACCACGCCGGTGGCACTAATGACCTGTGGTTGTGCTTCGCTCATGGTTTCATGATGATGTTCGTTAGCCTGGGCATTAAAGCCAATAACGGTAAACAGACTGAACATTGCGACTTGCAGTGCTTTTTTCATTTATTCTCTCCTGGAGTTAAAAATTACTGCTACCAACCGCCACCAAGTGCGGTATATAAAGAAATTTCGTTAACCTGACGGGCATAATTCAGGTCGAGTAAAGCTTGTCGGGTTGCAAATAAAGAACGTTCGGCATCCAGCACTTCCAGATAACTTACCGCGCCGTGCTGATATAATGCCCGCGCCCGTTGCAGGGTAATTTGTAGCGACGCCAGATAACGCTGCTGGGCGCTAATTTGATCATTCAGGCTTTGACGTAATGCCAGCGCATCTGCCACTTCTTTAAAGGCGTTCTGGATTTTCTGTTCATAATTCACTACCGACTGCTGCTGGCGAATTTCGGCGATATCCAGATTGGCCTGGTTGCGCCCGGCATTAAAAATGGGGATCTCAATTTTGGGAATAAAATTCCACATCCCGCTGCTGGCGTTAAATAATGACGACAGTTCGCTACTAGCGGTCGATATTCCGCTGGTCAGGCTTATAGACGGGAAAAATGCCGCACGCGCAGCGCCAATATTGGCATTAGCCGCCATTAACGCGTGTTCAGCTTCCATAATATCCGGGCGCTGCAACAAGATTTGTGACGACAAGTCCGCCGGTAATTTAACACTTTGCAGGCTGTCGCTATCCGCTGTCTGCGCTTGCGGCAGCTTGCCGTAGCTTCCCAGTAACAGTTGCAATGCATTATTCGCCTGCGCCAGTTCCCCCTGACGTTTAGCGATGTCACTGCGGGTACTTTCTATCACCCCGCGAGCCTGTTCCAGCGCCAGAACATTGCTGCTACCGGTTAACAGTTGTTTTTCGACAAACGCATATGACTGCTGATAATTACGCAGCGTTTCTTCGGCTATTTGCAATTGCGCATACGCCAGCTGCTGATTGAAATAGCTTTGCGCGACATTAGAAACCAGCAGAATATGCACCGCGCGCTGAGCTTCCTCAGAGGCTAAATAATTTTGTCGCTCGGCTTCGCTCATGTTCTTTAAGCGACCGAAAAAATCGAGGTCAAAGCTGGCGTTAAGGCCAGTCGAGAACTCCCGCGTCGTAGCCGAATCGCCCTGAAGATTGCCGCTCCAGCTACCGCTGCCCTCGCCATTGAGCTGTGGGTAGCGATCGGCATCGGTCAGACGATATTGCGCACGCGCTTCCTGCACTTTCAGCGTCGCCATGCGCAAATCCCGGTTATTCACCAGCGCCTCGCTAATCAGCGTCTTCACCTGATTATCAACAAAAAAGGTGCGCCAGCCCGCGTTCTGATAGTTATCTGCTGCGTTAACCAGCCCGTTCTGGCTGAGTGAGAACTGCTGCGGCACGGGCATTGCCGGACGCTGATAATCCGGTGCCAGCGAACAACCGGTTAGCACAAGACCCACACAAAATGTCAGAAGTTTACAAGGAGACATAGGCACATAATTTTTAGTGATTTTATGCCGCCAACTTTACCCTCCAGGCTCTGATTTTCCGGTGACAGGAAAATGACAAAATTGTCATTTTGCCAATAAGCGATTGCCATCTGATCCCGCTCCTCTAGAATTGCCCGGGCAACATGCGGAGGAAATATGAAACTGTTGATTGTCGAAGATGAAAAGAAAACTGGCGAATACCTAACCAAAGGGTTAACCGAAGCCGGTTTTGTGGTCGATTTAGCCGACAACGGGCTGAATGGCTACCATCTGGCGATGACCGGTGATTATAACCTGATAATCCTCGATATTATGCTGCCGGACGTGAACGGCTGGGATATCGTGCGCATGTTGCGTTCTGCCAATAAAGGGATGCCGATTCTGTTGCTCAGCGCGCTGGGTACGATTGAACATCGCGTCAAGGGACTGGAGCTGGGAGCGGATGACTACCTGGTGAAGCCGTTCGCTTTTGCTGAACTGCTGGCGCGGGTGCGCACTCTACTGCGGCGCGGGGCGGCGGTGATTATCGAAAGTCAGTTTCAGGTTGCCGATTTGATGGTCGATCTCGTCAGCCGCAAAGTCACCCGCAGCGGCACGCGCATCACTTTGACCAGTAAAGAATTTACTCTGCTGGAGTTTTTCCTCCGCCATCAGGGCGAAGTGCTGCCCCGCTCGCTTATCGCCTCGCAGGTATGGGACATGAATTTTGACAGCGATACCAACGCCATTGATGTGGCGGTGAAGCGGCTGCGCGGCAAAATCGACAACGACTTTGAACCAAAGCTGATTCAGACCGTGCGCGGCGTGGGTTACATGCTCGAGGTGCCGGATGGCCAGTAAGCCGTTTCAGCGCCCGTTTTCGCTGGCAACCCGCCTGACCTTTTTTATCAGCCTTGCCACCATCGCGGCATTTTTCGCCTTCGCATGGATCATGATCCACTCGGTAAAGGTGCATTTTGCCGAGCAGGATATTAATGATTTAAAAGAGATTAGCACCACGCTAAAGCGCGTTCTTAATCATCCCGAAGAGACACAAGCCCGACGCTTAATGACGCTGGAAGACATTGTCAGTGGTTATTCCAACGTGTTGATTTCCCTGGCAGATAGCCACGGAAAAACGGTGTATCACTCCCCCGACGCGCCGGATATCCGCGAGTTTGCGCGCGACGCCATACCCGATAAAGACGCACGGGGCGGCGAGGTATATCTCCTTTCTGGCCCGACGATGATGATGCCGGGCCACGGTCATGGGCATATGGAACACAGCAACTGGCGGATGATTAGCTTGCCGGTTGGCCCGCTGGTGGACGGCAAACCTGCTTATACGCTCTATATCGCGCTATCGATCGATTTTCATCTTCATTACATAAATGATTTGATGAATAAACTTATTATGACCGCATCGATCATCAGCATCCTGATCGTCTTTATCGTGCTGTTGGCGGTACATAAAGGCCATTCGCCAATTCGCAGCGTCAGTCGTCAGATCCAGAACATTACTTCAAAAGATCTCGATGTTCGCCTTGACCCGCAGACCGTGCCGATTGAGCTGGAACAGTTGGTACTGTCGTTCAACCATATGATCGAGCGTATTGAGGATGTCTTTACCCGCCAGTCCAATTTCTCAGCGGATATCGCCCACGAAATTCGCACGCCGATTACTAATCTCATTACGCAAACGGAAATCGCCCTCAGCCAGTCGCGCAGCCAGAAGGAACTGGAAGATGTGCTCTACTCTAATCTCGAAGAGCTGACGCGAATGGCGAAAATGGTCAGCGATATGCTGTTTCTCGCCCAGGCCGATAACAACCAGTTAATTCCCGAAAAGAAAATGCTCAACCTGGCAGATGAAGTCGGCAAAGTGTTCGATTTTTTCGAGGCGTTAGCGGAAGATCGCGGCGTGGAGTTGCGGTTTGTTGGCGACGAATGTCAGGTTGCGGGCGATCCGCTGATGCTGCGTCGGGCGTTAAGCAACCTGCTTTCTAATGCCCTGCGTTATACGCCACCCGGAGAGGCAATTGTAGTGCGCTGCCAGACGGTCGATCACCAGGTGCAAGTTACCGTCGAAAACCCCGGTACGCCCATTGCGCCCGAGCACTTACCGCGATTGTTTGACCGTTTCTATCGCGTTGACCCCTCCCGTCAGCGAAAAGGCGAAGGTAGCGGCATTGGTCTGGCGATAGTGAAATCGATAGTTGTCGCGCATAAAGGCACGGTTGCAGTAACGTCAGATGCGCGGGGGACAAGGTTTATTATCACATTACCCGCTTAATTATTCAGCAAACGGCAACTTTTATAACCAGTGTAAAAATAACGTGCCGCAATAGTCATACCTATTAATGGTAAAAAGCTGTCACAATTCATAAAAAACCTTAATATACGCCACCCTAAACATAACCAGCGTTAATGTAAGGTTTTTGTGTGGACTGGCTTCTTGATGTTTTTGCTACCTGGCTCTACGGCTTAAAAGTAATCGCGATAACGTTAGCGGTCATCATGTTCATCAGCGGGCTGGACGATTTTTTTATTGATGTCGTCTACTGGGTACGCCGCATTAAACGCAAGTTGAGTGTTTATCGCCGCTACCCGCGAATGAGTTACCGCGAACTGTATAAACCAGATGAAAAACCGTTAGCGATTATGGTTCCGGCGTGGAATGAAACGGGCGTCATCGGCAATATGGCCGAGCTGGCGGCGACCACGCTCGACTACGAAAACTATCATATCTTTGTTGGCACCTACCCCAACGACCCCGATACTCAGCGTGATGTTGACGAAGTGTGCGCTCGCTTCCCGAATGTGCATAAGGTAATCTGCGCGCGTCCTGGCCCCACCAGCAAAGCCGACTGTCTGAACAACGTGCTGGACGCCATCACCCAGTTTGAACGTAGCGCCAATTTCGCTTTTGCTGGTTTTATTCTGCATGACGCCGAAGATGTGATTTCACCGATGGAATTGCGTCTGTTCAACTATCTGGTCGAGCGTAAAGATCTGATTCAGATCCCGGTGTATCCGTTTGAACGCGAATGGACACACTTCACCAGCATGACCTATATCGATGAATTTTCAGAACTGCATGGCAAAGATGTTCCGGTGCGTGAAGCTCTCGCCGGACAGGTGCCTAGCGCAGGCGTCGGCACCTGCTTCAGCCGCCGCGCCGTGACCGCGCTGTTAGCCGACGGTGACGGTATCGCTTTCGACGTGCAGAGTCTTACCGAAGATTACGATATTGGTTTCCGCCTGAAAGAAAAAGGTATGACGGAAATTTTTGTCCGTTTTCCGGTGGTGGACGAAGCCAAAGAACGCGAGCAGCGTAAATTTTTACAGCACGCGCGGACGTCAAACATGATCTGCGTGCGCGAATATTTCCCCGATACCTTTTCGACTGCGGTTCGACAAAAATCTCGCTGGATCATCGGCATTGTTTTCCAGGGCTTTAAAACCCACAAATGGACCTCCAGCCTGACGCTGAACTACTTTCTCTGGCGCGACCGCAAAGGGGCAATCAGTAACTTTGTCAGCTTCCTCGCGATGCTGGTGATGCTCCAGCTTTTGCTGTTGATGGCGTATGAAAGTTTGTGCTCCGATGCCTGGCATTTTCTTTCTATTTTCAGCGGCAGCGCATGGTTAATGACCCTGCTGTGGCTAAACTTTGGCTTGATGATCAACCGCATTGTGCAACGGGTGATTTTTGTCACTGGCTACTACGGCCTGACGCAAGGTTTACTCTCCGTCCTGCGGCTATTCTGGGGCAACCTGATTAACTTTATGGCCAACTGGCGCACGTTGAAACAGGTTCTTCAGCACGGCGACCCGCGTCGCGTGGCATGGGATAAAACGACGCATGATTTCCCCAGCGTGACTGGCGATACCCGTTCGTTGCGCCCGTTAGGTCAAATCCTGCTGGAAAATCAGGTCATCACTGAAGAGCAACTCGATACAGCACTGCGTAATCGTGTTGAAGGTCTACGCCTCGGCGGTTCGATGCTGATGCAGGGATTGATTAGCGCCGAGCAACTGGCGCAGGCACTGGCGGAGCAAAACGGCGTGGCGTGGGAATCGATCGATGCCTGGCAGATCCCTTCCTCGCTGATTGCCGAAATGCCTGCGTCCGTGGCGCTACATTATGCGGTACTGCCGCTGCGTCTGGAAAACGATGAGTTAATTGTCGGCAGCGAAGATGGTATCGATCCGGTTTCACTGGCGGCTCTGACACGTAAGGTCGGACGCAAGGTGCGTTACGTCATTGTTCTGCGCGGGCAAATCGTCACCGGTTTACGTCACTGGTATGCGCGTCGTCGCGGTTATGACCCACGAGCAATGTTGCACAATGCGGTTCAGCAGCAATGGCTCACTGAACAGCAGGCCAGCGACATCTGGCAGCAATATGTACCGCATCAGTTCCTGTTCGCCGAAATACTGACCACGCTCGGCCATATTAATCGTTCTGCAATTAACGTGTTGTTATTGCGCCATGAACGCAGCTCACTGCCGCTCGGTAAATTTTTGGTCACCGAAGGCGTTATCAGCCAGGAAACGTTGGATCGCGTCCTGACAATTCAACGCGAATTACAAGTTTCGATGCAATCACTATTACTCAAAGCAGGTTTAAACACAGAACAGGTTGCGCAACTGGAGTCCGAAAATGAAGGAGAATAACCTTAATCGCGTCATCGGATGGTCTGGTTTACTGCTGACGTCTTTATTGAGTACCAGCGCACTCGCAGACACTATCGGCACCAGCGCAGAAGAGCTGGGGCTTAGCGACTATCGCCATTTTGTTATTTATCCCCGTCTCGATAAGGCGCTAAAGGCACAGAAAAATAACGACGAAGCAACCGCCATCCGCGAATTTGAATATATTCATCAGCAGGTGCCGGATAATATTCCGTTGACGTTATATCTGGCGGAAGCCTATCGCCATTTTGGTCATGATGATCGCGCGCGGCTGTTGCTTGAAGATCAACTGAAACGTCATCCTGGTGATGCCCGCCTTGAACGCAATCTTGCGGCTATTCCAGTAGAAGTCAAAACCGTTAATACCGTTGAAGAACTGCTGGCTCAGCAAAAAGCGTGCGATGCTGAGCCGACCCTGCGTTGTCGCAGTGAAGTCGGGCAGAATGCCCTGCGACTGGCACAGTTGCCTGTCGCCAGAGCGCAACTGAACGATGCGAAGTTTGCCGCATCGCCGGAAGGAAAAACGTTGCGTACCGATCTGCTGCACCGCGCAATCTACCTCAAGCAGTGGCCGCTGGCAGAAGCGTTATTCAGTGAATCACGGCAACAAAATACATTAAACGCGGCAGAACGCCGTCAGTGGTTTGACGTGCTTCTTGCCGGGCAGCTGGACGATCGGATCCTGGCGCTGCAATCACAGGGGATCTTCACCGATCCACAGTCATATATTACTTACGCGACCGCGCTGGCTTATCGTGGCGAGAAAGCACGCCTCCAGCATTATCTCATTGAAAATAAGCCGCTGTTTACCACGGACGCACAAGAGAAAAGTTGGCTCTATCTGTTATCTAAATACAGCGCCAACCCCGTTCAGGCGTTGGCGAATTATACGGTGCAGTTTGCCGATAACCGCCAGTATGTTGTTGGCGCAACGCTACCGGTGCTTTTAAAAGAAGGTCAGTACGACGCAGCGCAAAAACTGCTCGCCACCCTCCCCACCAATGAAATGCTTGAGGAGCGTTATGCCGTTAGCGTAGCGACCCGTAACAAGGCTGAAGCTCTGCGTCTGGCACGATTGCTGTATCAGCAAGAACCGGCAAATCTTACCCGCCTGGATCAACTGACCTGGCAACTGATGCAGAACGAGCAGTCACGCGAAGCTGCCGATTTATTGCTGCACCGCTATCCTTTCCAGGGCGATGCGCGTGTCAGCCAGACTCTAATGGCGCGACTGGCGTCTCTGCTGGAAAGTCATCCTTACCTGGCAACTCCGGCGAAAGTGGCGATTTTATCGAAACCCTTGCCGCTGGCGGAGCAACGTCAGTGGCAAAGTCAGTTGCCGGGTATTGCAGATAATTGCCCGGCGATAGTCCGCCTGCTGGGCGATATGTCGCCTTCCTACGATGCTGCGGCCTGGAACCGTCTGGCGAAGTGTTATCGGGACACGCTACCCGGTGTGGCGTTGTATGCATGGCTTCAGGCCGAACAACGGCAACCGAACGCCTGGCAACATCGCGCGGTGGCTTATCAGGCGTATCAGGTTGAGGACTACGCCACCGCACTGGCGGCCTGGCAGAAAATCAGCCTTCACGACATGAGCAATGAAGATCTACTTGCTGCCGCCAATACCGCTCAGGCGGCAGGAAATGGCGCGGCTCGCGATCGCTGGCTTCAGCAGGCAGAACAACGCGGGCTGGGAAACAATGCTCTGTACTGGTGGCTACATGCACAACGTTATATTCCTGGTCAGCCGGAACTCGCACTGAACGATCTCACGCGCTCAATTAACATTGCACCTTCTGCTAACGCTTACGTTGCGCGGGCGACGATTTATCGCCAACGTCATAATGTCTCAGCGGCGGTGAGCGATTTGCGCGCCGCTCTGGAACTGGAACCCAATAACAGCAATACCCAGGCGGCGCTCGGTTACGCCTTGTGGGATAGCGGTGATATCGCGCAATCGCGGGAAATGCTGGAACAGGCACATAAAGGATTGCCGGACGATCCGGCACTGATCCGACAACTGGCCTACGTGAACCAGCGTCTGGATGATATGCCTGCAACACAACAGTACGCCCGACTGGTGATTGATGATATTGATAACCAGGCGCTGATAACCCCACTTACGCCAGAGCAAAATCAGCAACGCTTCAATTTCCGCCGTCTGCATGAAGATGTCGGTCGCCGCTGGACGTTCAGTTTCGATTCTTCCATCGGCTTGCGTTCCGGGGCGATGAGTACCGCTAACAACAATGTTGGCGGCGCTGCGCCAGGGAAAAGCTATCGTAGCTACGCGCAACTGGAAGCCGAGTACCGCATCGGGCGCAATATGCTGCTGGAAGGCGACCTGCTTTCGGTTTACAGCCGCGTCTTTGCCGATACCGGAGAAAACGGTGTAGCAATGCCGGTGAAAAATCCGATGTCCGGCACCGGCCTGCGCTGGAAGCCCCTGCGCGACCAAATCTTTTTCCTCGCCGTTGAACAGCAGTTGCCGCTGAACGGACAAAATGGCGCCTCCGATACCATGCTGCGCGCCAGTGCCTCGTTCTTTAACGGCGGCAAATACAGCGACGAGTGGCACCCGAACGGTTCAGGCTGGTTTGCCCAAAACCTGTATCTCGATGCGGCGCAATATGTCCGCCAGGATATTCAGGCGTGGACGGCAGATTATCGCGTGAGCTGGCATCAGAAGGTGGCGAACGGACAAACCATTGAGCCTTACGCTCACGTTCAGGACAACGGCTATCGTGATAAAGGCACTCAGGGCGCGCAGCTTGGCGGTGTTGGCGTGCGCTGGAATATCTGGACCGGCGAGACGCACTATGATGCCTGGCCGCACAAAGTCAGTCTCGGCGTCGAATATCAGCATACCTTTAAGGCGATTAATCAACGTAGCGGGGAGCGCAACAACGCGTTTCTCACCATTGGAGTGCACTGGTAAATGCGTAAGTTAATTTTCGTAATGCTGACACTGCTGCTGGTCAGCCCTTTTTCCTTTGCGATGAAAGGTATCATCTGGCAACCGCAAAATCGTGACAGTCAGGTCACCGACGCCCAGTGGCAGGGACTGATGAGTCAGTTGCATTTGCAAGGATTCGACACCCTGATTCTGCAATGGACCCGTTACGGCGATGCGTTCACCCAGCCAGAACAGCGTGCATTATTGTTCAGACGAGCAGCGGCAGCGCAGCACGCTGGCCTGAAGCTGATTGTTGGCCTGAATGCCGATCCGGAATTTTTTATGCATCAGAAGCAGTCATCTGCGGCGCTGGAGAGCTATCTTAATCGCCTGCTGGCGGCCGATCTCCAGCAAGCCAGATTATGGAGCGCCGCACCGGGCGTAACGCCGGATGGCTGGTACATCAGTGCGGAAATTGACGATCTGAACTGGCGCAGCGAAGCCGCCCGTCAGCCATTGCTGAAATGGTTAAACAATGCTCAGCGACTGCTTAGTGATGTTTCGGCAAAACCGGTTTATATCAGTAGTTTCTTCGCCGGAAATATGTCGCCCGATGGCTATCGGCAACTGCTGGAACAAGTTAAAGCAACCGGCGTTAATGTCTGGGTACAGGATGGCAGCGGCGTGGATAAACTCACCGCCGGGCAGCGCGAACGTTATCTGCAAGCCAGTGCAGATTGCCAGGCTTCCTCACCCGCCAGCGGCATTGTTTATGAACTGTTTGTCGCGGGCAAAGGTAAAACGTTTGAAGCTAAACCAAAACCGGATGCGGAGATCGCCTCGCTATTAGCAAAACGTTCCGCCTGCGGCAAAGACGCGCTCTATTTCTCCCTGCGCTATTTGCCCGTCGCGCGTGGCATCCTCGAATATTAATTGTTTAAGGGAGCAACTTTGCTTGCTCCCTTCCTTTTCACTTTCCTAATCAGAATCCTGTTTGTATTAATTGTTTAGCAGATTCTCTTTTTTCAACGCATTTTATGCGTCTCGGTTTTGCCCCACTACGACCTGCATAGCCAATAAGAAGATAGCCGTGACACAAATAACCGGTGCAGCCACTACTCAGAGGCATTATATAATCATATTCATGCCACTATATAACCTGTAAATAAGAACAATCATTCATTGATTGCAATAACATCAGCATATTCCTTTACACAGGAATAAAACCTTTTATTTAATAAACAAAGAGAGTCAAAGATGAGTAAAATTACAGGCGTTTTAGTTGACAACCATATCTATGATATTAACAATGATATGAAGAATGGTTACCATTTTCCTAACTGCTTGTTTCCAGGCGCCACCTTTAAGATGGTTATTGATAATGACCCGGTTAATAATGACAAGGTAAAATGGAGCTGTAGCACTGATGCAGACAATAATGTTCTGGCGGTCAGTCAGGATGGCACAGTAACTTTTCCTGACGTTGACGAAAAGTGTATTGGGAAGATTTTTGCTATTTTCGCCACTGATAAATCAACGAACAAAACTGCCGGTATTTATATTTTTACTGTTAAGCGTTTTTTAAATACAGCATTGAAACTTATGATTCAATTCAAAAGATTTTACCATGGGTTGAGAGCATGAACGGAGAATTTCCTGAAGCACAGGATATCGATAGTTACGATTATAATGATCATAATTCAGGTCATATTATCTCGCGAGAAGTTAACGCAGGTCTTTACCAGGAGTGGGGCAATGTAGCTAATAGTGGATGGAATACAAATAATGAGATTGGCGGTATTTGTAGAATTTACGCTTTTAATAAAGAAAATAATATTTATTATTGGCTGAAAAATGATGGAGTCAGACAGGTATTGAGCGGGGGACTCACCGCTCAGGCAGTAGCATCCTACGGTGACTCTATCAACTGATTGTACTTTTTGTCCACTATCATTTGTATTATTACAGCGTAAACATTCACTGAAATTATAAAATTAAACTTACGCATAACCACCCGTTCAGCGGGTGGTTATCATTTTATCAGCGATGTGTACGAAGGTTAAAAATAAACAAACTTAATATTTCATTTTTATTTTTCTATAAACTATCAACTCTCGATATCAAATACCTACCTATACCGCCAATATCCGTTTCATCACAAAATGCTGGCGGCATTTCTCACCGAAAACTTTATTGCTACTGTTCAAAACGCAAATGTGGTAATCCCCTGCTCCACTTGCCAAAAAAAATTTACCCGCAGTATAAAAAGTAGCCCGTATAAACATACAGGCTACCATATTTCACTCGATTCAAAAGAAATTATTTTTAATGTGGTGCGCTTCGTGACAATAAGTTAATTACCAACACTCCGGCACAAATCAACATCATGCCTATAATGGCTGGCAGATCCAACCGTTGGCCGAAAAATCCCCAGGACAGTAAACTAATCAGGACGATACCGACTCCTGACCAGATAGCATAAGCAATCCCTGTAGGAATATAAGCCAGCGTCTGAGCTAATAACCAGAATGATGCACAGTAACAAATAATTGTACCAACAGAGAGCCATAACCGTGTAAAACCCTCTGAAAACTTCATTAAAGTTGTACCAATGACTTCTGCAAGTATTGCGCCACCAAGATAAATATAAGGGTTCATAGCATATTCTTTCCTGTTAATACCGGAGCGAATTGTACTACAGTTTGAACTTAACTCACCGGATTCATTCTGGTGCATTCATTGATGTTCTTCATCAGTGCTTCAGGAAATGGGCGGATGGGAATCCATAGAAATGGTGCGTAGATATACTCACCTTGCACCTAATCATTTGACGGAGCACGCGGGGAAAATAGACGACATTTTTGGTGATGATGTCCCAGATATGTCCCACTCTGGAATTATGGAGGAGATAAAGAAGGCGTAACTGATTGAATTTTAATGGCGCGCCCTGCAGGATTCGAACCTGCGGCCCACGACTTAGAAGGTCGTTGCTCTATCCAACTGAGCTAAGGGCGCATTGATACCACAATGTGTGTGTAATTGCGTGAATTATACGGTCAACCCTTGCTGAGTCAATGGCTTTTGAACCGGTTGCTGAACAAGTGTACGACCGCATCTGATTTACCTCGCTACAGCGGCAAACCAACGACGGTTATCATTATCGCCAGGTACAGAAGGTTTTACTTTTCAGAAAACGAAAACTGACAGCACGCCCCGCTTCTGACAAAATAGACGCATCCCCTTCGACCTACGTAACAGATGGAATCCTCTCTCTGATGGCAGCAAAGATTATTGACGGTAAAACGATTGCGCAGCAGGTGCGCTCTGAAGTTGCTCAAAAAGTTCAGGCGCGCGTTGCGGCCGGACTGCGGGCGCCAGGACTGGCCGTTGTGCTGGTGGGTAGCAACCCTGCATCGCAAATTTATGTCGCAAGCAAACGCAAGGCTTGTGAAGAAGTCGGGTTCGTCTCCCGCTCCTATGACCTCCCGGAAACCACCAGCGAAGCAGAACTGCTTGAGCTTATCGATGCGCTGAACGCCGACAACACCATTGACGGCATTCTGGTGCAGTTGCCGCTTCCGGCGGGAATTGACTACATCAAAGTGCTGGAACGTATTCACCCGGACAAAGACGTGGACGGTTTCCATCCTTATAACGTCGGTCGTCTGTGCCAGCGCGCGCCGCGTCTGCGTCCTTGCACTCCGCGCGGTATCGTCACGCTGCTTGAGCGTTACAACATTGATACCTTTGGTCTTAATGCTGTGGTGATTGGCGCATCAAATATCGTCGGTCGCCCGATGAGCATGGAACTGCTGCTGGCAGGTTGCACCACCACCGTGACTCACCGCTTCACCAAAAATCTGCGTCATCATGTAGAAAACGCCGATCTGTTGATCGTTGCCGTCGGCAAGCCGGGCTTTATTCCAGGTGACTGGATCAAAGAAGGCGCAATTGTGATTGATGTCGGCATCAACCGTCTGGAAAATGGCAAAGTTGTGGGCGACGTAGTGTTTGAAGAAGCGGCTAAGCGCGCTTCTTACATTACGCCCGTTCCCGGCGGCGTTGGCCCGATGACGGTTGCCACGCTGATTGAAAACACGCTCCAGGCGTGCGTTGAATATCATGATCCACAGGGTGAGTAACATGGCGACATTTTCTTTAGGTAAACATCCGCACGTTGAGCTGTGCGACTTGCTGAAACTGGAAGGCTGGAGCGAAAGCGGCGCGCAGGCGAAAATCGCGATCGCCGAAGGCCAGGTGAAAGTCGACGGCGCGGTTGAAACACGCAAACGTTGCAAAATCGTCGCCGGTCAGACAGTGAGTTTTGCAGGGCACAGCGTACAGGTTGTTGCCTGATCCCACTTCGGCCTGCCGGTATGCAGGCCGATTCTCTTTTCAGACCTTTGCCCTCTTCGTCGCTTTCATCCATGCTGATAGCGTCGACATTTTGCCGAAGCGATCATCATGCCAACCGTTATTACTCACGCCGCCGTTCCCCTTTGTATTGGTTTAGGTCTGGGATCGAAAATCATCCCTCCGCGTCTGTTATTTGCCGGAATCGTCCTGGCGATGCTGCCAGACGCCGACGTATTGTCGTTTAAATTTGGCGTTGCTTACGGCAATGTCTTTGGTCATCGCGGGTTTACCCATTCGCTGGTGTTTGCGTTTGTTGTCCCGTTACTATGCGTACTTATTGGTCGACGATGGTTCAGGGCTGGGCTGATTCGCTGCTGGCTGTTTTTAACCGTCTCGTTGCTATCGCACAGCTTGCTGGATTCGGTAACCACTGGCGGTAAAGGCGTTGGCTGGCTGTGGCCGTGGTCAGAGGAACGCTTTTTCGCTCCCTGGCAGGTGATTAAAGTTGCACCGTTCGCGTTGTCTCGTTACACCACGCCATACGGGCATCAGGTGATTATTTCTGAACTGATGTGGGTATGGTTGCCGGGAATGGTGCTGATGGGAATGCTGTGGTGGCGCAGGCGATAACCGGATGCGAGAACTCGCATCCGGCAATAGAGTAATTACTTACGACGCCAGGTGGTTCCTTGCGGACCATCTTCCAGCACGATCCCCATCTCGTTAAGACGGTCACGCGCCGCATCTGCTGCCGCCCAGTCTTTCGCTTTACGGGCATCCAGACGTTGTTGAATTAACGCTTCAATCTCTGCCACTTCGCTGTCGTCTGCCTGCGCGCCGCTTTGCAGGAACGCTTCTGGTTCCTGCTCCAGCAGACCCAGCACGGCAGAGAGTTTACGCAGGTGAGACGCCATTGCGTTCGCCGCTGCCATATCTTCTGCTTTCAGGCGGTTCACTTCACGCGCCATATCAAACAGCACGGAATAGGCTTCCGGGGTGTTGAAATCGTCGTCCATCGCCTCAATAAAGCGCGCTTCAAACGCTTCGCCACCGGCAGGTGCAACGGTTTTGTCTGTGCCGCGCAGCGCGGTATAGAGACGCTCCAGCGCCGCACGCGCCTGCTTCAGGTTCTCTTCGCTGTAGTTCAACTGGCTGCGATAGTGACCGGACATTAAGAAGTAACGCACGGTTTCAGCGTCGTAGTATTTCAGCACATCGCGCACGGTAAAGAAGTTACCCAGCGATTTGGACATCTTCTCGCGGTCAACCATCACCATGCCGGAGTGCATCCAGTAGTTTACATACTGACCATCATGCGCACAGGTGGACTGGGCAATTTCGTTCTCGTGGTGCGGGAACATCAGGTCAGAACCGCCGCCATGGATATCAAAGTGGTTACCCAACTGTTTGCAGTTCATTGCTGAACACTCAATGTGCCAGCCTGGACGACCCGCGCCCCACGGAGACGGCCAGCTTGGTTCGCCCTCTTTAGACATCTTCCACAGAACGAAGTCCATCGGGTTGCGTTTGTCGTCGACCACGTCAACGCGCGCGCCTGCCTGCAGCTGGTCAAGATCCTGACGCGACAGCACGCCATAAGTCGGATCGGTCGGTACGTCGAACATCACGTCGCCGTTATCCGCTACATAAGCGTGACCTTTGGCGATCAGTTGTTCAGTGAGTTCAATAATTTCTGCGATATGGTGCGTCGCGCGCGGCTCCATATCCGGGCGCAGAATGTTCAAAGCATCAAAATCTTTGTGCATTTCGGCGATCATGCGATCCACCAGCGCCACAAAGCTTTCACCATTTTCATTGGCGCGTTTGATGATTTTGTCGTCGATATCGGTAATGTTGCGCACATACTTCAGCTTATAGCCGAGGAAACGCAGATAGCGCGCAACCACGTCAAAGGCAACAAAGGTACGCCCGTGACCGATATGACAGAGATCGTAAACGGTGATTCCACACACGTACATGCCGACTTCCCCGGCGTGAATAGGCTTAAATTCCTCTTTTTGGCGTGTCAGAGTATTGAAGATTTTTAGCATCGAAGATTCCGTTTAGACATGTGTGGGTAATTGAGTTGCGTATAATACCCATATTTCCCGCGCGATTCAGCATACATTGCGAGATGATCCGATCGTGCGGTTATGCTATAACACCACCCTATATATGACCCGAACCGGGTTGAAGCACCAATCAAACGGAACAGGATGCAAAAATGGTTACTTTCCACACCAATCACGGCGATATTGTCATCAAAACTTTTGACGATAAAGCACCTGAAACAGTTAAAAACTTCCTGGACTACTGCCGCGAAGGTTTTTACAACAACACCATTTTCCACCGTGTTATCAACGGTTTTATGATTCAGGGCGGCGGTTTTGAACCGGGCATGAAACAAAAAGCCACCAAAGAACCGATCAAAAACGAAGCCAACAACGGTCTGAAAAATACCCGTGGTACGCTGGCAATGGCTCGTACTCAGGCTCCGCACTCTGCAACTGCACAGTTCTTCATCAACGTGGTTGATAACGACTTCCTGAACTTCTCTGGCGAAAGCCTGCAAGGTTGGGGCTACTGCGTGTTTGCTGAAGTGGTTGAAGGCATGGACGTGGTAGACAAAATCAAAGGTGTTGCAACCGGTCGTAGCGGTATGCACCAGGACGTGCCAAAAGAAGACGTTATCATTGAAAGCGTGACCGTTAGCGAGTAATCGTGGCGACACTCTTTATTGCAGATCTTCATCTCTGCGTGGAAGAACCGGCGATCACCGCCGGTTTTCTGCGTTTTTTAGCGGGGGAAGCCCGCAATGCCGACGCGCTGTATATTCTTGGCGATCTGTTTGAAGCATGGATTGGCGACGACGATCCCAACCCACTCCATCGCCAGATGGCGGCAGCAATCAAAGCGGTATCCGATTCCGGCGTTCCCTGTTATTTCATTCATGGCAACCGTGATTTTCTGCTCGGCAAACGCTTTGCCCGTGAAAGCGGCATGACGTTATTGCCGCAAGAAAAGGTGCTCGAACTTTATGGTCGTCGGGTGCTGATTATGCATGGCGACACGCTGTGCACCGATGATGCGGGTTATCAGGCTTTTCGCGCCAAAGTCCACAAACCGTGGCTACAAACGCTATTCCTCGCCCTGCCGTTGTTTGTGCGCAAACGCATTGCCGCGCGAATGCGCGCGAACAGTAAAGAAGCCAACAGCAGTAAATCGCTGGCAATTATGGATGTAAACCAAAACGCAGTGGTCAGTGCGATGGAAAAACATCAGGTGCAATGGCTGATCCACGGGCATACGCATCGCCCGGCGGTGCATGAATTCATCGCCAATCAGCAACCTGCTTTCCGCGTGGTGCTGGGTGCCTGGCATACCGAAGGTTCGATGGTGAAAGTCACGGCGGATGACGTTGAGCTAATCCATTTCCCGTTTTAATAACGCACAAGTTTGCTGATTCCACAGCCACGCAACCGTTTTCCTTGCTCTCTTTCCGTGCTATTCTCTGTGCCCTCTAAAGCCGAGAGTTGTGCACCACAGGAGTTTTAAGACGCATGTCTTCCCGCAATAATCCGGCGCGTGTCGCCATCGTGATGGGGTCCAAAAGCGACTGGGCTACCATGCAGTTCGCCGCCGAAATCTTCGAAATCCTGAATGTCCCGCACCACGTTGAAGTGGTTTCTGCTCACCGCACCCCCGATAAACTGTTCAGCTTTGCCGAAAGCGCCGAAGAGAATGGTTATCAGGTGATTATTGCGGGCGCGGGCGGCGCGGCGCACCTGCCAGGCATGATTGCCGCCAAAACGCTGGTGCCAGTGCTGGGCGTGCCAGTACAGAGCGCCGCACTGAGCGGTGTCGATAGCCTCTACTCCATCGTACAAATGCCGCGTGGCATTCCGGTGGGTACGCTGGCGATTGGTAAAGCGGGCGCGGCAAACGCGGCGTTGCTGGCAGCACAAATTCTTGCGACTCATGATAAAGAACTGCACCAGCGTCTGAATGACTGGCGCAAAGCTCAGACCGACGAAGTGCTGGAAAACCCGGATCCGCGAGGTGCGGCATGAAACAGGTTTGCGTGCTCGGTAACGGGCAGTTAGGCCGAATGCTGCGTCAGGCAGGCGAACCGTTAGGCATTGCTGTCTGGCCGGTCGGGCTGGACGCTGAACCTGCGGCGGTGCCTTTTCAACAAAGCGTGATTACCGCTGAGATCGAACGCTGGCCGGAAACTGCATTAACCCGCGAGCTGGCGCGCCATCCGGCCTTTGTGAACCGCGATGTGTTCCCGATTATTGCCGACCGTCTGACTCAGAAGCAACTTTTCGATAAGCTCCACCTGCCGACCGCACCGTGGCAGTTACTTGCCGCTCGCAGCGAGTGGCCTGCGGTGTTTGATCGTTTAGGTGAGCTGGCGATTGTTAAGCGTCGCACTGGTGGCTATGACGGTCGCGGTCAATGGCGTTTACGCGCCGATGAAACCGAACAGTTACCGGCAGAGTGTTACGGCGAATGTATTGTCGAGCAGGGCATTAACTTCTCTGGCGAAGTGTCGCTGGTTGGCGCGCGCGGCTTTGATGGCAGCACGGTGTTTTATCCGCTGACGCATAACCTGCATCAGGACGGTATTTTGCGCACCAGCGTCGCTTTCCCGCAGGCCAATGCACAGCAACAGGCGCAAGCCGAAGAGATGCTGTCGGCGATTATGCAGGAGCTGGGCTATGTGGGCGTGATGGCGATGGAGTGTTTTGTCACCCCGCAAGGTCTGCTGATCAACGAACTGGCTCCGCGTGTGCATAACAGTGGTCACTGGACGCAAAACGGCGCCAGCATCAGCCAGTTTGAGCTGCACCTGCGAGCGATTACCGATCTGCCGTTACCGCAACCGGTAGTGAATAGTCCGTCGGTGATGATCAACCTGATTGGTAGCGATGTGAATTATGACTGGCTGAAACTGCCGCTGGTGCACCTGCACTGGTACGACAAAGAAGTCCGTCCGGGGCGTAAAGTGGGGCATCTGAATTTGACCGACAGCGATACATCGCGTCTGACCGCGACGCTGGAAGCCTTAATCCCGCTGCTGCCGCCGGAGTATGCCAGCGGCGTGATTTGGGCGCAGAATAAATTCAGTTAATCAGGTACTCATTTTCTTGCCGGATGCGGCGTGAACGCCTTATCCAGCCTACCGATCCGGCACCCATTGTAGGCCTGATAAGACGCGTCAAGCGTCGCATCAGGCACAAATGTCTACTGCCTACAACTACAGCGAAATACAGGTCCCCGCCTCGCCCGCCAGCGTCTCTTCAATCCGCGATAACGCCCCAATCCACGCGGGTTTACCACCGCTTCTGACATAGCCACTCACCGCCGTTACCTTCGGCCCCATCGAACCATCGGCTTTGGCAAATGGAGCTAACTCATCCGGTGTGGCATGGCGAATGGCACGTTGCTGCGGCGTTCCCCAGTTTTCATATACCGCATCAGCATCGGTGAGGATCACCAGTCCATCGGCATTAATCTGCTCGGCGAGCAACGCAGCGGCGAGATCTTTATCAATCACCGCTTCACTCCCAGCCCCGTCTTCCGTCACAGGCACACCACCGCCGCCACTGCAAATCACCACATGCCCCTCTTTGAGCAACAACTCGATGGCTTCGCTGTCGAGAATTTTACGCGGTTGCGGAGACGCCACCACCCGGCGCAAATATTTACCATCACGTTTCATATGCCAGCCGTAAGCCGCTTCCAGTGCCTCTTGTTCTTCTGGCTGATAAACCGGACCAATAAACTTCTCTGGCTGCAAAAACGCCGGATCATCCGGCGAAACCTCAATGCGCGTCAGCACCGTCGTGACAGGCGGCATCTGCGGCTGTGCGCTCAAACTCTGCGCCAGCATATAGCCAATCATCCCCTGGCTTTCCGCCACCAGCACATCCAGCGGATACGGTTCTACCTCTTTCCACGCCAGATTCTGTAACGCCAGCAGCCCCACCTGCGGCCCGTTGCCGTGAACAATCGCCAGCCGATAAGAACGGGCCAGGCGCGCCAGCGCAGGTACAGCACTGGCGATATTGCGATATTGATTTTCTGCCGTCAGCGCCTCACCGCGCTGAAGCAAGGCATTGCCCCCAAGAGCTACAACCAGTGTTTTCATGGTTTTCCTTGTAATAATTGTTGGCCAAGCCAGAACCCCAGCAGCGTATCTGCCCCTGACGTATGCCCCAGCGCCAGCAGCGAATCAATCGCAACAGCGGTACGTTTCGGGCAACTCAGAGCATGAACAAAGTGCAGGAGTGGCGAGGCGAAATATCCTTGCGCGGCATAACGTAAATAACTGACGCTCACCGCTGTGGTAACGAGTTGAAGATTGTCGGAACAGGCAAAAAACGGGCGACCGGAGCGCGCATCTAAAGCGCCATAATACCAGGCCGCCAGCAGCATTCCCGTCAGCGTGTCATCATGACTTGGCGTTAATCCGGGGCCTTTACCCAGCCAGTGCCGCCAGTCGGTCTTAACGCCATTGAGCGCGGCCTGAAAACAGTGACGAAACTGGCGTAATTCAGCGGGCAGCGGATCGCTTGCCGCCAACGCCAGTGGCCCGAAAAGCCCGGTTTCCTCCGCGCGTTGCATCCATGCTGCTGCAAGCGGTTGAGGATGTGCAGGCGGCGTAATACGCAGCAAACAATAACGCTGTGGCTGTTTAACCGTGAAACGTCCAAGGCGAATCCCTTGAGCCACAACCTGTGGTCGTTCATTGCCGCATAATCCACCGCATAACGCATCGAATTGCTCGCGGCGAAGCACCCATCCTCCGGGGCCGAAACCACTACCCTGACGATGCAGCGTTAACAGTTCGCCGCTTTCCGTCATCAGGTTAATCGCCCGTCGCCACACTCCCGCTAACCGCCAGGACTGGCGATAATTCGGTGCGCTACGGCTGGCAAGCAGAGGATGGATGATCGTCATTGCGCGTTCCTCAACCAATCCCCATGCTTTCAGCCAGTGCTTCCAGCGCCTGTTCAAAGCACGCCAGCGGCGCCCGCACAGTGCCTGCACCAATCTGCCCGATACCCGCCTCTTTATGGGCGATACCAGTATTGATGAGCGGCGTAATGCCGGTTTCTACCACGCGACGAATATCCAGCCCCAGGCACGCGCCCTGGAAATCCCAGCCGGGGATCTGCAACTGCATATTGCGTTCAAGGAAGATTTCCGCCATCTCTTCAGAAACCGTTCTGGCAGCTTCCATACCACCTGCACCGACGAAGCGCGTTACGCCAGGTGCTGCGATCATTGCGGCTCCGCCAATACCAAAGGTTTCGGTAATCGCGCTATCGCCCATATCCGGGTTTGCCTGCTCCTGCGAGAAGCCGGTGAAAAACAGACCTTGCGGAGTGTTTACAGGCGCAGTAAACCAGCGTTCGCCCAACCCGCTTACCCGAATCCCGAACATGTTGCCGTTGCGGGTCATTGCCGTGACGATGCTGCCCGCGCGGATCATCGCACCTGCATCCATCGCCGCCTTGCAATAGGCCATCGCGAGGTTGAGGAAGAACTGATCGGTCACGCTGAGGAAATCCATCACTTCGGCGATGTGCTGTTTATCATGATCGAGGCGGGCAATTTGTGGGGCCAGCGCACGCATTAACAATGCTGAGGAAGCAATATTGCGCTGATGGAACTCATCGCCCATCGTAATGCCCTGCGCCATCATCGCGGTGAGATCGATACCGCGCTCCATGCGCCCCAGCGCGGCGCTTAATACCGGCATTAACACGTCGCGCATCCAGCGGTGACGGGTCAGAACATCTTCGCCGTAAGCGCCAAAACGCATCACTTTACCGATACCTTCATTCAGGTTGCAGTACGCCCGGTTGCCGTCGGTCACGTTCTCGACCACCAGCATCGGCATACTGGCAGAAGTAATGCCGCCCATTGGCCCGACGGCATTCACATGGTGACAAGGAATGAAGTTCACTTCCCCTTGTTCAAGCATTGCCAGCGCCTGCGCTTCATCTTTCGCCCAGCCTTCGAACAGACATGCGCCCACGCACGCCCCTCTCATGGGGCCGGTCATCTCCTGCCAACGCATCGGCGGCCCGGCGTGAAGCAGTGTTTTGCCCTGATTCAATTCGCTAATGAGTAAAGACGCCGGTTGCACATCCAGCCAGTGTGGACGAGCGCGACGAATTTGTTCGATAACCGCAGCATTGGCTTGCGCCACTGATGTAAACATGGGAACCCCTTATTGCAAACGTTCTAATAAACGAGCCAGTTTTTTATTGCCGCCAGCGACTGGCGCCCATTGGTAATGCACGACCGGTTTGCTGGCGCCTTGTAGTTCCAGCGCAAAACTGCGTAATCCGATGTTAATCACCGCGACGTGTTCCAGTAATGACGGTGTGTGTTGCAGTGTGGCAGGCGAAAGCGGGCGAATCAGTGCCGCCGCCAGTAATGTGGCTTCCGGCAGCGAACTCACTACCGCGATCCCCGCATCTTCCAGGATGGCGATTTGCTGCGAGCGGCATTGCGGGTCACGTTCGGTACCTGTCACCGTGGCAATGGCGTACAGCGGTTGGTTGTCTGAACGCGCGGCACAGGCTTTCTGCCAGGCGCTTACCAGCGAGGCCGCAGGATCGGCGGTCGCACCGAAGCCAATCACCACATCAAGCAGCAATACGCGCACGTGTGGTTTTGCACCAAGCTCGGCAATTAACTGGTTGCGTAAGGTCGGGTCGATCATCGGATGGGGACGCCCGACGGTGTAGAAATCATCGCCCAGGTCAATGATCTGGTGACCATCAGCGTCCAGCATCATGCCGTGATGATGGGCATCGTCGGCTACCACGCCAGGATGCCCGGCAAGTAATCCCGCCGCTTCGGCGGCCAGCGTACCGCCGGTATACAAGCCGCAAATAAATCCGCTGCTGACAGGCGCTATTGCGTTACGTCGCGCCGTAACGCGTGAAAGCAGGCAAGCCAGGCGCGCGGCATCATCCAGCGAGGAGGCAAACCAGACATTCTCTTCACGAGCCACCGCCGGGGCATAACCTAAAAACAGCGCCACCGTCGGTTTACCCGTCGCTTTCATCGCGTTAACGATACGCAGGCACACGGCTTCGGCAGGTGGTTTAGAGACAAACGCCAGCACTTCACTTTTCGCATCGGCACTCAACATTTCCAGCGCCGTCAGCGCACTGATGCCGCCCACTTCACGACTGAGATCGCGCCCGCCAAGACCAATCGCGTGAGTAATTCCCTCACCTGCCAGCGCAATCTGCGAGCACAGTTCCTGAATCCCTGTACCAGAAGCGCCAATGACACCAATATTGCCTTCCGGCATCACATTGGCGAAAGCCAGCGGCGTGTCGGCAATCATCGACGTACCGCAGTCCGGTCCCATCACCAGCAAGCCTTTTTCCCGCGCGCGGGTTTTGAGTTGGATTTCATCTTCCAGCGTGACGTTATCGGAGAACATCATCACGTTGAGGTTGCGATCCAGCGCCTGATTCGCCAGCTCTGCCGCGTACTCACCAGCCACTGAAATCAGCGCCAGATTGGCATCGGGTAATTTCTGGCAGGCACTGTCCCAGCGACGCACCTGCGTCAACGCCTGGCTGCTGCCTGAACCTTGCGCCAGTTGTTTTAGCGCCTCTTCAAGCTGCTGCATAATCGCCTGCGCGATCCCCGCATCCGCCGCTTCGCTACGAATTGCCACGCAAATATCGTTCGGCGTGGCGTTATTAAAATCGTCATGCCAGAAACCTGTGGTATCTAATAACGCTTTATTGGCGGGCGTACCCATCATTACGGAAACATCATCAATATTTTCTGATTCGCTGAGTTTTCGTGAAATAATCATTAAACTGACCGAATCCTGAAAACACCCTTTTTTAATAAAGGCGTGGATCATAACAACTCCTTAAAAATTGCACCCATGGCAATTGCACGAGCAGTGTTAATGTGTCAATCACGGTATCGATGACCGATGAAAAATAAGGTGATGAATATCACACAGGAATTATTAGCAAAAGAATTCAAATAACCGCCAGACTATTATCTGCTAATTTTTAACAAGCAGGGTTATTTTAAAAAACAAACCAAAAGTGCGCGGATTATCAAATAAATTCTAACTATATTTTTTTGCCTGTCTGGATCACATAATCCAGATATTTTCCCTGTATGTTAATTGCAGTCATGCTTCACACCGTCGTTAAAAAGGAAGACAGATGAAAATCAGTCGGGAAACACTCCACCAGCTAATCGAGAATAAACTCTGCCAGGCTGGATTAAAACGTGAGCACGCTGCAACCGTGGCTGAAGTATTGGTTTATGCCGATGCCAGAGGGATCCACTCTCATGGCGCGGTACGCGTGGAATACTACGCAGAACGTATTTCGAAAGGCGGCACCAACCGCGAACCGGAGTTCCGTCTTGAAGAAACGGGGCCGTGTTCGGCAATTTTACATGCCGACAATGCCGCCGGGCAGGTCGCCGCGAAAATGGGCATGGAACATGCCATTAAAACAGCACAACAAAATGGCGTTGCGGTGGTCGGTATCAGCCGGATGGGTCACAGCGGCGCAATCTCTTATTTTGTGCAGCAGGCAGCCCGCGCCGGATTAATTGGCATTTCGATGTGCCAGTCCGATCCAATGGTGGTGCCGTTTGGCGGCGCGGAAATTTACTACGGTACTAACCCACTTGCCTTTGCCGCGCCGGGAGAAGGCGACGAGATCCTTACCTTTGATATGGCGACTACCGTACAGGCATGGGGAAAAGTGCTCGACGCCCGCTCGCGTAATATGTCTATCCCGGATACCTGGGCGGTCGATAAAAACGGTGCACCAACAACCGATCCGTTCGCGGTACATGCTCTGCTCCCCGCCGCTGGGCCGAAAGGGTATGGCCTGATGATGATGGTTGACGTCCTCTCAGGCGTGTTACTCGGCTTACCGTTCGGGCGACAGGTTAGTTCGATGTATGACGATTTACACGCCGGGCGTAATTTGGGGCAATTACATGTAGTTATTAACCCGAACTTTTTCTCCTCCAGCGAAATATTCCGTCAACATCTTAGCCAGACCATGCGTGAATTAAATGCCATTACCCCCGCGCCCGGTTTTAACCAGGTTTATTATCCCGGTCAGGATCAGGATATTAAACAACAAAAAGCCGCCGTCGAAGGCATCGAAATTGTTGATGATATTTACCAGTATTTAATTTCCGACGCGCTTTATAAGACGTCATACGAAACGAAAAATCCCTTTGCGCAATAATTATTGAGACAGGACTTTCCTATGATTACACATTTTCGTCAAGCTATAGAAGAAACGCTGCCCTGGCTTTCCTCTTTTGGCGCTGACCCAACCGGCGGTATGACCCGTTTACTTTATTCGCCGGAATGGCTGGAAACCCAACAGCAATTTAAAAAAAGAATGGCAGCAAGCGGGCTGGAAACACGTTTCGATAAAGTGGGAAATTTATACGGTCGCCTGAATGGCACCGAATATCCACAGGAAGTGGTTCTGAGCGGTTCGCATATCGATACCGTGGTTAACGGCGGTAACCTCGACGGGCAATTCGGCGCACTGGCGGCGTGGCTGGCAATTGACTGGCTGAAAACACAATACGGCGCGCCGCTACGTACTGTCGAAGTGGTGGCGATGGCGGAAGAAGAAGGCAGCCGCTTCCCGTATGTCTTCTGGGGCAGTAAAAATATCTTTGGGCTGGCGAATCCTGACGACGTGCGGAATATCTGTGATGCCAAAGGAAATAGTTTTGTCGATGCGATGAAGGCTTGCGGATTCACTCTGCCGAACGCCCCACTAACTCCGCGTCAGGATATTAAAGCCTTTGTCGAACTGCATATCGAACAGGGCTGTGTGCTGGAAAGTAATGGGCAGTCAATTGGCGTGGTGAATGCAATTGTCGGGCAACGTCGCTATACGGTGACGCTGAACGGCGAATCAAACCATGCAGGCACCACGCCGATGGGCTATCGTCGTGACACGGTTTATGCGTTTAGCCGCATTTGCAATCAGTCCGTAGCCAAAGCGAAAAAGATGGGCGATCCGCTGGTGCTGACCTTTGGCAAAGTGGAGCCGCGCCCAAATACGGTTAACGTAGTGCCGGGTAAAACCACGTTCACCATTGATTGTCGTCACACCGACGCTGCCGTGCTGCGCGATTTCACCCAACAGTTAGAAAACGACATGCGGGCGATTTGCGATGAAATGGACATTGGTATTGATATCGATTTATGGATGGACGAAGAACCGGTGCCGATGAACGAAGAGCTGGTCACCACCCTGACGGAACTGTGTGAAACAGAAAAACTGAATTACCGGGTGATGCACAGTGGTGCCGGGCACGACGCGCAAATTTTCGCGCCTCGCGTGCCGACCTGCATGATTTTCATTCCCAGCATTAACGGGATCAGCCATAACCCGGCGGAACGCACCAATATTACCGACCTTGCCGAAGGGGTCAAAACGTTGGCACTCATGCTTTATCAACTTGCCTGGCAGAAATAAGGAGTTATAAATGGGATATTTAAATAACGTCACCGGTTACCGCGATGATTTACTGGCTAACCGTGCGATTGTTAAACACGGTAATTTCGCGCTGTTAACCCCGGATGGTCTGGTAAAAAATATTATTCCTGGCTTTGAAAATTGTGACGCGACAATCCTGTCCACACCAAAGCTTGGCGCTACGTTTGTCGATTATCTGGTGACGCTGCATCAAAACGGCGGTAATCAGCAGGGATTCGGCGGAGAAGGAATTGAAACGTTCCTGTATGTCATTTCTGGAAATATCACTGCCGAAGCCGAAGGAAAAACATTTGCCTTAAGCGAAGGTGGCTATCTTTATTGCCCGCCAGGCTCCTTAATGACGTTTGTTAATGCCCAGGCCGAAGACAGCCAAATCTTCTTGTATAAGCGCCGCTATGTTCCGGTAGAAGGTCATGCGCCGTGGCTGGTTTCTGGCAATGCCAGCGAACTGGAACGCATTCATTATGAAGGCATGGACGATGTTATTCTGCTGGATTTTCTGCCCAAAGAGTTAGGTTTTGATATGAATATGCATATCCTCTCTTTTGCGCCAGGTGCCAGCCACGGTTATATCGAAACCCACGTTCAGGAGCACGGTGCTTATATTCTTTCCGGTCAGGGAGTTTATAACCTCGATAATAACTGGATCCCGGTAAAAAAAGGCGATTACATCTTTATGGGCGCTTATTCTTTACAGGCCGGTTATGGCGTAGGGCGTGGTGAAGCGTTCAGCTATATTTACTCGAAAGATTGTAACCGCGACGTAGAAATTTAAGTCATACCGCTCGCCTGATTATTTTTAGCTATGTTGGATTTTGCCACGGTTTATACCGTGGCTTTTTTTGCGGTAAATTCAGGTAAAAAACAGATGCGGGATAAAATGCATCCGCTTCAGGCTGAAAACCGCACAGACAATCCCCTCGCCCCTTTGGGGAGAGGGTTAGGGTGAGGGGAACAGGCAATAATTACCCTCACCCCGACCCTCTCCCTAAAAGGGAGAGGGGGAAAGCCATGTTCGTAGCAATCAGAAGCAGATGCGATATGAACCGCATCCACTTTAAAGGTAAGAGTCAGTTTTTAATTCCCTGACCTATTTTAATGGCGCAGGCAATATTTCGCGCGCTGTTGAAGAGATTGGTTTCACCACTGGCGAGCACTTCAGCTAAAGGTGCCAGACGTGGCAAAATGCTGAACACCGCGTCAATGCCGTACTGGTGCACCACTTCCACACCATCACCCAATACGCCAGCAATCCCAATCACCGGTACATTAAACTGCTTCGCCACCGACGCCACGCCCAGCGGCGCTTTACCGCCTGCCGTTTGCGAGTCGATGCGCCCTTCCCCGGTGATCACCAGCGCCGCTCCCTGCACCGCCTGCTCCAGGTTGACCGCCCGCAGTACAATCTCAATACCCGGTTTAATATCCGCATTGAGAAATACCGCCGCCGCAATACCCATACCGCCCGCCGCGCCGCCGCCCGCCATCTGGCAGACATTGATTTCCGTTTGCTGCTGCAAAACACGGGCGAAATTTTGCAGCCCCTGCTCCAGCTCTTCGACCATCTCCGGCGTTGCCCCTTTTTGCGGGCTAAACACCGCCGCCGCGCCGCGTGCCCCTACCAGCGGGTTATCAACATCACACGCCACTTCAATATGACAGCTCGCCAGACGCGGATCGCATTCCTCCATCTCAATGCTTGCCACACGCGCTAAATTGCCGCCGTTTGCCGCCAGCGCCTGACCGTCGGCATCAATGAAACGCACACCGAGCGCCTGCGCCATGCCCATACCGCCGTCTACCGTCGCGCTGCCGCCAATGCCGAGAATAATATGGCGAATGCCGTTATCCAGCGCATGACGAATCAGCTCGCCGGTGCCATAACTTGACGCCAGCAACGGATTACGCTTTTCAGGCACGACCAGCATCAGGCCACTTGCTGCCGCCATCTCAATCACCGCCGTTTTCCCGTCGCCGGTAAGGCCATAAAAAGCATTCACTTTTTCGCCCATCGGCCCACAGACTTCGAGCGTCACGATGTTGCCGCCCGTCGCGGCAACCATCGCATCCACCGTTCCTTCGCCGCCATCTGCTATTGGCAAACAGATATAGTGCGCATCGGGAAAGAGGGTCGAAAACCCGGCTTTAATTGCCTGACAACATTTTTCTGCACTTAAGCTCTCTTTAAACGAGTCTGGCGCAATGACAATCTTCATTATCAATCCTTTTTCAACAAATTATTCGATGCGTTCCCACGGAATAAGGTTATCCATAAGAACAGCCAGTAAAATTCCGACCAGTAAGCCGTTACTGAGCAGAGGACGAAGCGTTAATGGAAGGTCTTGCAGATACACAGGCGGTAATGCCATTAAAAATATGCCGACAAATAACGGCAATGCGAGTCGATAAATATTGCGAGCGGTAAACGTTATTTGCTGGCTAAACACCAGCGCGGAAAAGAGTAAAGGCAGATAAGAAACCAGCATGACCGCGCTACTCACTGGTAAAGGGATACTGCAAAATAGTCGCGTGAGTGCCGGAACCAGTGCCACCAGCAGGCAAATAACGCTGCCATAAATAAACGAACGCCGCGTGTAATCGCCAGTCTGGGTTAATAAACCAATGGATGAAACAAACGGCGAGAATGGTATTACCGCCAGCGGCACGGTTATCAGCGTCATAAATCCGGTTGCCACAAAGCTGCGACGATAACGCGTATTCCCCGCGCCCTGCTGCGGATAAAAAACATCCGTGCCCCGAATCGCACCGTAGGTATTACTGATATTCACCAGACCTGTAATCACCGCCGTCAGAATAATTCCCGGCGACAACGCACCGCCACTGCCGAGCGGGAACCACTGCCAGTGCAACTCACCGGAGAGCGAATGCGAAGAAGGAAAGCAAAAGTACCACAACAACCAGCCGGTTATCGTGCCGACCAACAGGCCGTAACGGGCAAAACGTTGCGGCAGGAAGATAATCATCGCCAGAACCAGGCACATCACCGCCACCGAGAGCGCGAACGGCGGTAACTGAATTTTAAAATTCGGGTCGGCTATGCCAAACGGCAGCCCGAGCATACCTTTGAAAAAGATAGTGGTCAGCTGCGCGCCCAGCATCAGCATAAACAGCACCATCACCGTCGGAGTAAATAACCGCGCAAGGCGATGACCTAATCCACTAAGTCCAATCAATATCGTCAGCACGCCGGAAATCGCAATCCCCACCGCCAGACTGGTGGCGATATCATTGACAGGCGTTCCGCGCGATGCTTCGCCAAGGGTGATAGTGAGGATAGTTCCCCACCACAGGCCGCCTGGCCCTTCCATAATAGCGCGACGATGACCGCAGAACGCCTGAGCGAAGCAGGCCAGTGCAGTAGCAAGAAAAGCATATTGGGTGAGCGTAAGCAGACTACTTTGCGGCAACTGAAAAGCCGAAAGCAGCGTAGGAGGAACCACAACCGTGTTGCAAAAAATAAAGAAAAACCACTGAAATCCTGATAACAGGCTTTCGCGGCTCACTGCAAAATTGAACATAAACACACCTTAACCGGAGAATGCCCGCCGCGAAGGCGGGCATTGCAGGGGCCAGATTACTGCTGATGTTTAAGGATAAATTGACCTTTCGGCGCAACAGGGAAGCCCTGTTCGATGTCGTAAATCACATCACCACGTAAGATGGTTTTCGTGATACGCGCGCCAATGGTACGGCCAACATACGGGCTGACTTTGTGGCGATATTCCAGATCGTCATTGGTAAGAACATAGCTGCTATTCGGCTGAATGAAGACAAAGTCGGCATCTTTTCCTGGGGCGATACGACCTTTTTGCTGCAGACCGAAGATATCTGCTGCATTAGTCGCCATTAATTTGCCGAACATGGCCAGAGACATACCGCGTTTCTGTACTGCTTCATCGAACATCACGTCCATGCAGCTTTGCAGACCGGCGATACCGCCCCATGCTTTCATGATGTTACCGGCTTTCATTTCCGGCGGGCATGGAGAGTGGTCGGAAACCAGGCAGTCGATTTCACCGTTAAACAGTTTTTCCCACATGCCTTTCTGGTTTTCCAGATCGCGGATCGGCGGTGAACACTTCGCCAGGGTGCCAATTTCTTCGAACTGATCGGTATCCAGCACAAAGTAATGCGGGCAGGATTCACAGGTAACATCCTGACCTTCCTGACGCGCACGAGTCACTTCCTCAACACCTTCCGGGCTGCTGATGTGGCAAACGTGCAGACGGCAACCGGCAACTTTCGCCAGGTACAGTACGCGGCGAATCGCTTCCACTTCGGTAAATACCGGACGAGAAGCCACATAGTCATGTGCGGTTACGCGACCTTCACGCTTCGCTTCTTCGCCCAGTTCATCACAGATCAGGGCATTTTCGCAGTGCACCAGCACCGGCTGCCCCATTTCGCCCAGCTTCTGCGCGCCTTTGAAGAACTGCCAGTCGTTTACGTCACGGAAGTCGTTGTCGATACCACGATCGCCACAGGTCGCAACGAAGCATTTGAAGCCGACAACGCCCACTTCATCCAGTTCGTGCAGACGGTCGATGTTATAAGAGACCAGGCCACCCAGTTGTGCCGCATCGACAGTCAACTTACCTTTAGCGGCGTCGAACTTCAGTTCAATCGATGCGCGATCAACGGTTGCTGGCAACTGGTTGAGCGGCATTTCGATCATGGTGGTGATACCGCCTTTTGCCGCTGCGCGAGTGCCGGTTTCATAACCTTCCCAGTGGCTACGACCCGGTTCAGAAATATGGCTGTGCGCATCGACCATGCCCGGAGAAACGACCAGACCAGACGCATCCATAACTTCTTTTGCATCGCCCAGATCCTGACCGATAGCGGCAATTTTTCCGCCTTTAACGGCGATATCTACAACGCGAGCTTCGTTTTCTAAAATGACGGTGCCGTTTTTAATAATTAAATCAAAAGACATAACAAACTCCTTGTAAAATACAGATTGTTTTTTAACTCAATGTTCAATATCGGGATTAATTAACCTGTGACTTTTTGCTCTCCTGTTTTTTCTACTGCTGTGCGTTTCTTTAATAAAGCGTAGGCCGCAAAGGCGACGATGACGCCGACAAACCATGAAACACGCGATAACGGTTCCATGACCGGAATAAATTTACCGCCGAGAGATAAAATAACCGCCACCAGAGTGACTGAGAATGCAGTGAGGTTAAAACCGTTATCGTAATATTTAAAATCGCCTGGTGCGGTGTACAGTTCATCAAGATTAATTTGTCCGCGCATTACTACGAAATAATGCGCCATCATCACACCAATTACCGGCCCCAGCATCCCACCGATAATATCGAGGAACAAATAAATACTGTCCTGGTTTTCCATTAATTTCCACGGGCAGATCAGCAGGCTGATAATACTGGCAATCAGTACGCCGTTTTTATAGGTCAGTTTCGTCGGTGCAATAGCGGCAATCTGATAACCAGCCGGAATAATATTACCGGTGGCGTTCGTGGAAATGGTCGTCATCAGAATAACCAGTACCGCAAAGAACGAGGCAAACAGGCTGTCCCAACGCTGAACAATATCCAGCACGTTCCAGGTGTCAGCGCCGTAATGAATACTGGCTCCGGCAATAATACATACCCCGGCGACCGCAAACAGAATATAGGCCACAACCAAACCGAGCGTTTGCCCCAGCGCCTGCTCACGGAAAGAGTGAGCGTTTTGCGTAAAGTCTGATGCGCTCACCGCCGGTGCCGCCCAGACCGCAACCACCGCGTTGATCACCACCAGGAACAGGAAGCCACTATTTTCTGCCTTCTGAATACCGCTCGGAATGTAGTCAAAGATTGGAGCAATCCCTACCAGCGAAATCGCCCAAATTGCCATACCGCCGAAGACGATATAGATGCACGGGTTAAGAATAGCGGTGAATTTATTTAAAACTTTGCCACCGCCAAAACCAATACCAACGTTAACCAGCCAGAAGAGTAAGAAAGTGATTAAGCCCGGTAGAGAAAGCCCTAACAGGGTAAAATCACCGCCGAGAGTTAAAAATCCCGGCCAGATTTTGCCAATCAGGATCAAGCAGGCCAGCGATCCGGCATAACACTGCAAACCAAACCACATGATGGCGGCAATCCCGCCTCTTAACAGTCCGGGAAACAGTGCGCCACGTACGCCGTAAGAAGCACGCAGGATCATGGCAAACGGTACGCCGTATTTACTGCCCGCAGCACCGTTTAATACCATTACCGCGGCAATGAAAAAGGCACTGAGGATAATTGCCAGCATAATACTAAAGGTAGACAAGCCGAGAATAAAAAAGCCGCCAACCATCACATAATTGGGAACGTTATGAACCGAACCCATCCATAAGGTAAAATAGTTAAATGTTTTCCAGGTCCGCTTACTTTGCGTTTTCGGCAGTAGATCTTCGCTATAGCCGCGTTGCTGGAATAGTTTTCTCTGATGTTCCATAAATCCCTCTTAATTTCACGTATCGAATAACGCTGTTTTAATCTAGCTATGAGGAACAAATAAAATAAAAATATTATTTTTAATACTGAAGCAACATCTTTGGCTGCTTTCTTTTTTAATATTGCTGGCCGATTCATTTTCTGATATCGGCCATTTTTATTGCGGGTATCAGGCCAGTTTATGGTTAGCCATTAATTCCAGCGCCTGCACTAACGCAGAGTGATCCAACTGGCTGCCACCGTTTGCCGCACAGGTATTAAATAACTCCTGGCAGGTCGCAGTGTTTGGCAGGTTCAGCGCCAGTGCTTTCGCACTTTGCAGTGCCAGGTTGAGATCTTTCTGGTGCAGCGCAATTTTGAAACCTGGATTAAAGGTGCGTTTAATCATGCGCTCACCGTGAACTTCCAGAATACGTGAGGAAGCAAAGCCGCCCATCAGCGCCTGGCGCACACGTACCGGGTCCGCACCGGCTTTTGAAGCAAACAACAATGCTTCAGAAACCGCTTCAATATTGAGCGCCACGATAATCTGATTTGCCACTTTGCAGGTTTGACCGTCGCCGTTACCGCCCACGAGGGTGATATTTTTACCGAGCAATTCAAACAGCGGTTTAACACGTTCAAATACCGCTTCGTCACCGCCAACCATAATCGACAACGTCCCTTCACGCGCGCCGATTTCACCGCCGGAGACTGGCGCATCGAGATAATCGCCACCCAGTTCATTCACCTGACGAGCGAAACGTTTAGTTTCAATCGGGGAAATGGAGCTCATATCAACAATGGTTTTGCCCTTCAGCGAGGCTTTGGTACAACCATTTTCACCAAACAGAACTTCTTCAACCTGTGGCGTATCCGGCACCATAATAAAAATGATGTCTGACGCTTCTGTTACCTGGCGCGCAGTTTCAACACTGACGGCACCGAGTGACAGTAATTCATCAGCAACCGAACCAATAGTTGTGACATGCAGTTGATGACCGGCGCGCGCCAGATTAATGGCCATCGGAGTACCCATAATGCCTAAGCCAATAAATCCCAGTTTCATATTTAGCCTCTTTTAAATGTCGCTTTTCCTGAATTCAGACAACACGATCCCCTGCCGACGTAGCGGCCTAAAAAAGCATTGTCTGAACAGCGTTACGTTTTAACGGTACGGTTTCATCCAGCCTAAACCGGCTTCCGTGGTGGTTCTGGGTTTATATTCACAGCCAACCCAACCGTTGTAGTCAGAATGTTCAATTACCTTAAAGAGATAATCGTAATTAATTTCTCCGGTTCCCGGTTCGCCACGATGTGGATTATCGGCGATTTGCAGGTGACCAATTTTATCGGCCCATTGGGTCATGGTGTTGGTTAATTCACCTTCCATCCGCTGCATATGATAAATGTCATACTGAATTTTCAAATTGCAGCAGCCTACATCATCAATCAGTTTCAGCGCCTGCTGAGTTCCGGTGAGATGGAAACCAGGGATATCGAAATGGTTGATAGGTTCAATCAGTAATAAAATATCTTCTTTCATCAACATATTCGCGGCATAACGCAGGTTTTCCACAAGCGTTGCGTGAATCTGTTCACTGCTGAAACCCGCCGGAGTTTTACCGACCAGACAGTTGATTTTTTTATTACCCAGCGCACGGGCATAACGAATCGCCGCTGCTACGCCATCACGAAACTCTTCTTCACGGCCAGGAATACAGGCAATACCCCGCTCGCCCGCCGCCCAGTCACCCGCAGGTAAATTATGCAGCGTATGCTCGAGTTTATTACTCGCCAGCACCTGTTTTAATTCTTCAATGTCGTAGTCATAAGGGAACATAAATTCAACGCCGCGAAAACCACACTGCGCGGCTTTCTCAAAACGGGCGAGAAAATCATATTCGCCAAATAACATCGATAAATTAGCAGAGAAACGTAACATTATTTATCTCCCTTATTCATAGTGCATGAAGCAGGTTTCAGTCGGCGCGTCCGCTGCGTTATCGGCGATATCTTCAAATTCCATGACGTTATCCAGTTCGCTACCCATCGAAATATTGGTTACTCGCTCCAGCATAATTTCCACCACCACCGGGACACGGTACTGATTCATTAAGACTTTCGCTTGTTCAAAGGCCGGTGCAATATCTTCCGGTTTGAAAACGCGAATCGCTTTACAACCTAAACCTTCTGCCACTTTCACGTGGTCAACGCCATAACCGTTCACATCACTGGAGTTAATATTTTCAAACGCAAGCTGTACGCAGTAATCCATATCAAATGCACGCTGCGACTGACGAATCAGGCCGAGATAGGCGTTATTAACCAGCACATGGATGTACGGAATATTGAACTGTGCGCCAACGGCTAATTCTTCAATCAGGAACTGGAAGTCGAAGTCACCGGAAATCGCCACCACATTGCGCTCTGGATCAGCGGCACACACGCCCAGCGCCGCCGGAATGGTCCAGCCCAGCGGGCCTGCCTGCCCACAGTTGATCCAGTGGCGGTCTTTAAAGACGTGCAGCATTTGCGCCGCAGCAATTTGTGACAGGCCGATGGTGGTGACATAGCAAACATCGCGACCAAAGGCTTTGTTCATCTCTTCATACACGCGCTGCGGTTTCACCGGCACGTTGTCGAAGTGAGTTTTACGCAGCAAAGTGCGTTTGCGCTGCTGGCAGTCGGCGACCCACTCTTTACGACACGGCAGACGACCGGCTTTTTGCATCTCCTGCGCCACTTCAACCAGCAGCGTCAGTGCCGCTTTGGCGTCGGAGACAATACCCAGATCCGGGCACAGTACGCGGCCAATTTGCGTCGGCTCAATATCGATATGGACGATTTTGCGCCCTTCGGTGTATTTCTCTACCGAACCGGTATGACGGTTGGCAAAACGGTTACCGATACCAAACACCATGTCGGACGCCAGCAATGTTGCGTTACCGTAACGATGCGCAGTTTGCAGACCCACCATCCCGGCCATCAGTTCATGATCGTCCGGGATACAGCCCCAGCCCATCAGCGTTGGGATCACCGGAACGCTGGTCAGTTCAGCAAACTGTTGTAACAGCGCGGCTGCGTCAGCATTGATAACCCCGCCCCCGGCAACGATCACTGGACGCTCAGCCTGGATTAACATTTCTACGGCTTTTTCGATCTGCATACGGCTGGCAGCAGGTTTGTAGACCGGCAGCGGTTCGTACATATCAGGATCAAACTCGATTTCCGCTACCTGAACGTCGAACGGTAAATCCACCAGTACCGGCCCCGGACGACCAGAACGCATCAGGTGAAATGCCTGTTGCAGCACACGAGGCACCAGCGCCGCTTCACGTACTGTAACCGCCATTTTACTGACCGGCTTGGCGATAGCTTCAATATCAACGGCCTGGAAATCTTCTTTATGCAGACGGGCACGCGGAGCCTGGCCGGTAATGCACAAAATAGGAATGGAATCAGCAGAAGCGGAATAGAGCGCGGTGATCATGTCAGTGCCTGCTGGTCCCGATGTTCCCAGACATACGCCGATATTCCCTGCCGTTGCGCGGGTGTAGCCTTCCGCCATGTGCGACGCACCTTCCACGTGACGCGCCAGAATGTGACGAATACCGCCGTGCTTACGCATCGCTGAATAGAAAGGATTGATTGCTGCTCCCGGAACGCCAAAGGCGGTGGTGATACCTTCTTTCTCCAGCACATACATTGCCGCGTCAACGGCTCTCATTTTTGCCATTTTCTTCCTACCTCAATTAATTGGAAAAATTTTCCAACTTTCAAATTTTGTCAAAAAAACCCGCTCTGCAGAGCGGGATGCGACAGACACTATGGATGTGCTTTCAGTCCCAACGCCGTGCTGATATCGCGGGCGGTGTCTCTGACCAGCTCACCCTGACTGACAAAGCGATCTTCTGTCAGTCTTGATGAAGGCCCGGAGATGGAGATAGCGGCAACAACACTACCCACATCATCGTAAATTGCTGAAGCTATGCAATTCAGGCCAACAACATGCTCTTCTTTATCTACGGTATAGCCCAGTTCACGCGCTTGTTCCAGATCCTTCAGCAAGGTGGGCATATCCACAAGCGTCGTTGGCGTAAACTGCTGCAAACCGGTTTGCAGGATGATGCTCATCAGCTCCTCTTCCGCCAGCGGATAAAGCAGCGCCTTGCCCGCACCGGAAGCATGCAGCGGCAGACGACTGCCCAACGGCGCGCACATCCTGACCATCGATTTACACTCTAACTGACCAATTAATACCGCTTCATTGCCGTTACGAATCGCGACATTGACCGTCTCGCCGGAAAGCAACATCAGGCGGCGCATAAACGGCCCGGCGACGGAGAGGACATCGCGGTTATGGATGTACGCCGCACCGACGTTAAAGACACCTAATCCTATATGCCACCAGCCTAACTGACTGTCCTGATAGACAAAATCCGCTGCCTGTAAAACCTTCAGCAGGCGAAAGGTCGTGGAGAGCGGCAAATCCAGATTGAGAGAAATATCGCTAACTGACGAACTTCCCCCACTTTTTTCCAGATATTGCAGAATCGCAATTCCCCGCTCTAATGCCTGTGCGCCCTTCTGTGCCACAGGCTCCGCCTGTCCTGGCCTGCCGCGCCGTCTAACTTCCGTCATACCTACGTTAACTCCGACCTACAAGTGAGCATAAACAATGAACAATTCGTTTATCTTATGCAAGTCGGTTGTAGGCGTCACGCAAAACAGAGCTCCTGCTCAGGAATACTTTCGACATCACAGTTGTCACTGCCGCCGCGATCGATGGTCAGAAAATCGGTGACTCGCTGCCAGGCGAAAAGCGGGTGATGCCAGACATTACGATGGTAATTCACCCCCTGCTCACCGTTGGTGATAAACGCCCGCAGCGTTGTCAGGTCTGGTTTGTCGTCACCTAACGCCACGACCACCACAAACACTTCCCCTTTCATCGGGATAAACGCCTGAGTGCCCAGCGGATGACGTTCGAGTTCGTGAATGGTCAGCGGCAGCCTGGCCGGTTGCGCGCGGTTAATGCTAATCAGAGTACGGTCTTGCTCAAGAATCTCAACCAGCGCCAAATCGTGATAACGCTCCACCAGGCCATTGTTAATATGAAAAAAATCCCGTTGCTGCGTTTCGATTACGTCGCCATAAGCACTGAAGGCTTCCTGACTTAACGGTAATACCTGAAGTTTCATCTTGTTGTCCTTGTAACATAATTCCGTTCAACCAGCGCCGACCGGTCAGCTTGGTTTCAATAACAGGCAATCTAAAACCTTAAGAGAACAACATCAACACAAAAGTTGGAATATTTTTCCAAAACTAGATTTAGCCCACAAATCACGCAGGGTTATCATGTAAAAATACAGGTAAATCAAAGGACAGAAAATCACGCAACTCGCTGATTTAAAAAGGGGATACCCGAAGATGTTCGATCCAGAAACCTTGCGTACTTTCATTGCGGTTGCTGAAACAGGAAGTTTTTCAAAAGCGGCAGAACGATTATGCAAAACCACGGCGACCATCAGTTATCGCATTAAACTTCTGGAAGAGAATACCGGGGTGGCGTTGTTTTTCCGCACCACTCGCAGCGTGACATTGACAGCGGCAGGCGAGCATCTGCTTTGTCAGGCCAGAGACTGGCTGAGCTGGCTGGAAAGTATGCCCAGAGAGCTGCAACAGGTGAATGATGGCGTAGAACGCCAGGTGAATATTGTCATCAACAACCTGCTCTACACCCCCCAGGCCGTCGCCCAATTGCTGGCGTGGCTGAATGAACGTTACCCCTTTACCCAGTTTCACATCTCCCGGCAAATCTATATGGGCGTCTGGGATTCTCTATTGTACGAAGGTTTTTCACTGGCTATCGGCGTCACAGGAACCGAGGCGCTGGCAAATACCTTTAGTCTTGATCCCTTAGGATCGGTGCAATGGCGCTTTGTCATGGCGGTGGATCATCCGCTGGCGAACGTTGAAGAGCCGCTCACAGAAGCGCAGTTACGGCGCTTTCCGGCGGTCAATATTGAAGACAGCGCCCGCACATTAACCAAACGCGTGGCCTGGCGATTGCCGGGGCAAAAAGAGATTCTCGTTCCGGACATGGAGACGAAAATCGCCGCCCATCTGGCGGGCGTTGGCATTGGTTTTTTGCCAAAATCACTTTGCCAGTCAATGATCGATAATCAACAACTGGTCAGCCGGGTCATCCCAACGATGCGCCCTCCTTCGCCATTGAGTCTGGCATGGCGCAAATTTGGCAGCGGCAAAGCGGTAGAAGATATTGTGACCTTGTTCACCCAGCGCAGGCCGGAAATCAGCGGATTTTTAGAAATTTTCGGCAACTCACACAGTTAAAAATCAAGTTTCCTTGCGCGTTGGCGCGTAAAATAGCGCGCAAGCTGATTTGAGGTTCACTTTTAACTATGCAAGAGAGACACACGGAACAGGACTATCGTGCCCTGCTGATTGCTGATACGCCCATTATTGATGTTCGCGCCCCCATTGAGTTTGAGCAAGGCGCAATGCCCGCCGCTATCAACCTGCCGTTAATGAATAACGATGAACGCGCCGCCGTTGGCACCTGCTACAAACAGCAAGGGTCAGACGCGGCGCTGGCGCTGGGGCATAAACTGGTGGCGGGTGAAATTCGTCAGCAGCGCATGGACGCCTGGCGGGCAGCGTGCCTGCAAAATCCGCAAGGTATTCTCTGCTGCGCCCGTGGCGGTCAACGTTCACATATTGTGCAACGTTGGCTGCATGAAGCGGGGATTGATTATCCGCTGGTGGAAGGCGGTTATAAGGCACTGCGCCAGACCGCGATTCAGGCGACCATTGAACTGTCACAAAAACCGATAGTGCTGATTGGCGGTTGTACCGGCAGTGGTAAAACGCTGTTAGTGCAGCAACAGCCGAACGGTGTCGATCTGGAAGGGCTGGCGCGCCATCGCGGTTCTGCTTTTGGTCGCACGTTACAGCCGCAACTTAGCCAGGCGAGTTTTGAAAACCTGCTGGCTGCCGAGATGCTAAAAACTGACGCCCGTCAGGATCTGCGCCTGTGGGTGCTGGAAGATGAAAGCCGGATGATTGGTTCAAACCATCTGCCGGAATGTCTGCGCGAGCGAATGACCCAGGCGGCGATTGCCGTGGTAGAAGACCCGTTTGAGATCCGGCTTGAACGCCTGAACGAAGAATATTTCTTGCGTATGCATCATGATTTTACCCATGCATATGGCGACGAACAGGGCTGGCAAGCGTATTGCGAATATCTGCATCACGGTCTTTCGGCGATTAAGCGTCGGCTGGGGCTACAACGATATAATGAACTGGCTGCCCGGCTGGATGCGGCGCTGACAACGCAACTCGCAACCGGCAGCACCGATGGTCATATGGCCTGGCTTGTGCCGTTGCTTGAAGAGTATTACGACCCGATGTACCGCTATCAGCTTGAGAAGAAAGCGGAAAAAGTTGTCTTTCGCGGTGAGTGGGCGGAAGTGATGGCGTGGGTTAAGGCGCGGTAATGAGCGGTATTCTGAAACGGCGATTGTCGTGAGAACAGAATGATTGCAACAGAATACAGATATAAAAAAACCGACATGACAGTCGGTTTTTTTATTTTTCCGCCCGAGAGTTGGTGGTTCTGGGCAGAGATGAAACAGTCCTCATCTAGCAAGTGAATTATAAGTCAGGATACCAACATATTCAAACAGCTATGCCGGCGATACAATCCCGACGCTAGTAATGATACTGCCTCAAGGGATTACCGCAGTGCGGAAAAGTACTTTTAAGTCCTGGTCAGGATACAGGTGGTGCTGATTCTGGTGCTCTGATTTGGAGAGAGGCAGTCCTCATCTAGCACATGAAGGAAAATCATAGTTACAGGCAACGTAAGGGTAAGCTGTGATTGTCTTTCTCCCTTAAGGGAGCAACGGATGAAAACTTTTCTCGATAAAGTTCTCATCGTTCTTAAGGCGCTGATCGCGCTGCTGGAACTGATCCGCCAGTTTATTGAATAACTGAGGAAACGTAGCTAAGGCCGAAGGTTTACCACCTTCGGCCTTTAACAAACCGGCATGACAGTCGGTTTCAGATTGTTGCCAAAGGGCGCACTATTCATGCCGGATGCGCTACGCCTGTCATCACCCCGCAAACTGCCTGAACAGCGCCTTCCCCTTAACCAGTCGCGCGCCCAGCCAGCCGCCGAAAAGCGACAGCAGCAGCGCACCGCTGCACGGCAGCACAATCCACAATCGCCAGTCTGGCTCCCACGGGAAATCAAACACTTTTGATTGCAGTACCGCCAGCGCCGTTTCCGCACCGATGGCGGCCACCAGGCCAGAAACAAACCCGAGCATGGCGAACTCACACCACAATGTCGTGCGCAGCAGTTTTTTGCCCGCACCGAGTGTGCGCCACACCACCAGCTCCTGATGGCGCTGACGCATTCCCACCTGCACCTGTGCCAGCAACAGCAACATACCGCAGGCGGTGACCAGCACCACCATCACTTCCAGCGCCCGACTTACCTGCTCCAGCACCTGACCGACCTGTTTTAAAATCGCACCAATATCTAACAGGCTAATGGTCGGGAACTGGCGGTTAAGTTGCGTCAACATGCCGTTGCCGTTCTCCCAGCGGAAACTGGTGAGCCAGCTTTGCGGCTGCCCGTCCAGCGCCCCTTCCGGGAAAATAAAATAGAAATTAGGCCGCAGACTTTCCCAGTCCACTTTGCGCAGGCTACTCACTTTAGCGCGGAACTCCTGGGTATCGCCCATAAAGGTGACGGTATCGCCAAGGGTAACGTTTAAGCGTTTCGCCAGCCCCTCTTCCATCGACACTTCATCAGCTTTTGGCGGCCAGTTACCGGCGACAATCGGGTTATGATCGGGCCGCGTATTTTGCCAGGTGAGGTTGAGTTCGCGGTTGAGCGCCTCATCTTCATTGCCTTCTGTCGGCTTGCCGTTAATCGCCGTCAGCCGCGCCCGCACTACCGGATAAAACGATTCCGGGACTATCTGATGTTCCGCGAGGAACGCTTTTAGCGGCGTAACCTGTTCTGTGGCGATGTTGATTAAAAAGTAGTTCGGGCTTTCTGGCGGTAGCTGCTGCTGCCAGCGGTCGAGCAGATCGCCACGCAACACCAGCAGCAGTGCCAGCAGCATAAAGGAGAGCGAAAATGCCGAAAGCTGGCTTAACGTTGACCACGGCTGACGTAACAGGCGGCTGACCGCCAGACGCAAAGGTAGCGATTTCAGCGTCAGGCGGCGAAGTACATTAAGCAACATCCAGCCCAGCACACCGCACAGCAAAGCCAGCACTACCGCGCCCGCCAGCACCGCCCAGAGCAGCATACTGCCACCCATTAATCCGGCGAGCAGCAGCACAACCACCACACTGACAATCGGCAGATAAAACTTCAGCGGCCAGACGTTCGCTACCACATCATTACGTAATACGCGTAAAGGCTGCGTTGCCAGCAACAAGCGGTACGGTCGTAGCCCCACCAGCAGCGAGATGACCGTCATGGTGCCGAGCGCCCACAGCCACGGCCAGAGGCTGGCTGGCGGTAGTGCAGCAGGCAGAACGGGCTTGAGCAGCACCATCAACACGTTTTCGAACAACAGACCTATCGCCCCACCGGTAACGGCTGAAAGCGTCAGCACCATCAACCACTGACCGACGATTAGCTTACGCAGTTGCGCTCGCCCTGCCCCCAGCGTTTTGAGGATCGCCACCAGATCGTAGCGACTGCGACAGTAATGATTCATCGCCACCGCCACCGCTGCCACTGCCAGCAGCAAGGTCAGAAGCGCCGAAAGCAGCAGGAACTGCTGCGAGCGTTCCATCGAGCGCCCCAGCGCGCCTTCGTCCTGCTCCAGCCCGTACCAACGTTGTTCGGGTTTAAGCTGCGGTAACAGCCATTTCTCATAGCCGTCGAGCTGGTTCTCGTTGCCGCCGAATTTATAGCGCCAGGTGACGCGACTCCCCGGCTGCACGGCTCCGGTTTTATCGACATCCGCCAGGTTCATCATCAGACGCGGAGCCATCTGGAAGGGGTTAAAACCGGAATCAGGTTCCTGAATTACTTCTCCGGCAATCCGCAGTGTGGCATCGCCCACGTCGATGGTGTCGCCCGTTTTCAGGTTAAGGAGCGCCATCAGGCGTGGGGCCAGTAATACGCTGCCCGCCTGCGGTTTCAGGTCTGGGGGATTAGTTTGCAGATCGCCATACATCGGGTAGATATCATCCACCGCTTTGACGTTCGCCAGCTGCGGAGTGTCGCCCGCAAAGGTCATAGTGGCGAAAGTCAGCTGCTTGCCGACTTTCAGGCCGCGCTTTTGCGCTTCCTCCAGCCACGCTTGCGGCACTTCGCGCGAACTGCGCAACGCCCGATCGCCCGCCATAAACTCCCGGCTTTGCTGGCTTAAGCCCTTCTCCATGCGATCGCTGATATTGCCCAGCGCCAGCACGCAGGCCACCGCCAGGCTTAGCGCCAGCCAGACAATTAATAGCGACGGCGAGCGCCATTCGCGCCAGAACCAACGTGCAATCATGCTTCCTCCTGCAACTGCCCGTTAACCAGCCGTAAGCAGCGGTCGCAGCGCGCCGCCAGTTGCAGGTCGTGAGTCACCATAATCAACGTGGTGCCATGTTCACGGTTGAGGGAAAACAGCAGGTCGGCAATTTTATCGCCCGTCTGGCGGTCAAGGTTGCCGGTGGGTTCGTCGGCAAACAGCACATCAGGCCGACCGTTAAAGGCTCTCGCAAGCGCCACACGTTGCTGTTCGCCGCCGGAAAGCTGTGCCGGAAGATGATCAAGACGTTTACCCAACCCTAACTGTTCGAGCAACGCTTTCGCTCCGTTACGACTTTCCACGCTACTCTCACCGCGCAGCAGCGCCGGAAGCTCGACGTTTTCCAGCGCGTTAAGGGTAGGAATTAACATAAATGATTGAAAAACAAAGCCTACGTGCTTCGCGCGCAACTTTGCCCGCGCTTCTTCGTCCATATTATGTAGCGGTTGTCCCACCAGACTCACTTCGCCACTGCTGCCGTCATCCAGCCCGGCGAGGATCGCCAGTAAGGTTGATTTACCCGATCCCGACTCGCCCACCAGTGCGATGGTTTCGCCACGTTTGACAACCAGCTCAACTCCGGTGAGGATGGAGAGTTCATGCTCCCCCTGACCGACGGACTTCTTAAGATGATGAACTTCAACAATGTTTTCCGCTGGCATTTGCCCTTCCTGTTCCTGGTTCTGTTAACCTTCCGTGCCGCCGCAGCGGACACGTTATTGATTCTGGGTGATAGCCTGAGCGCCGGGTATCGAATGTCTGCCAGCGCGGCCTGGCCTGCCTTGTTGAATGATAAGTGGCAGAGTAAAACGTCGGTAGTTAATGCCAGCATCAGCGGCGACACCTCGCAACAAGGGCTGGCGCGCCTTCCGGCTTTGCTGAAGCAGCATCAGCCGCGCTGGGTGCTGGTTGAACTGGGCGGCAATGATGGATTGCGTGGTTTTCAGCCACAGCAAACCGAGCAAACGCTGCGCCAGATTTTGCAGGATGTCAAAGCCGCCAACGCTGAACCATTGTTAATGCAAATACGTCTGCCTGCAAACTATGGTCGCCGTTATAATGAAGCCTTTAGCACCATTTACCCCAAACTCGCCAAAGAGTTTGATGTTCCGCTGCTGCCTTTTTTTATGGAAGAGGTCTACCTCAAGCCACAATGGATGCAGGATGACGGTATTCATCCCAACCGCGACGCCCAGCCGTTTATTGCCGACTGGATGGCGAAGCAGTTGCAGCCTTTAGTAAATCATGACTCATAAAGCAACGGAGATCCTGACAGGTAAAGTTATGCAAAAATCGGTCTTAATTACCGGATGTTCCAGTGGAATTGGCCTGGAAAGCGCGCTCGAATTAAAACGTCAGGGTTTTCATGTGCTGGCAGGTTGCCGGAAGCCGGATGATGTTGAGCGCATGAACAGCATGGGATTCACCGGTGTGTTGATCGATCTGGATTCGCCAGAAAGTGTTGATCGCGCTGCCGACGAAGTGATCGCCCTGACCGATAATTGTCTGTATGGGATCTTTAACAATGCCGGATTCGGCATGTATGGCCCCCTTTCCACCATCAGCCGCGCGCAGATGGAACAGCAGTTTTCCGCCAACTTTTTCGGCGCGCATCAGCTCACCATGCGCCTGTTACCCGCTATGTTGCCGCACGGTGAAGGGCGTATTGTCATGACCTCATCGGTGATGGGATTAATCTCCACACCGGGTCGCGGCGCTTACGCGGCCAGTAAATATGCGCTGGAGGCGTGGTCAGACGCGCTGCGCATGGAGCTGCGCCACAGCGGAATTAAAGTCAGCCTGATTGAGCCGGGGCCCATTCGTACTCGCTTTACCGACAACGTCAACCAGACGCAAAGTGATAAACCGGTCGAAAACCCCGGCATTGCTGCCCGCTTTACGTTGGGGCCGGAAGCGGTGGTCGCCAAAGTGCGCCACGCTTTTATTAGCGAGAAGCCGAAGATGCGCTATCCGGTGACGCTGGTGACCTGGGCGGTAATGGTGCTCAAACGCCTGCTGCCGGGGCGCATGATGGACAAAATATTGCAGGGGTGAGTTGAAGCGCGTGCTTAAGCCCCCATGTCAAAGAAAATATCGACAACAGAGAGCGACTCCATGTCCATAGAAAATATTGTCAACATTAACGAATCTAACCTGCAACAGGTTCTTGAACAGTCGATGACCACACCTGTGCTGTTCTATTTTTGGTCTGAACGTAGCCAGCACTGTTTGCAGTTAACCCCAATTCTGGAAAGCCTTGCGGCGCAGTACAACGGGCAATTTATTCTGGCGAAGCTGGACTGCGACGCGGAGCAGATGATTGCCGCGCAGTTTGGTCTGCGCGCGATTCCGACCGTATATCTGTTCCAGAACGGGCAACCGGTAGACGGCTTCCAGGGGCCGCAACCGGAAGAGGCGATCCGCGCCCTGCTGGATAAAGTGCTGCCGCGCGAAGAAGAGCTGAAAGCGCAGCAGGCGATGCAGCTGATGCAGGAAGGCAATTACACCGACGCCCTGCCATTGCTGAAAGACGCCTGGCAGTTGTCGAATCAGAACGGGGAGATCGGCCTGCTACTGGCAGAAACGCTGATTGCGCTGAACCGTTCTGAAGATGCAGAAGCGGTGCTGAAAACCATTCCGTTGCAGGATCAGGACACCCGCTACCAGGGGCTGGTGGCGCAAATCGAACTGCTGAAACAGGCGGCTGATACGCCGGAAATTCAACAATTGCAACAGCAGGTAGCGGAGAATCCTGAAGATGCCGCACTGGCAACGCAACTGGCGCTACAGTTGCATCAGGTTGGGCGCAATGAAGAGGCGCTGGAGTTACTGTTCGGGCATCTGCGTAAAGATCTCACCGCCGCAGACGGTCAGACACGTAAAACGTTCCAGGAGATCCTCGCTGCGCTGGGTACGGGTGATGCGCTGGCGTCGAAGTATCGCCGCCAGTTGTATGCATTGTTGTATTGATATTCCGTTGATCGGCACATGAACCACAACGCCGGATGCGATGCTGCGCATCCGGTATCGCATCATTTCTTCTTCAATTGCGTCACCACCAACTGGTGGCGCGAATTGTAAAACTTACGATAGGTTAAATAGCAGGCAATAATGGTCGACAAGCTGGCGGTTGAGAGCAGCATAAAGGTCACCATAATCTGATATTTAATCGCCTTCACCGGATCAATCCCGGCAAATATCAACCCGGACATCATTCCTGGTAAACTCACTAAGCCAACCGTTTTTGCTGAATCCACCGTTGGAATTAACGCCGCTCGAATACTGTCGCGTATTAATATCGCTGAAGCTTGTTTTGGCGTCGCGCCAAGACTCAGTTTCTCCTGAATCTGTTGCTGTTCGCTAATGACCCGTTGCCCTAAATTGTTGTAACACAACCCCACCGCTACCATGGCGTTACCGGCTATCATCCCGGCGATAGGGATCACCTGCATCGGGATAAATTCAATCGACCCTGAGAGAATCAGCACCGCAAGGGTAATTCCCGCCCCGACCGTAATGGCAATAAACGATGAGATAAAAGCTTTAGCAATATATTTACTGCGTTTTTGCGCGTTCCACGCCGCATTAAAGCAGATAAATAACACCATCAATAATGTCAGGCTGGCATCATCAACGCTGAAAATATATTTCAGCACATAGCCGACAATAATCAGCTGGATTATCGCCCGTCCGACACTCCAGAGAATATCTTTCTCCAGCGCCAGTTTTTCTTTATGGCTAATTAAGATTGCCACCACCACCAGCATTAATGCCAGTGCCAATGATTCGTTAGTAATATTATGCGTGTTCATAGCGTGCTTCCTGCATTTCTCCGGCATGCGGTTGCAGCGTAATCACTTTATCCGCATGATTAATTTCATCTTTATCGTGTGTTACCCACAGTACGGCAATATTTTGCTCGCGCACATAACGGTGGATCATCTCATTAACGTTATGTTTATTACTTTCATCCAGTGCACTGGTTATTTCATCCAGCAATAAAACCTTCGGCATAAATTGCAGGTTACGAATCAATGAGATGCGTTGTTTTTCACCACCAGATAGCTCGGCGATATTCTTCGTCAAAATGCTGTCCGGCAAAGCGAAGCGTTCGAGAAAATCGAGAAAAATGGCCGGGTCAGGCTGCTGGTTACGGATCTGCCAGGGAAAAATCAGGTTATCGTATACCGTGTCGCCAAACAACACTGGTGTCTGGGCACAGTAGGAGACTTGCTGGCGATACTCCTCTGGCTTCAGGGTGAATATATCTTCGCCTGCAAATAGTAACGTTCCACTACTCGGACTGATTAATGAAGCAACAATTTTTAGTAGCGTACTTTTGCCGCAGCCGGAAGGGCCGGTAATTAACTTAAATTCGCCAGCACGCAGCGAAAAATTGATGTTATTGAGAATCTTCGTATCGCCCACCTGATATCCAACATTTTGCAGTTGGAGCAAAAGACTATTTTCCTGCATTACCCATCCCTTTTTCTGATTTTTACTAAAAACAGTTTATCCTCCGCAAGAATAAGGGGGAACTCTCTTTCAGTAATCAGGTATAATTTGTTTAATCAAGCAGCAATTTTGCTCTTTATGGACGGTACAACAGGAGGTTTTTCCGATGCTTATTTTTATCCCGATTCTCATTTTTGTCGCGCTGGTGATTGTCGGCGCGGGCGTCAAAATCGTGCCGCAGGGCTATCAGTGGACGGTAGAACGTTTTGGTCGCTATACCAAAACGTTACAGCCGGGGCTCAGTCTGGTGGTGCCATTTATGGATCGCATTGGTCGCAAGATCAATATGATGGAGCAAGTGCTCGATATCCCTTCCCAGGAAGTTATCTCGAAAGATAACGCCAACGTGACCATCGACGCAGTCTGTTTTATTCAGGTGATTGATGCCCCGCGCGCCGCTTATGAAGTCAGCAATCTGGAGCTGGCAATCATCAACCTGACCATGACCAACATCCGTACCGTGCTTGGCTCAATGGAACTGGACGAAATGCTCTCCCAGCGCGACAGCATTAACTCGCGCCTGCTGCATATTGTCGATGAAGCCACCAACCCGTGGGGGATTAAAGTCACCCGTATTGAAATTCGTGATGTGCGCCCACCGGCAGAGCTTATCTCTTCGATGAACGCGCAGATGAAAGCGGAACGTACCAAACGCGCTTACATCCTTGAGGCGGAAGGGATCCGTCAGGCGGAAATCCTCAAAGCCGAAGGTGAAAAACAGTCGCAAATCCTGAAAGCGGAAGGCGAACGTCAGTCGGCGTTTTTACAGGCTGAAGCGCGAGAACGTTCCGCCGAAGCGGAAGCTCGCGCGACCCAAATGGTGTCTGAAGCCATCGCCTCCGGTGATATTCAGGCGGTGAACTACTTCGTAGCACAGAAATACACCGAAGCGTTGCAACAGATCGGTTCGTCCAGTAACAGCAAAGTGGTGATGATGCCATTAGACGCCAGCAGCCTGATGGGGTCGATTGCCGGGATTGCCGAACTGGTGAAAGACAGCGCCAACGAGCGAAATAAATCATGATCGAGCTGCTGGTAGTACACCCGCATATTTTCTGGCTGAGTCTCGGCGGTTTATTGCTGGCTGCCGAGATGCTGGGCGGAAACGGTTATCTGTTGTGGAGCGGTGTCGCGGCGGTGATTACTGGCCTGGTGGTCTGGCTGCTGCCGCTGGGTTGGGAGTGGCAAGGGGTGATCTTTGCCATCCTGACGCTGCTCGCCGCCTGGCTGTGGTGGAAATGGTTGTCACGGCGGGTACGCGAACAAAAGCACAGCGACAGTCATTTAAACCAGCGTGGCCAGCAGTTGATTGGCAGGCGGTTTGTGCTGGAATCGCCGCTGGTCAACGGGCGCGGTCATATGCGCGTCGGCGACAGTTCATGGCCAGTCAGCGCCAGCGAGGATCTCGGCGCAGGTACGCATGTTGAGGTGATTGCGATTGAAGGGATAACGTTGATCATCCGTGCGGTCATCGCCTGATGCGACGCTGACGCGTCTTATCAGGCCTACAAAACCTGCCAGTCTATGCGCGAACGTAGGCCGGATAAGGCGTTTACGCCGCATCCGGCATGTGGGCGGGGAATGGCAATTTACTCTTCTGTGGTTTTACCCATACTTTTCTGGTCTTCATCCGGATAATGTTTTTTTAAATATTCCAGGACGTTTTTATTGACCTTATGTTGGGTATACACCCACCCTTTCCAGTAATCGGGCTGATCCAGGTAAACTTCTGGCGGAATGGTGAAATCAGAAAGCGTTAACCATTCGGCTAACAAATCGGGGTTTCTCTTCTGGATCAACTGCAACAGCATGATCAGCGACATGGCAGAGGCAGGAGCCGTACTATCGCCGCTTAAATACTTCCACACCGTGGAGCGATTCGAACGAAAAAGGATAGGGAGTAACGCCCTGTCCAGATTCATTTCATTAAAAATCTTCTCAAATTCATTCATTTAATTTTCCTGCCTGGCGTAAACCTCTTCAAAATTGAGATTTATCAAAGAAACGCATTCTAACATACATCAGCAACAGCATCACGTTTAGTGCAGAAACAGAGTTTATTTCGCTTATCAAAACAAGTCTTTACGGTTTGTTACTGAGAAATAGCACAAAATGATTTTCCATTTTATTTCTAATGGAAACTTTTTTAGTTTCTATTAGTCGGTGTTTACGCTTACATCGTATAAAAACGCGCTTTACATCACACAAATGCCAGCGTAGATTTCGATCAATACGAAACGCATAACATTTCTTATAACAACAATTAATGTTGCTATAAGAAACATAAATGCGACTTACTTTGATTGAGAAAAAATGAATGAAAACTGTAAAGATATCTTTACTGGCTGTCGTTATTGCTACTGCTGTCAGTCCATCTGCCTTTGCAGGTGATACGATTGAGGCGGCAGCGACAGAACTGGAGGCAATCCAACCAGGGATGTCACATGAAGAAGTTGACCAGAAAATTGGACGCTTCATGATTCGTACTGGAAATACAGAAGCCGCGCAAAACTACCTGTTTTCGCATGGGTATATGTCTCCAGAGACGGGCGACAATATCTACCCGGAACAGACCCAGGCAGACCGCGATGCGGCACAGGATACCGCCATCCAGAATGCGCAAACCACCGCTAACACAGCAGTGTCGACCGCCAATGAAGCGCACCAGGCCATTACGTCAGCGCAAACCGAGATTGACGCCAGCAAAGCGGCTATTCATAAAAATACTGACGACATTATCGAACAGAAGAACATTCTTAGAGCTCAACAAGACCAAATTAACGATACGCAAAAAACGGTTGCTGCTACCGGTGATGTCCAGAACGCAGCGCGTTATCAGAGTATGGTCAACGCCCGTCAGGAGGCTGCGGATAACGCACAGCAGCAACAAGCCGAAGCCCAACAAACGCAGATTACCGAGCAACAAAAGCAAATCGAAGCCACACAAAAAACGGTCGCTGCCACCGGTGATGTTCAGACTGCCGCCCGTTATCAGAGTATGGTCAACGCTAAACTGGCTGCGGAAAATGAAGCCAGCACGCGCGCTTCTGCGGAGCAAGGGAAAAAAATTGACGCTCTTTCTTCTACCATGACGACGGTATCTCAAAGTGTTGCCACCGAGAACCAATCAAAAGAACTGGAAGAAATTCATGGCGATATAACAAAAACCAACACTGCGGTAAGTAAGCTGGCGGCACAACAACAGATTGATAGCGTTCATTACGGTGAACAAATTCAAAATCTGGTGCAGGATTCCACCGATACACATCAGCAGTTATCAACCACGCAAAAACGAGTAGCGGATAACAGCCAACAAATTAATACGCTCAATAACCATTTCAGCTCACTGAAAAACGAAGTTGAAGACAACCGTAAAGATGCCAATGCGGGGATTGCGTCAGCTATTGCCATTGCCTCACAGCCGCAGGTAAAAACCGGTGATTTAATGATGGTGTCTGCGGGCGCGGGAACGTTTAATGGTGAATCAGCGGTATCTGTCGGCACGTCTTTTAATGCCGGAACGCATACAGTGCTTAAAGCGGGTGTTTCTGCGGATACGCAATCTGATTTCGGTGCGGGTGTCGGGGTCGGATATTCGTTCTAAGATTTCGCTGGATACTTTATCAATATCAATAAAAACCATTAAATAAATTAGAGCAAGGACGTTTGCCTGTTTTACTCTTTACTACATTTTAAGGTTAACAATGATGAATAGCACCATTAAATCGATTTCCCTGCTGGCGTTAATCATGCTGGCTGGTTGTAGCTCTCCCGCGTCCCGCATTGCAGACTGCCAGGCGCAAGGCGTATCTCATGACACCTGTTATCTTGCCGAACAACAGCGTCAGGCGGCTATTTTAAGTGCATCCGAAGCGCAGGCATTTAAAAATGCAGAAGCCGCACAACACGCCCAAGCCGTTAAAAAATCCATTTATAAAGGTTTTGGCGTGACCTTTAGAATGAGCAGTAAGAACTTTGCTTATCTCAATGATTCATTATGTGCGATTGATGAAGATAATGCCGATGCCACAGTTTATCAGTCGGGTCTGTATAACGTGATTGTTTATCATCACACAGGAAAAGTCGCATTAATGAAGGAAGGCCAGTTTGTGGGCTATTTAAAATGAAGGATGAAAAGAAAATATCCCTGACACATATTCTGATTATCGGTGCGTTTATTTTTGCCTTCTTGCAAGTAGTATTATTAGCCTCCCTGGTTCACGCGGTTAATGCCAGCAACGCAATACAGGAAGGCTTATTTCAGACGGGACGCATTATGGTAGAAAGTTTGCAGCATATTCTTTCGGTGCAAACGGGGATTAACTGATTTTTCACCCCGCCCGATGATGACAGCAGCCGGAGAGATTTTCGATAATCGGGCAGTCGGCGCTGTCATCGCCGGGGCAGGCATTCGCCAGCGCCAGTAACTGGTCGCGCATGGATTGCAGTTCTTCGATATGTCGCTCGATCTCCGCCACCTTCTCCAGCGTGCGCCGTTTTACATCAGCACTGTGGCGCTGCGGGTCGTTAAACAGATTCACCAGTTCGCCGCTCTCTTCCAGGTTAAAGCCCACCTGGCGCGCCTGGCGCAGTAAGGTCAGTTCGTTGAGATGCTGCTGCGTGTAGGTACGATAACCGTTTTCGCTGCGCATCGGTGGTGTCACCAGCCCCTTCTCTTCATAGAAGCGAATGGCTTTGCTGGTCAGGCCGGTAATTTTTGCTACATCGCTAATGTTCATCGTTCGCGCAACGCCTCCTGTGCTTTGTTAAAGGGTTTCAACAGATAATCCAGCACGCTCTTTTTGCCGGTGCGGATATCGACCGTCGCCACCATACCGGGAAATATCGGAAACTGCTGTTTGCTTTTATTTTCCAGATGGTTGCTGAAAGTGCGAATGTACACCCGATAGTAATAAACATCGCGCCGCACTTCATCCTGCACGGTATCCGGTGAAATCACCGCCACTTCTCCCGGCAGACCGCCATAAATGGAGTAATCGTAAGCGGTTATTTTCACCAGCGATTTTTGCCCAGGATGGATAAACGCCACATCGCGCGGGGAGATTTTTGCCTCAATCAGCAATTGCTCATCCAGCGGCACAATGGTCAACAGTTTACCACCGGGGGCAATGACGCCGCCAACCGTGGTGACATCAATATCCTGAACAATGCCACGAACTGGCGCAGTAAAGTTGAGCCTGGTGAGGGAGTCTTCACGCCCACGGATCACCGAACGCTGGGTTTCCACTTCCGCATTGGCTTTCGCTAACTCTTCCCGCGCCTGTACGTAGTATTGCGTGCGCACGTCGCTAAGTTTGTTTTCCAGTTCATTGGCCTGGCGTTGCAGGCGCAGCACTTCGACGCTGCTCGCAGCCCCTTGTTTCACCAGCGGCTGGGTCATCGCCAGTTCACGGTTGACCAGGCTAATCCCCTGCGTCAGCCCGGTGGTGGCTTTGTTCAACCCGTCGCGGCGAGTGTTGTACAACGCCGTTTCCGACTCGATAAGTTCGGGGAATTTATTCAGTTCGTCAGGGAAGACCAGCGGTTTATTACTCACTTCCGCCCGCAGCCGCGCCGAGGTTGCCAGCGCCGCGTACAAGCGCGACATCGCTTCCTGGACGTCGGATTCCGTTTTGGTGCGGTTAAGCTGCGCCAGCGGCTGGCCCTGTTCAACAATATCGCCAACCTTGACGTCGAGATGATACAGAATTCCGCCTTCCAGCGACTGCACCACCTGTTCGCGCCCGGAGGGTTCTACCGTGCCGCTGCCGGTGGTCACTTCATCAAGCTGGAAGTACCACGCCCAGCCGAGAAAACAGAGCAGCATTACGGCAGTCACGCGTACCGCCAGCGCCGAACGCGGCAGGCGAGGTTCAGTCAGGCCACGGTTGTATTGCAGTTGTCCGTTCATGCGGCAGACCCCTTATTCTTCTCCTGCAACACCACGCGTCGCGCCGTGGGTTCGCCCTGTTCACGCAAAATAGTCTCTTTCGCGCCGTCCATCACAATGCGCCCCTGATCCATCACGATTATCCTGTCCACCAGTTGCAGCATCGCCGTGCGGTGAGTGGCGATAATCAGCGTGCGATGCCCAATCCACTGTTTCAGTTGTTCGATTAAATACGCTTCCGCCATTTCGTCCAGCGAGGCGCTGGGTTCATCGAGCAGCACGATATTGGGTTGAGAGATGAGCAGCCGCGCCAGCAGCAGCGTTTGCCGCTGACCACCAGAGAGGCCAAATCCCCCTTCCTGAATCATGTAGTTGAGGCCGTTTTTCTGCTTCTGCACAAAGGGCAGCGCCCCGCTGAGGGTTAATGCGCGTTCGATATCTTCATCGCTGGCCTCCGGCATTCCCATGGTGAGGTTTTCCCGCAGCGAACCAAAAAACAGTCGTCCGGTTTGGCTCAGCAGCCCCATGTCGCGGCGCAGATCCGCCGGATCAAGCTGCCCGATGCTGATGTTATCCAGCAACACCTGCCCCTGCTGGGCGATACGCATTCCGGCGAGCATTTGCAGCAGCGTTGATTTACCCGCGCCGTTGCGCCCAAGAATGGCTATTTTCTCACCAGCCTGAATGTTGAGTTTGCCAATCGCCACATCGGCAATCTTCTCTTCTTCGTCATAATAAAACACCGCGTTGCTGAACTGATAATTACCGTGCAGCACCGCTTTATGCACCAGTTTGCCGTGCTCGGGCTGATCCACCGGGCGCTTCATCAGTTCATCAAGGCCATTACGCGCCACTTTCGCCTGCTGCCAGCGCGAGAGTACGCCGGAAATCTGCGACAGCGGCGCAATGGTGCGCGAAGCCAGGATCGTCGTCCCGACCAGTGCGCCGGTGGTCATGTCACCGTTCATCACCATAAAACAGCCCACCAGCAGCACCACCACATAGACGATGGATTGCACTTCCTGGGTCCAGGTGAGCAGCAGCCCGGTGAGAAAGCGTTGCTTCATGCTGATGGAGGACGCCACGTCGTTGGTATGATTCCACTGATTCTGGAAACGCTGTTCGGCGCGCAGCAGTTTGATATCTTCAATCGACTGCACGGCTTCCACCAGCGTCGCGTTGCGTACCGCCGACTCGCGCATCCCTTCGTTCGCCAGCCGCGCCAGCGGGCGTTGCACCAGCAGGCCGGGGATCACCAGCAACGGCAGCGCCAGCAAAACCACCAGCACCAGCCAGCCGCCGATCATCCACAGAATAAAGACAAACAGCAGGAAGAATGGCAGATCCGCCACCGCACCGATGGTGGTGGAAGTAATAAGCTCCCGCACCGATTCCAGCTCGCGGATCTGCGAGATAAACGACCCGGTGGATTTCGAGCGCACGTTATTTTTCAGCCGTAACGCATGACCAAAAACGCGATCCGAAATGCGTAAATCCGCCCGTTTACCAATCACATCGGAAAGATGTGTGCGCACCATGCGCATACAGAACTCAAACAGGATCGCCATCATCACCCCGGCGAACAGTACCCACAGCGTCGGGTAGGACTGCGCCGGAACTACCCGGTCGTAAACCTGCATCGAGAAAATCATCGCCGCCAGCGCCAGCACGTTCGCCACCAGTGACGCCAGCATAATATCGCCGTAGCGCCGCCAGTCTTTTAGCGAGAGATTCCAGAACCAGTTCGCCTGATACGGGCGAATGTAGTCATCCACCCGTGCATCTGGAATGGCGCTGAGCGGGCGCAGCAGCGCCAGTTCGACGATTTTATCCTCAACATCCGCGACGTTAAGCGTGGTTTCCAGCCCTTCGTCACCGCTGAACTGAATGCTGATATTGTCGTGATTGTCGCGGCGGGTGATCACGCCAATCTGCTGATTATCAAACACCGCGATCAACGGCAGCCGCCACGGGTTAAGCGAATCGGCGGAGAACTCGACCAGCCGCAGCCCCATTCCCAACTGCCGCGCCATGTCGGTGAGTAACTCCTCCCGCTTACTGTCGCGCTCCCAGTTGACGGTTGCGCGCACATTCTCCTGAGAAAAATCGAGCCGATAATAGCGCGCCACGGCGATCATCGCCTCCAGCCAGGCTTCCACGGACTGGGCATTTTTTTTCATTATCTACACCACCATCAACTGATGATTCGCCAGCAAAGTGGCGAGGTCGGTATGCACGCCCGTCAGCGTGACCACGTTAGCTGTCGCAAAGCCGCCACCTGTCCCGTCGCGGTCGATCTGCACGATGGTGTCGCTGCCGCTCTGGGTAACTTTGACAAAATCACCGATGTTTCCGGCCTGCGCATCCAGCGTTGCCACGCCGTTGACGTAGCTGGCTTTGCCGTTGCCGGTGTAGCCGCTGCCCTGCAACAGTTCACGAATATCAATGCGGTCGGTGTCGGCGGTGCCTTCCCATGTCCCTACCGTAAAACCATTCACCACGTCCGAGCCGTTGCCGCCAGTGGCGTCGCTGGCGTTGAGCAGTTTATAGAGCAAGGTGTCATGGCCGCCGTTGCCGATGTTGAGCGTGTCGTTACCGCCGCGCCCTTCCAGTTGGTTATCGCCCGTACTGCCGGTCAGAGTGTCGTTAAAATTCGAGCCGGAAATGCCTTCAATATTGGTAAATGTCGAGGTGTTAAAACCGGTGGCCTGCGCGGCGGTACTGCTTAAGTTAGCGGTCACGCCCACCGTCGAAAGCCGGAAATCAACCACGTCCATCCCGCCGTTTGCCAGCCAGGTTCCGGTGCCAGAGCTGTACACCCAGCCGCCGGAACCGTCGTAGGTGTCGGTGCCTGCGGTGGCAAAAAAGGTGTCGTTATAACCGGTGCCGACGAACTTGCCGTTATTGCTCGCCGTCCCGGCTTCGGCGCTGAGATCGTAAGCGTGAGTGGCATCGGTAGCCTGTAAGCCGCCCCAGGTGGTGTTTACCGTCTGATCGATATTGCTGGCAGTCGCGCCAGTGGATTTGATCAGCACGGCGTTGTAGGTTTCTCCGGCATTCAGCCCGTAGAAATTGACCAGCGCCGAGGTGTCGTTAACCCCCATCCCCGACTGCGGGTTGATGATTTGCGTGGCGACCAGCACTCCCGCCGAGTTGTACAGTTTTACGGTATTGCCGTAATAAACGTTAATGCCGTTGGGATCGGTAATGCGCAGGTGCAGCGAAGTGCCGTAGCTCACCGTGTTGGTGTTGCGGATCAGGAACACGCTGCCCGACTGTTTGGTCACCAGTACATCCACCGCGCCGTCCCAGTCGTAGTCCATTGCCGCCACGCCGCTGGTAGTGCCGCTCTGGCTGCCGCCGAGTACCGACTGCGTCCAGTTGCTGGCTCCGCCAACGTTGGTGTAAAGGTAGGATTGTCCGGTCTGGGCAATACGGGCGATATCCATCAGACCGTCGTGGTTCCAGTCCACCGCCAGGCTAAACTGGCTGGCGTAGGTGGTTGCCGTTGCCCCCACCGCCACCGGATTTCCCAGCACGCCGTTGGTGTTGAATAACAGGGAGCCGTAGTTAGCTCTTCCCTGGCTGGCGGGCAGGAAGAGATCCATATCGCCGTCGCCATCGAAATCCGCCCAGGTCATGGAGACAGACGTCGAGTTGCCGCCGCTGCCCGCCGTGCTGAGGAAAGTATTGATGGTGTTCTGCCCCCAGACAAACGTGCCGTTGCCCTGGCTGATAAGCGAGGACAGCGTGTAATAGTTATTCAGGTTGAAAGTGTGCTGAACCAGGTCAATCCTGCCGTCGTTGTTAAGATCAACGCCAGAACCCTCGTTGAGCGAAAGATACCCCGTCACCGCCCCACCGACCGTGGCGCTCCCCCCGTTGTTGGCAACAGTGGAGTTGCCTACCAGGGTGCCCGCGTTATTCCACAGGAAGGTGTTGGAGTCTGGCCCCCCGGCGTCGCCAATCCAGAAATCAAGATAGCCGTCGCCCTCTTTATCAAACGCCACTACCGAGCCATACCACGTCAGAGTGCCAACGGCGACCAGAATGGCACTGGAAAACGTGCCGTCGCCGTTATTGGTAAAGCCGTTGATATAGCCCGTGCCGTAATCATCACGGGTAATAAACAGATCGCCCGTACCGTTACGGTCGTAATCGGCAATGGAACTGGTGGCGTAGTTGTTGCCGCTCTGATACAGCGTCAGGGCGGTCTTCGACCAGGTAAGCGGGTCGGTAGATTGCATCACCTGCTGGTTGGCCAGCACCGTCCACATTCCGTGCGTGTCGAGGCCGTAGGTCAGCCCCCAGGCCGTTGTTTTATTGGCGGTCGTCCAGGCTGGCGTGTAATCAATTGCCGCGTTGACTGTCACCGTGCCATTGCTGACGTTGGCGGTGTTGCCGTTGCCCGCCGAGCTTTTCACCTGCGCGGTGACGTTATAAGCGGTTGCGGAAGCCGCCAGCACATCGGTATCCGGTAACTGCACATACCAGGTGTTGTGCGCCGGATCGACTACCACCGCACCGCCCGGCTGCGAGGTGTAGGTTTTGCTATTGATGACCACTTCGACATACTGCCCGCTGGCGAGCGCGGCAGTGATCACCCCGCTGATAATCGGCGTGGTATCGCGCGTGGTCTGGCTGGTGATTTGCGCCAGCGTGGTCGGAATAGAGGTATCGACGGTGAGGATAAAATCACTGGAGGCGGTGATATTCCCTGCCAGATCCACTACCCGCGCACTGTAGGTATACGCACCGCTGAGTAGCCCGCTGTCGCTGTAGGTCCAGTTCAGTGCGCCGACCATCGTCACCGCGCCTAACAGCAGGCCGTTGCGGTAGAGGTAAACGACTTCACCGCTGGCAAGCGGCGCGGAAAGTACACCGTTCAGCAGCGGCGTAGTGTCGTCGGTGGCCTGCGAACTGCTTAATGTCCCCTGCCGCTGCCCGACATCATCGGTATACGACACAATACCTGGCGTGGCGGTGGGGTTAATCGTATCGACCACCACCGTTTTCGACACCACCGGACCGGTGTTCCCGGCCAGATCCAGCACCCGCACCTGATAAACATAGCTGCCGTCGGTCAATGTACGGCTGTCGGTGTAAGTCCACTGCGTGCCGTTGGTGGTGAGCGTAGTCCAGGTCGCGCCGCCATCAAGGCTAATCTGCGCTACTTCGCCGCTGGCAAGCCCCGCTCCCAGCGAACCGGTTAGCGTGAGCGTGGTATCACTGGTGATAAAGTCGGTTGCCGAGCTACCCGTGTCGGTGCTGATGCTGGCGATGGTCAACACCTGCGCCGGGTTAACGGTATCAATCTGCGCCGACTGACTGCCGGTGGCACCAACGTTGCCCGCCAGATCGACCACCCGCACCAGCCAGGTTGTCGTGCCGTTAGTCAACGTGCGCCCATCAGCGTATGTCCAGTTAAGGCCGTCTGCCGCCAGCGTCACGTTCACCCAGGTTGCGCCGTTGTCGGTACTGATTTGCGCGAATTCGTTAGCGCCGAGCGCCGCGCCCAGCACGCCGCGCACGGTAAGCGTAGTATCGCTGGTAATAAAGTCGCTGCTGCTGGCTCCGGTGTCATCGCTGATACCGGTAATGGTGATGCTTTTCGCCGCTTCAGGGCTGGTGGTATCGACCACCACGTTTTGCGTCGCGGTCTGCCCTACGTTCCCCGCCAGATCCACCACCCGCACCGTGTAGTTCCAGGTGCCGTCGGTCAGTGTGCGACCATCGGCATAGCTCCAGTTGGTGCCGATAACGGTTAAGGTTGTCCAGGTAACCCCGCCGTCGAGGCTGATTTGCGCCCGTTCATCTGCCGCCAGCGCCGCGCCGAGCGTCCCGCGAACGGTCAGCGTCGTGTCGCGAGTAACAAAATCGCTGCTGCTTAAGCCGGTGTCATCGCTAATGCCCGCAATGACGATGGTTTTGCTCGCCAGCGGCGCGCTGGTGTCAACGGTGACAATCTGGCTGGCGGTCGCGCCGATATTTCCGGCGATGTCGATAACCCGCACCTGATAGTTGTAGTTGCCGTCAGTCAGCGTGCGCCCATCAAGGTACGTCCAGGTCAAACCGCTTACCGAAAGATTCTGCCAGGTGGTGCCGCCATCGATACTGATTTGCGCGAACTCGCCGGCAGAAAGCGTCGCCCCCAGCGTGCCGCTCACCGCCAGCGTCGTGTCGCTGGTGATAAAATCGTTAGTGATCAATCCAGTATCGGTGGTGATCGCGCTGATGGCGATGGTTTTCACCGCTGGATCTGGCGCGATGGTGTCGATCACCACGTTCTGGCTGTCAGTCGCGCCGACGTTGCCCGCCGCATCAATCACCCGCACCTGATAGAGATAGTTGCCATCAGTCAGCGTGCGGCTGTCGTTATAGCGCCAGGTCGTGCCGGTCACGGTGAGCGTGCTCCAGGTTGCGCCGCCGTCGATACTGATTTGCGCCGTCTCGTTACTGGCAAGCGCGGCGGTGAGTGAGCCATTGACCACCACCGGGCTGACGCTGGTGATAAAGTCGCTGGCGCTAAGGCCGGTGTCGGCTTGCAGGGAATCGATATTAATCCCCATCGCCGGGGCGCTGAGATCGACGGTGATAGTGTGATTGCTGCTGCCGGTGTTGCCAATGGCGTTAGTGACCGAGGCGTTAATCACATAGGCGTTGCCATCCGCCAGCGCGGTGACATCGGCGCTGGCGAGAGTGTAGCTCCAGCTACCGCTGGTCTGCACCGTGGTGGTGTAGGTTTTGCCGTTTAAGGTAAGAGTCAGCGTCTGGCCGACCGGCGCGGTGGTGGTGCCGCTGATAACCAGAGACGAACCGTGTTCCGCCGCGTTCACCACATCATCGCCCGCAAAGGTGTTGATGGTGACGGTGGGGACGTCGCCGTTCAACGTGACACCACGGCTGGCGCTGCCGGGGTTTCCGGCCTGATCGCTGACCGACGCGCTAATGGTGTAGCTGCCGTCGCTTAATCCGGCAAACTGCTGCGCCGGAATAAACACTGACCAGCTTCCACCGCTGCCAACCGTTGCACTCCAGCTCTGACCGTTAAAGGTGACGGTTACCGTCTGACCCACTTCGGCGGTGGTGGTGCCGCTGATGGTCTGCCCGGCAAGCTGCTCGACGTTGTTGATAATATCGTCGCCCGCTACCGTGGCGATGGTCACCGTCGGCGCAGCAGTGTCAACGGTCAGGGCGTGCGTGGTTTGACCGGGGTTGCCCGCGCGATCGTTCACGCTGGCGGTGATGGTCTGCGCGCCCTGCCCGAGTGTTGCCAGATCCGCCGCAGGTACGTTCAGCGCCCAGGTGCCATTGACGGCTACCGTGGCGGTATAGGTTTTGCCGCCAAAGGTCACGGTGACCGTCTGCCCCACTTCCGCGCTGGTCGATCCATTAAGGGTTAACGGCTGCTGCTGTTCGGCGGCGTTGAGTCGGTCGTCCGTTGAAACGGTGTTGATGCTGATAACCGGCGCGGTGAGATCTACCGCCACGCTGCGCGAGGCCGTGGCGCTGTTTCCGGCGCTGTCCTGAGCGGAGGCGCTAACCGTATAGCTGGTGCCATCCGCAAGCGCCGCAACGTCTGCCGCTGGCACATTCACGCTCCAGCTCCCGTTGCTTTGAATGGTGGCGCTGTAGCCTTTGCCGTTAAGCAACACGGTCACCACTGTGCCTGTCGCAAAATTGGTGCCGGTGCCGCTAAGGGTCAGCGCACTGCCTGCTTCGGCGGCGTTAATGAGGTTATCGCCGCTGATGGTGCTGACCGAGAGCGATACCGCCGCCGTATTCACCTGCACGTTGTGGGTCTGCGTGCTGCTGTTGCCTGCGCTGTCGGTGATGGTGGCGCTGATGGTCACCGTGCCATCCGCAAGACCGGAAATTACGCTGGCAGGCACGCCGACGCTCCAGTTGCCGCTGGCATCGGTGCTGGTGACATACTGCTGCCCGGCGATGGTCACCACCAGGCGGTCACCAGCTACCGCGCCCGTGGCGGCGCCGCTGATAATCTGCGCCTGGGTGTGCTCGACGTTGTTAATCACATCATCGCCCGCCACGGTGTTAAAACTGATCACCGGCGCGGTGGTATCGACGGTTACGCCTTTACTGGCGCTGCCAGGGTTACCCGCCAGATCGCTGACCGTAGCGGTCAGGGTGTAGCCATTATTGGCAAGCGCGGTTAAGTCGCCGGCAGGCAGCGTTAAGCTCCAGCTCCCGTCTGCCTGCACCGTGGTCTGGTAGTTACTGCCGTTAAACGTGACGGTCAGCGTTTGCCCCGCTTCCGCCGTGCTGGTGCCGGAAACCGTCACACCTGCCGCCGCTTCGCTGGCGTTGATGATGTTATCGCTGGCAATGGTGTTGATGGTCACCGTTGGCGCGGCGCTATCGACGCTGTATTCATGCGTTGCCGTGGCGCTGTTGCCGTTAACGTTTGTCACCCGCACCTGGGCGCTGGCATCGCCATCACGCAGAGCCGCCATATCCGCTGCCGGAACGGTGGTGCTCCAGCTACCGTTTGCCGCCACCGTGGTGGTGTAGGTTTTGCCGCCAAAGGTAATGGTAACGGTTTGCCCCGTTTCGACGCCGGAGGTGCTGCCGGAGAGCGTTAACGCTGCACCTTTTTCGGCGGCGTTTATCACATCATCGGCGGTGATGGCGTTAATGCTGATAGCGACAGCAGTGAAATCAACGGTCAGCGGATGGGTAATGCTGGTTTGCGTTCCGGCACTGTTCGCGCCGCTAACGGTAATATTCAGCGTTCCCGCAGGCCAGTTGCTGACATCCGCCGCCGGAACGCCGACGCTCCAGGTGCCGTTCGCCAGCACCGTGGCGGCGTAAGTTTGGTTATTTATCACCACCGTCAACGCCGTACCTGCGGCAAAGCCGGAGCTGCTGCCGGTGATCACCTGTGCCTGAGCGTGTTCGATGATATTGACCACATCATCGCCAGCGACAGTATCGACCCGCAGACCGGGCAGACTGGCATCGATGGTGATATCGCGCGTGCCGCTGCCGGTATTGCCAACGGCGTTGGTCACCGAGGCGTTAACCGTTAACTCACCGTTACCCAACGCCTGCCAGTCGGCGGCAGGTACGCTCACATTCCAGCTTAAATCTGGCTGGGCGGTGGCGGTGTAAGTTTTACCGCCCAGTTCAACGGTGACGGTGCTGCCCGCCGCCGCCCCGGTGACCTGGCCGCTGATGGTTTGCGCACTGCCTGCTTCGGCGGCGTTGATAATATCGTCCGTCGCCACCGGATTGATGGTGACGCCCGGCAGCGCGGTATTGACCTGTACGTTATGGCTGGCGGTGCTGCTGTTGCCCTGAGCGTTGGTGACGCTCGCCGTGACGCTGTAGGTGGCTTCACCCAGCGCACTGACCGCCGAGGCAGGAACGGTGACGCTCCAGTTGCCGGAGGCGTCGGTGGTGGCGCTGTAGTTTTGTCCGTTCAGCGTGACGGTGATCGCCGTACCCGCAGGCTGATCGCTGGTGCCGGAAAGCGCCAGATCAGATCCTTTTTCCGTCGCGTTGATCACATCATCGCCCGCGATGGTGTTGATACCAATCACTGGCGCAGTGAGGCTGACGGTAACGGTGCGGCTGGCGTCATCGCTGTTGCCTGCCCGATCGCTGACGCTGGCAGTGATGGTCTGCGCACCGCTACCCAGCGCCGTCACATCCGCCGCCGGTACACCGACGCTCCAGTTACCGGAGGCGTCCAGCGTGGTGGTGTAGGTTTTGCCATTGAGCACAACGCTCACCACATCGCCCGCTTCCCCGCCGCTGCTGGTGCCGGAGATCACCAGCGCCTGCGCGTGCTCGGCGTCGTTGATGATGTCATCGCCTGCCACGGTGTTAATGGTGAGAACCGGTGCGATGGTGTCTATCGCCAGATTATGGCTGGCGCTGCCGGGGTTGCCCGCTTTGTCGTTGACCGTGGCGCTGACGGTGTAATTGCTTGCGGTGAGCGCGCCTAAGGCTGAAGTAGGAACACTGACACTCCAGCTACCGTCCGCCTGTACATTACCGGTGTAGGTTACGCCGTTAAGGGTGACGGTCACCGTCTGCCCGGTTTCGGCGGTGCTGGTGCCGCTGAGGGTGAGTGGGCTTCCGGCCTCCGTAGCGTTCAGGATATCGTCGCTGGCTATGGTGTTTATGGTGAGCGTCGGCGCGCTGGCATCGACGCTGTACGCATGGGTTGCCGAAGCGTTATTGCCGCTCGCGCTGCTGACGCTGGCCTGCACGTTTGCCGCGCCGTCTGGCAAGGTTGCCAGATCCGCCGCCGGAACGTTCACACTCCAGTTCCCGTTGGCGGCGACGCTTGCAGTGTAGGTTTTGCCGCCAAAAGTGACGGTAACGGTTTGCCCGCTTTCAATTCCGCTGGTGCTGCCGGAAAGGGTCAACCCGGCACCTTTTTCGGCGGCGTTGATCACGTCGTCGCTGGCAACAGTGTTGATGCTGATAGCCACCGCTGTTAAATCGACGGTGAACGGATGGCTGACGCTGACCGGGTTTCCGGCGCTGCTCTGCCCTGCTACCTCAACGGTTAACGGCCCCGCAGGCCAGGCGCTGACGTTTGCCGCCGGAATACCTACGCTCCAGCTACCATCCGCCTGTACCGTGGCGGCATAGGCCGTGCCGTTGATGGTGACCGTCAGCACGGCGCCGGTATTCAAACCGCTACTGCCACCAGTGATCACCAGCGCCTGTCCGTGCTCTATGCTGTTGACGATATCATCGCCCGCGACGGTATCCACGCGCAGACCTGGCAGGTTGGCGTCAATGGTGATATCTCGCGTGCCGCTACCGGTGTTGCCACTGGCGTTGGTGACCGAAGCGGTAATGGTCAAATGACCATTACCCAACGCCTGTAAATCGGCTGCCGGAACGCTGACGCTCCAGCTTAAATCGGCCTGAACTTGTGCAGTATAAGTATTGCCGCCCAGCGTGACGGTGACCGTATCGCCAGCGGCGGCGCGGGTCACCACCCCGCTGATGGTTTGATCGGCGCCCGCTTCAGCGGCGTTGATAATATCGTCGCCCGCCACGGTGTTGATGGTGACGCCCGGCAGGCCGCTGTCGACCAGTAAATTCGCCTGGCTGCTGGCGGTGTTGCCTGCCGCACTGGTGGCGCTGGCGCTGACCGTATAGTTAGCCTGGCCTAAGGCCGCCAGATCGCTCACCGGTACGGTTAACGTCCAGTTGCCCGCCGCGTCGGTGGTGGCGCTGTAGTTATGACCGTTGAGCGTGACGGTAACCTGTGCGCCGGTCGCCAGCCCCGTACTACTGCCGCTGATGGTCAACGGCTGACCTTTTTCATCGGCGTTCAAAACGTTATCGCCGCTGATGGCGTTAAAGGTAATGGTCGGCAGCCCGGTATTAACCGTCACCTGATGCGTGGCGCTGCCGCTGTTGCCCCCGGCATCGGTGACGCTGGCGTTGATGGTCACCGTGCCGTTCGCCAGTGCCGAGACAACGCTTGCCGGTACGCCGACGCTCCAGTTACCGCTGGCATCCAGCACCGTGGTGAAGGTATTGGTGCCGATAGTCACCGTGACGGTGCTACCGGTTGCCGCACCCGTGGCGGAGCCGCTGATAATCTGCGCCTGGGCGTGTTCAGTCGCGTTGATCACATCATCACCCGCCACCGTGTTGATGGTGACAACCGGAACGGAAGTATCCACCGTCAGGTTATGGTTAGCGGAGGCCGGGTTTCCGGCTTTGTCGCTCACCGCCGCGCTGACGGTGTAGTTACTGGCGGTCAAGGCGCTTAACGCTGCTGGCGGCACGCTGACGCTCCAGCTACCGTCCGTTTGTACGGTGCCGGTATAGTTTGCGCCATTGAGCGTGACGGTCACCGTTTGCCCCGCTTCCGCCGTGCTGCTGCCGGTGATGGTCAGCGCCGTACCGGCTTCGGTGGCGTTAAGAATGTCGTCGCCCGCAATAGTGTTGATGGTCACCGTTGGCGCGCTGGCATCGACGCTGTACGCGTGGGTAGTGATGGCGTTGTTGCCGTTAACATTGCTGACGCTGGCCTGTGCGCTGGCATCGCCATCACGCAGGGCTGCCATATCCGACGCGGGAACTGTGGTGCTCCATGAACCATTCGCCGCGACGCTTGCAGTGTAGTTTTTGCCGCCAAAGGTGACGGTGACCGTTTGCCCGGCCTCCACGCCGGACGTGCTGCCGGAGAGCGTTAACGCCGCGCCTTTTTCGGCGGCGTTAATCACATCATCAGCGGTAATGGCGTTGATGCTGACGGCAATCGCCGTGAGATCGACGGTGACCGGGTGCGTGACGCTGACCGGATTTCCGGCGGTGGTGCTACCACTCGCCGTAATCGTGACCGTCCCCGCAGGCCAGGCGCTGACATCCACCGCCGGAACGCCGACGCTCCATGAACCATCGGCTAAAACCGTTGCGCTATAGGTCTGGCTATTAATCGAAACCGTGAGTACGGCACCCGCTGCCAGACCAGAACTGCTGCCGGTTACCACCAGTGCCTGACCGTGCTCGATGATATTCACCACATCATCGCCAGCGACGGTATCGACCCGCAGACCTGGGAGATTAGCGTCAATGGTAATGTCACGCGTACCGCTGCCAGTATTGCCCACGCTGTTCGTCACCGAAGCCGAAATGCTCAACTCGCCGTTGCCCAACGCCTGTAAAGCGGCTGCCGGAACATTAATACTCCAGCTTAAATTGGCCTGCACTGTCGCCGTGTAAGTCTCGCCACCCAGCGTGACGGTCACCGTGTCGCCCGCCGCCGCGCCTGTAACCTGACCGCTGATAGTTTGATCTGCCCCTGCTTCGGCAGCGTTAATAATATCGTCCGTTGCCACAATGTTAATGGTGACGCCCGGCAGCGCGGTATTAACCTGCACGTTATGGCTGGCGGAACCGCTGTTGCCAGCGGAGTCAGTAGCGGCGGCGGTCACCGTGTAAGTGGCTTCACCGAGCACGCTCACAGCGGACGCCGGAACGGTCACGCTCCAGTTACCGGAAGCATCGGCTGTGGTGGTGTAATTTTGCCCGTTGAGCGTCACGGTTACCTGCGTGCCCGCAGGCTGGTTGCTGCTGCCGGAAATCGCCAGATCCGCGCCTTTCTCCGTGGCATTGATGATGTCGTCGACGGCGATAGTGTTAATGCCGAGTACCGGAGCACCGAGCGCCACGCTGACGATGTGCGAGGCTGTGCCGCTGTTGCCTGCGGAGTCGGTGACCGTGGCGGTAATGGTCACATCGCCCTGCGCCAGTGCGGAAATCACGCTGGCAGGCACGCCGATGCTCCAGTTGCCGTTGGCGTCCAGCACGGTGGTGTAGGTGGTCGTGCCAATCGTCACGGAAACCGTGTTACCTGTGGTCGCGCCCGTTGCCGAGCCGCTGATAATCTGCGCCTGGCTGTGTTCCGTGGCGTTAATGATGTCGTCGCCCGCCACCGTGTTGATGGTGACGACTGGGGCAATCAGATCCACCGCCAGATTATGCGTTGCCGAGGCCGGATTTCCGGCTTTGTCGCTGACCGCCGCGTTGACGGTATACGAGCTGGCGGTGAGATTCGCTAAATCGCCAGTTGGTACGCTGATGCTCCAGCTTCCGTCTGCTTGTACGTTGCCGCTGTAATTGACGCCGTTTAGCGTCACGGTCACCATCTGCCCGGCTTCTGCCGTGCTGGTGCCGCTGATGGTCAGCGCCGTTCCGGCTTCGGCGGCATTAAGAATATCGTCCGTGGCGATGGTGTTGATGGTGACAGAGGGCGCGGTGGCATCAACGCTGTAAGCATGTGTTGTCTGGGCGATGTTGCCAGCTACGTTGCTGACGCTGGCTTGTACGTTTGCTGCGCCGTCTGGTAAAGCCGTGAGATCGACGGCTGGGATTGTCATCCCCCAGGTATTATCCGCAGCAACCGTCGTGGTGTAGCTTTTGCCGCCAAAAATAACGGTAATAGTCTGCCCCGCCTCCACGCCGAAGGTGGTGCCGGAAAGCTGCAAATCACTGCCCTTTTCGGCGGCGTTAATCACATCGTCGCCGGAAAGTGTATTGATGGTAATCGCCACGTCAGCGAGATCGACCGTGACCGGATGGCTAATACTGGTAGTTGTTCCGGCGGTGTTAGTGCCTGTAACCGTAATATCGACTGTCCCCGCAGGCCAGTTAGCGACATCCGTCGCCGGAACGCCCACGCTCCAGGTGCCATCGGCTAATACCGTTGCGCCATAGGTGACGCTGTTGATTTCCACAGTTAGTGGCGTCCCCACCGCCAGTCCGGTACTGCTACCAGTGACAACCAGCGCCTGACCGTGTTCGATAATATTGACCACATCATCGCCTGCCACGGTATCGACGCGCAGACCAGGCAGGTTGGCGTCTATCACGATGTCGTGCGTGGCGGTGCCGGTATTGCCTGTGGTGTTGGTCACCGAGGCGCTGATGGTCAGCTCACCGTTACCCAACGCCTGCAAATCTGCCGCCGGCACGCTGACACTCCAGCTTAAATCTGGCTGCACGGTAGCGGTATACTGGTTGCCACCAAGCGTGACCGTCACCGTATTCCCCGCCTGCGCCGTTCCCGTGACCTGACCACTGATGGTCTGGTTAACGGCGATTTCAGCTGCGTTGATAATGTCATCGCCTGCCACGGTATTAATGATCACCCCAGGCAGGAGCGATTCGACATTCACTGTATGGGTAGTACTGCCGCTGTTGCCCGCGCTGTCGGTGGCGCTGGCGCTAATCGAATAAACCGCCTCGCCCAGGGCGCCGACCGCCGAAGCAGGCACGGTAATGCTCCAGTTGCCAGAACCATCGGTGGTGGCGCTGTACGCCAGGCCGTTCAACATCACGGTGACCGTGGTGCCGGTCGCCAGACCGCTGGAGCCGCCGCTGATGGTCAGATCCTGGGTTTTCTCGGTATTGTTAATGATGTCATCGCCGGAGACGGTGTTGATGGTCAGCGTCGGGCCACTGAGATCAACGGTCACATCGTGAGTCGTGCTGTCGCTGTTGCCCGCGCGATCGCTCAGGCTGGCGGTGATGGTCTGGCTGCCGGTTGCCAGCGCCGTGACATCCGCCGCCGGAATGCCCACGCTCCAGTTACCGGAGGCGTCCAGCGTGGTGGTGTAGTTTTTACCGTTCAGGTTAACCGTGACCACATCGCCCGCCGCCGCGCCCGTACTGGTTCCGCTGACGACCAGTGCCTGACCGTGTTCGATGGCGTTGATGATGTCATCGCCCGCGACGGTGTTAATGGTGAGATCCGGCGCGGTGACATCCACCGCCAGTGCGTGGTCGGCGCTTGCCGGGTTACCCGCTTTGTCGCTTACCGTGGCGGTCACGGTATAGCTGCTGGCGGTTAATCCGCTTAAATCCGATGCCGGAACATTCACGCTCCAGGTGCCATCCGCGAGAACGGTGGTCTGGTATGTGTTGTTATTGAGCGTGACGGTCAGCGTCTGTCCGGCCTGTGCCGTGGTGGTACCGCTGATGGTTATCCCCGCGCCCGCTTCGCTCACGTTGAGAGTATCGTCGCTGGCGATGGTGTTGATGGTCACAAGCGGTGCGGTGGCATCGACGCTGTACGCGCGATCGGCCTGGGCGCTGTTACCGGTAATGTTGCTGACGCTCGCCTGCACGTTGCCCGCGCCGTCCGGCAGCGCAGCGAGATCGGCAGGCGGCACATTCACCGTCCAGCTGCCGTTGGCTTCAACGGTAGTGGTGTAATTTTTGCCACCAAAGGTGACGGTCACCGTCTGCCCGGCTTCCACGCCGCTGGTGCTGCCGCTTACGACCAGCGTTTCGCCTTTTTCGACGGCGTTGATCACATCATCGCCGGAAAGGGTGTTAATGGTGATAGCGACCGCCGCCAGATCGACGGTGACTGGATGGGTAATGGTGGAGGTTGTTCCGGCGCTGTTGGTGCCGCTTACCGTGATATCCACCGTACCCGCAGGCCAGTTACTGACGTCTGCCGCCGGAACGCCGAGGTTCCATGTGCCGTCGGCTAACACTGTCGCGCCGTAAGTGACGTTATTGATAACGACCGTTAACGCGGTTCCCACCGTTAATCCGCTGCTGCTCCCGGTGATCACCAGCGCCTGATTGTGCTCAATGCTGTTAATAACATCATCACCCGCTACGGTATCGACACGCAGGCCAGGCAGATTGGCATCGATAGTGATGTCTCGCGAACCGCTGCCGGTGTTGCCGACGACGTTGGTCACCGAGGCGTTAACCGTCAAGGAGCCGTTACCCAGCGCCTGAATATCCGCCGCCGGAACGCTGACGCTCCAGCTTAAATTAGCCTGCACCGTGGCGGTGTAGGTATTGCCGCCCAGCGTAATGGTGACCGTATCTCCCTGCGCCGCACCCGTGACCTGCCCGCTGATGGTTTGTGCATTGCCCGATTCGGTAGCGTTAATGATGTCATCGCTCGCCACCGGGTTAATGGTAACGCCAGGCAGCGCGCTGTTGACCAGCACATTATGGCTGGCGGAATTACTGTTGCCTGCCGTGTCAGTGACGTTTGCCGTTACTGTGTAGTTGGCCTCACCCAGCGCGCTAACCGCCGAGGCTGGCACCGTGGCGATCCAGTTGCCGTTGCTATCGGTAGTGGCAGTGTAATTTTGACCGTTTAGCGTCACCGTAACCGTAGTGTCCGCTGGCTGATTACTGGTGCCGGTGATTTGCAGATCCGCACCTTTTTCCGTGGCGTTAATCACGTCATCTGTAGCAATGGTGTTGATGCCAATGGTTGGTGAGGTCAGATTCACAGTAACCGTGCGGCTGGCGTCGTCGCTGTTGCCTGCCGCGTCGGTAATGGTCGCAGTGATGGTTTGCGGACCGCTGTCAAGCGCGGTGACATCTGCCGCCGGAACGCCGACGCTCCAGTTGCCGGAAGCATCCAGCGAGGTGGTGTAGGTTTTACTGTTTAGCGTGACGGTGATGACATCGCCCGCTTCGCCGCCAGTGCTGGAACCGGAGATCACCAGCGCCTGTCCGTGTTCGGCGGCGTTAATAATGTCATCGCCGGAGACGATGTTGATGGTCAGCACCGGCACGGTGAGATCCACCGCCAGACCGTGAGTTGCGGACGCCGGGTTACCCGCTTTGTCGTTTACCGAGGCGCTGACGGTGTACGGGCTGGCGGTCAGATTGCTGAGATCCGTTGTCGGCACGCTGACGCTCCAGCTTCCGTCCGCCTGGACGGTGCCAGTATAAGTCACGCCATTAAGGGTAACGGTAACCATCTGCCCCGCTTCGGCGGTAGTGGTGCCGCTGATGGTTAACGGATTGCCCGCCTCGGCGGCGTTAAGAATATCGTCAGTGGCGATGGTGTTAATGGCAAGTGTCGGTGCCGTGGCATCGACGCTATAGGCGTGCGTCGCCGAAGCCGTGTTGCCGTTAACGTTGCTGACGCTGGCCTGTACCGTGGCGTCGCCATCGCGTAACGCGTTGAGATCGGCGGCAGGCACGGTGGTTGTCCAGCTACCATCGCCCGCTACGGTCGCGGTATAGGTTTTTCCGCCAAAGGTGACGGTGACCGTTTGCCCCGCTTCCACGCCAGAGGTGCTGCCGGACAGGGTTAAATCTGCCCCTTTTTCGGCGGCGTTAATCACATCATCACCGGAAACGGTGTTAATGGAGATCGCCACCGCCGCCAGATCGACGGTGACCGGGTGGGTAATAGTGACCGGGTTTCCGGCGCTACTGGCACCTGAAACCGTGATATTCACCGTCCCCGCAGGCCAGTTGCCCACATCTGCCGCCGGAACGCCAACGCTCCATGTGCCATCGGCTAATACTGTTGCAGCGTAAGTGACCGTGTTAATCACCACCGTCAGTGCCGCGCCCGTCGCCAGCCCACTGCTGCTACCGGTGATCACCAGCGCCTGAGCGTGCTCGATGCTGTTGACCACATCATCGCCCGCCACGGTATCAACGCGCAGACCCGGCAAATTGGCGTCGATAGTAATATCTCGCGAACCGCTGCCGGTGTTGCCAACGCCGTTGGTCACCGAAGCGTTAACCGTCAGATCGCCATTACCGATGGCCTGAATATCCGCCGCCGGAACGTCCACGCTCCAGCTTAAATTGCCCTGCACGGTGGCGGTGTAGGTTTTCCCGCCAAGCGTTACGGTGACGGTATCGCCCGCCGCCGCGCCCGTCACCTGGCCGCTGATGGTCTGCGCCACGCCCGATTCGGCGGCGTTAATAATATCGTCGCTCGCCACCGGATTAATGGTGACACCAGGCAGCGCGGTATTGACCTGCACGTTATGGCTGGCGGAATTGCTGTTACCTGCGCTGTCGGTGACGTTCGCCGTCACCGTGTAGCTGGCTTCGCCCAGCGCACCTACTGCGGAAGCGGGCACCGTGGTGCTCCAGTTACCTGCTGCGTCCGTCGTGGCGGTGTAATTTTGCCCGTTAAGCGTCACCGTAATTGCGGTGCCTGCGGGCTGGTTGCTGGTGCCGCTGATTTGCAGATCCGCGCCTTTTTCCGTGGCGTTAATCACGTCATCGGTGGCGATGGTGTTAATGCCAATGGTCGGCGCGGTAAGGTTAACGGTGACCGTGTGCGTCTCAATATCGTTATTGCCCGCCGCATCGGTAACGCTCGCCGTTACGGTTTGTGAACCGCTGCCCAGCGCGGTGACATCCGCTGCCGGAACGCCGACGCTCCAGTTGCCGGAGGCATCCAGCGTCGTGGTATAGGTTTTACTGTTTAGCGTGACGGTAACGACATCCCCCGCTTCCCCGCCGGTGCTGGAACCGGAAATCACCAGCGCCTGCCCGTGTTCGGCGGCGTTAATAATATCGTCGCCCGCAATGGTGTTGATAGTCAGTACCGGAACGGTGAGATCCACCGCCAGATTATGCGTGGTGCTCGCCGGGTTGCCCGCTTTGTCATTGACCGTCGCGGTCAGGGTGTGGCTGCCATCCGTCAATGCCTCAAGATCTGCCGCCGGAATAGTAATACTCCAGCTGCCATCGGCCTGTACCGTCGCCTGATACGTCTGCACGGTCGGGCTATTGAGCGTTATCGTAACAATCTGCCCCGCTTCGGCGGTGGTGCTACCGCTCACCGTCACGCCCGCGTCGGCTTCACTGGCGTTAACGATATTGTCGCTGGCAACAGTATTGATAATGATGGTCGGCGCGCTGCTATCGACGCTGTAGTTATGCACCGCCGAGGCGCTATTGCCGTTGACGTTGCTGACGCTGGCCTGCGCGGTGGCGCTACCATCGGTTAATGACGCTAAATCGGCAGCGGGTACAGTGGTTGTCCAGCTACCATCGCCTGCAACCGTGGCTGTGTAATTTTTACCGCCAAAAGTGACGGTGACCGTTTGTCCGGGTTCTACGTTAGTGGTGGTGCCGGAAAGGGTTAAATCAGCGCCTTTTTCTGCGGCGTTAATCACATCGTCCGTGGCGATGGTATTGATGGCGATCGCCGCCGGTGTGAGATCGACCGTAACGGAATGGGCGATGCTCACCGGATTTCCCGCGCTACTTTCCCCGGACACGGCAACCGTCACCGTCCCCGCAGGCCAGGCGCTAACCTGCGCCGCCGTCACGCCCACGCTCCAGCTACCATCGGCCTGCACCGCAGTGGTGTATTCGACGTTATTAATCGTGACGGTAAGCGGCGTGCCTTCAGCCAGCCCCGAGCTGCTGCCAGTGACCACCAGTGCCTGCCCGTGCTCGATGATATTGACCACATCATCACCCGCTACCGTATCGACCCGCAGGCCAGGCAGATTGGCGTCGATGGTGATATCCCGCGAGCCGCTACCGGTGTTGCCGTTTTGATTGGTGACCGAGGCATTAACCGTTAAATCACCATTACCCAGCGCCTGAATATCTGCTGCCGGAACGCTCACGCTCCAGCTTAAACCAGCCTGAACGGTAGTCGTGTAGGTATTACCGCCCAACGTAATAGTTACCGCGTCGCCAACGGCTGCACCAGTCACCTGTCCGCTGATGGTTTGCGCAGCGCCCGCTTCGGCGGCGTTAATAATATCGTCGCTCGCCACAGGATTAATGGTCACGCCGGGCAGCGCGCTATCGACCAGCACGTTATGGCTGGCGGTGGCGCTGTTGCCAATACTACTGGTCACCGCTGCCGTCACCGTGTAGTTGGCCTGGCCTAATGCGGTTACCGCCGACGCCGGAACGGTGACGCTCCAGTTACCAGAGGCATCGGTCGTGGTTGTGTAATTTTGCCCGTTCAGCGTCACGGTGATGGCGGTATTAACAGGTTGATCGCTGGTGCCGGTAATTTGAACATCGGCTCCTTTTTCGCTGGCGTTAATCACATCATCGCCAGCAATGGTATTAATTCCAACCACTGGCGCGGCGGTATTAACCGTGACGGTGAGTGCCTGGCTGCCGCTGTTTCCGGCGCGGTCAGTCACTGAAACGTTGATCGGATAACTGCCGTCCACCAGCCCGCTGACAACGGAAGCCGGAACGCCCAGGCTCCAGTTGCCGGAAGCATCCACCACCGTGGTGTAATCCACATTATTCAGCGTAACGGTGACAATATCGCCAGCCTGCGCGCCGGTAACCGTGCCGCTGATGATTTGCGCCTGGGTATGTTCCGGCGTGTTAATGACGTTATCAGTCGCCACCGGATTAATGGTCACCACAGGCGGCGTGGCATCGACCAGCGCCACGCGTGAAACGCTGCTCGGGTTACCAGCAACATCGTTCACGCTGGCGGTGACCGTGGCGTTGCCGTCAGCCAGTGCGTCAACGTTGGCGGCAGGAACAGTCACACTCCATGTGCCATCTGGTTGCACGATGCCCTGATACGTCTGCCCGTTAAGCGTCACCGTTACCGTCTGCCCCGGCTGGGCGTCAGTGGTGCCAGTGATGGGCAGATCCTGCCCGCTTTCGGCGGCGTTGATGATGTTGTCGGCGGTCAGTGGATCAATGCTTAAGGCCGGCGCCTGGCTATCGACGGTAATGGTGCGGGAGGTGTTGCCGGTATTACCACTGAGATCCGTCACAGAAGCGGTAATCGCTACGGCACCGTCAGGCAGATCACCCATATTGGCAGCGGGTACTGTCAGACTCCGGAGCCATCGGCCTGCACGGTAGTGGTAAAACTCTGTCCAGCCAGGGTTACTGTGACGGTTTGTCCTGTCTCGGCCTGTTGAGTGCTACCGGTAAGGGTCAGTGGCGCACCTTTTTCTGCGCCACTGATAATGTCATCGCCGGAGACGGTGTTAATGGTGATCAACGGAGAAACACCTACCAGCGTGATTGCACGAGACGCCGCGCCGGTATTTCCGGCGGCATCTGTCACGGTGACGAAAATCGTATTGGCTCCGCGATCCAGCGTGCGGGTTACCGCCGGATCCAGCGCCACATTCCAGCTACCGTCTGCCAGCACGACGCCCGTCAGGACATGAGCGCCCAATTTCACAGTCACCGTATCGCCAGGAGAAGCACCGCTGACATTTCCGGAGATGATCTGTGCGACGGCCTGTTCGGCATTATTAAGAATATCGTCGCCCGCCACGGTGTTGACGTTAATCGTCGGCGCGCTGGTATCTACCACGAAATTCGCGCTGTTGCTGGTGGTGTTTCCTGCCCGGTCGCTGACGCTGGCATTTACGGCGTAGTTACCATCTGCCAGCGCCTGCACTTCTGCGGCAGGCAGCGCCACCTGCCATGTGCCATCGCTACCGACGGTTGCTGTATGGCTTTTACCATTTACTGTCAGTGTAACGATTTGCCCGGCTTCAGCATTCGAAGTCCCGCTCAATACCAGCGCGGCGTTATGTTCTGCGGCGCTGACAATGTTGTCCTGGGCGATAGTGTTGATAGCAAGCGTCGGCGGCTGAGTATCGACGGTTAACAGCTGCGCGCCGGTGACCGTATTGCCCGTGGCATCTTTCCCGCTGACCAGCACTGCCTGATTCCCTTCGCCTAACGCCTGGGCGTCAGCGGTCGGCACCTGCACGCTCCACGCGCCGTTAGCACCTACGCTGGTGGTGTAGGTTTTACCGTTTAGCGTGACGCTGAGTTCTGTTCCCTGCGACAAGTTGCTCGTCGTGCCTGAAAGCGTAAATCCGGCGGCCTGTTCGCTGACGTTAATAATGTTATCGCCTGCGGTGGTGGCGACCTGCACGCTGGCCTGTCTGTCGTCGATGGTTAACGTTATCGAACCAGCGTCAGTGATGGTGCTGCCGACAATTTGCACCACTGACCAGGTATGTTCACCTGCACTTTGCGTGGGTAAAGAGACGCTCCAGTGCCCGTTGCTGTCTACCTGAGTACTGGCAATAGTATTGCCGTTGCTGTCTTTGATTTGGATGGTCGCACCCGCCTGCCCGCTACCGCTAAAGGTTGGCGTGGTGTCATCGGTGATGTCATTGGTGGCAAGAATACCGCGCTGATCGCCCTGATTATCGGTGACTAAAAATGATGGGGTCGCATTGCCTGGCTCGGCGGGTGGCGGAGGGTTGTTAACCACTTCAGTTTTTGAATCGTCATCGCCACCGCTTGCCAGTAAAGCGCCAAGCGCACCGCCACCTACCGCCGCACCGGCTAACCATCCCCACGGGAAGGTGCTGGTCTGAGCAACGGTATCAAGAAATGGCGCAATGCTTTCAATAGCGGTGGTCTGGGCGCTCAGTTCTACGGGGGCTAATCCCCCCGCTGCGGCATCGGCAAACGTTACGTGAGTTAGCTGTTGTCCATCGGCAAAGACCAGTTCCGATTGTTCAGTGGTATTTGCCGCTTGCAGGAAATAGCCGTTGCAACGGATAACCGTGCCATCCTGCATATAGATCAACAGATCATTTCCTTCGCGAACGTAACGCGCAACGGCAGATGCCTGAGCATGAACCTGCACCACAGAGGGCTCATAAATAACAACCGTAACGTCGCCAGGATTAATCAGCGTTTGTTTGACGGATGTTTTACGCGAAATAACATCAATAATCAGGCTCATAATGGCATTCCTGATAAATGGCGCACATCCTTAGCGAGTCCATTTATCTAAATAAGACAAAGGTAATAACTCAACAACGATGCCTACCTGATATTAATAATGGCAGGATTATTTTAAATCGGGTAAGTCGTTGTATAAGCCCTGTTTAATTCCCGCTAATGGAATAAGGTTATTAACCGCAGCGGCATAATTTACTGCGGCAACCCAGCCATCATAACTGGCATTTATTTCAGCAGATTGCGCCTGAAAGACATCTTGCTCGACGGTTAATAGATCATTCAGACTGCGTTTACCTAATTTATATTCATTTTGATACACATCTCGCGTTTTGTGCGCACTTTCGGATTGCGCTAAACCGGCTTCTTCACGACCCCGTGCGCCGGTCCAGTTCGCATATGCCACAGACGCTCGTTGCAGCACATCCAGTTTTGCCTGTTCGACCTGCGAGGCAGAGATTTTTTGTTGCCCTTCGGCCTGTTGCACCTGGGCAGAAACTGCGCCGCCCTGATACAGCGGCGCGTTAACGTTCAGTTGTAACTGGTCGTCCCAGTACGAGCGATCGCTGGTCTGGTAGCGCGTTTTGCCTCCCTGAATACTGAGCGTCGGCCAGTATTGCGCTTTGGTTTTTTCCACGCCGTACTGTGCCGACTGGCGTAAATTTTCTGCCGCCAGCACCAGCGGAATGGACTGGTAATCAATATTTTTTAGCGATACCGGCTGCTCGGCTAATTCCGCAGGTGGCGCGGCTATCGCCTCCGGCTGTACGCCAGTCAGCACCGCCAGTTGCGCTTTGGCGCTCGCCATTTGCGCCTGATATTGCTCCAGCGTCGAGCGCATTCCGGCAATGCGTGTCTGAGCCTGCAATTCATCAGAAGATGAGTTCAGGCCGGCGTTGGCGCGTAGTGCCGCCATGTTGTAGACATTTTCCAGCGAGTGGATATTACGTTGAGCCGCATCGCACAAAGCCTGATAACGGCTAACTTCCATATAGGTGGTCGCCGTTTTCTCTGCGACATCGGTTAGGGTTGCCATCAATTTAAATCGGTAGCTGTCACGAGCGGCAGTTTGCAGTTTGATATCGTTGTTCGTTTTACCAAAGTCATACACCAACTGCGTCAGGGTTATGCCATACGAAACGTTGTTATCAAGCCTGCCGCTGGAGTCCGTTTGTCGGGACGGCCCCGCGTTACCGGTTAAGCCAACGTGCGGATACCAGGCACTTTTGGCTTCATCGATTTGCGCTTCGCCAATACCTATCTGCGCCGCCTGTTGGGTGACGTCGGGGTTTCGCGCAAATGCGCGTAATATACTTTCCTGTAAGGATAAACTGGCAACCGACGTAACCGCAGGGGCGTTAGCCCATTGTGGTAATGGCGCTGCAAGCGCGTTTTCTCCCATCACAATAAAACTTATTAAAAATATCAGGCATTTATTTTTACGGTTTTTTAATTGTAATCGCGCCATAGATAAGTCACTTCCTTCCAGGTCATTATTTTAACTGGTTTTTATAACCAGCCTCATTTTATTTAAGAAGGGTAATAACTTGTGCATCTCTTTCGTTTTTATTCCCCCTATTAAAAGAAATGCAGCTAAAAAGCTTATACGTTATTTATTAAGAATACACTACGAGTTTTAGATTACCATCATCCGCATTGAGAATAATCCATAGTAAGAAGTGATAAGAATCACAGTTTTATCGTGTATATACCATTTTTTTGTGACTTATTTATTAAAAGTATAAGACGGAGGATTTGATTAAGAAAAAAAATAAAGGCGCAGCACAGAAAGCACTGCGCGCAGGTAGATTTTATATGGTTTTATTGCGTTTCATTACCATTGCCACAATAAGGCTTAGTAATAGTGCGCCAATAATCCACATCAGTGCGCTGCTGCCCTGGGACCATAGACTGTAAATAAAACCGATGATTACCAATAGCATGACCATCATACCGACAACGAGGATTGGCAACGAGGCGTGAATATCATGACGCAGACGGATCGCCACCACAAACACCGCAAGGTAGCAGATCAAAAAGGTGGCGCTGGCAACACTGGCCAGGGAACCTAAATTAAGCGCCGCCGTCATCAGCATGATCAACACCACTATGATGATGTTGCCCCACGTACTCTGCCGCCACAGGGATTTATTCATTAGCTTCGGCAGTTCACGCTCGCTGCCCATGTTGTCCATGATATTAAACACCGCAAACAGGTTTGCGTTGATGGCTGATGCCGTCGCCAGCAAAGCACCTATCACCACTATCACATAACCCACATGCCCAAGCAGTGGAGAAGCGGCCTGTGCTACGGCGGTATCGGCATATTTTTCTAACTCTAATGCCGAAACATCACTAAGCAGCACCAGTGCCAGGGAAATATAGAGCAGTGTGGTAACGCCTATCGCCAGCAAAAATGCTCGCGGCATAATGACCGCCGGATCTTTCACTTTATCCGCCGCGTTTGCCATCATGCCAAAGCCCGCATAAGCAAGGAAGGTAATCCCGATACAAGAGAAGAATGCGCCGGAGCTGGGGGGCGCAGAGACGGAAATATGCGCCGGTTGCAGCGACCAGACGCCCGCAATAATCAGCAACAACAGGATCATCATTTTGATGCCGACAAGGATCACTTCCAGTCGCCCTACCGCATGGTTGCTTAAGGAGTTGAACAGCGTCATCAGGGCAATGATCGCCAGCGCGTAGAGCAAAATAAGATGCTCATCCTGGCTGCCCTCATGCAAAAACTGCACAGCATAAGCACCAAAGGCACGGGCAACCATCGCGATACTCACCGCCAGCGTCATCAGGTACAGCAACGAGAGCGCCAGCGAAAAAACACCGTTGCCTAACCCCCGGCGAAAGAAGTCAATAATCCCGCCATTGCTGGGATAACTTGCACCAAGGCGCGCATAGGCATATCCGGAAAACATCGCCACAATGCCGCCAAAAGCAAAAGCGACCCAGGTCGAGGCTTCCATTAGCAACGCCGCTTGCCCCAACAGGGCAAAGATCCCCGCCCCCACCATCGCCCCGATACCTATGGAAACCACATTCCATAGTCCCAGAGGTTTGTCACCGTTATTACCTTCCGTGTTCATCATGATCAGCCCTTAAACACGTTATAGCTGAGTTGTTTAGCGACCGATGCCACCATTTTTTGTCCACGAACACTGTTGCCTTCTTCATCCAACGGTGGCGAGAACGCGGCAATCCCCATCACGCCAGGCACTACCGCCAGAATGCCGCCACCGACGCCGCTTTTGCCGGGTAAGCCAACGCGATACGCCCAGTCACCGGAGCGACCATACAGCCCTTCCATCATCATTTCGGCCAGGATGTACGGCACATTGTCAGCCTGGAGAACGCGTTTTTGGCTTAGCGGATTAACACCGCCCGCCGCCAGTGTCGCGCCAAGCGTAGCCAGCTCAACGGTATTGATAAGCGTGGAGCACTGGCGGGTGTACACATCACAGGCCTCCATCGCATCGCAATAGAGATATCCAGAGGAATACAGCAGCCAGGCAATCGCCCGGTTGTGGAAGTTGGTGGTCTGTTCCGACTGGTTCACTTCCTCAGAAAGCGCCACCTGCTCACCAGCAAGTTGTTGTTGGATGTGTAAAATTCTCTGCCAGCGTTGTTCAGCATTATCGGCTTTGATCAGACTGGTAGTGGCGATAGCGCCTGCATTTACCAGCGGCGACAACGGCTTGCCACCATGAAGTTCTAAGGCAATGACTGAATTAAAAGGTAATCCGGTCGGATCAGCGCCAATTTTGTCCTGCACCGCCTGCGGGCCGACATCTTCCAGCGCGAGGGCTAAAGTACAGACTTTCGAGATGGATTCCAGCGCAAAGCGGTAATCACTATCACCCGCGCGATAGACGTTGCCATCGCAAGTCACAATAGCTACCCCCGCCAGTTGGCTGGGGACATTCGCCAGAAAGGGAATGTAATCGGCATTTTGCCCGCCGCTAAGTGAGTGAAATTGGGCATATGCCTGATCCACTGCCTGCTGTAAATTTTTTGCATCTGACATCTGTTGTTAACTCCTTTTTATAGATGCGGGAGGCTATTCCTCATCCCGATGCCAATTTTCAGGCATCCTGATTTAACTTAGCACCCGCAACTTAACCAAAGGAAAACAAAGAGATAAATGTCTAATCCTGATGCAAATTGAGCCAATCTTTTAATCTCCACCGCGTTTTCATTGCGCTACGAAATAATTTCTTGACCTTCCCCTTGCTGGAAGGTTTACCCTTTATCACAGTCAGTCAAAACTGTCTTAAAGGAGTACGTTATGTCACAAACTATCGACCTGACCCTGGACGGCCTGTCCTGCGGTCACTGCGTTAAACGCGTGAAAGAAAGTCTCGAACAGCGCCCGGACGTTGAGCAGGCAGATGTGTCAATTACTGAAGCGCACGTCACAGGTACTGCCAGCGCGGAACAGCTTATCGAAACCATCAAGCAAGCGGGTTATGACGCATCTGTAAGCCACCCAAAGGCTAAACCGCTGGCGGAGTCATCAATCCCGTCGGAAGCACTGACAGCGGTTTCTGATGAGCTTCCGGCAGCAACCGCCGATGACGACGATAGCCAGCAGTTGCTGTTGAGCGGCATGAGCTGCGCCAGCTGTGTCACCCGCGTACAAAATGCGCTGCAAAGCGTACCGGGCGTCACCCAGGCACGGGTAAACCTGGCGGAGCGCACTGCGCTGGTGATGGGCAGTGCCTCCGCACAAGATTTAGTGCAGGCGGTGGAAAAAGCAGGCTACGGCGCGGAAGCGATTGAAGATGACGCTAAACGCCGTGAGCGCCAGCAGGAAACAGCCGTCGCTACCATGAAACGCTTCCGCTGGCAGGCAATTGTCGCTCTGGCGGTGGGTATCCCGGTAATGGTCTGGGGGATGATCGGCGATAACATGATGGTCACCGCCGACAACCGCAGCCTGTGGCTGGTTATTGGGCTGATAACCCTGGCGGTTATGGTTTTCGCTGGCGGACATTTTTACCGCAGTGCATGGAAGAGCCTGCTCAACGGCGCGGCGACGATGGATACGCTGGTGGCGCTGGGTACTGGCGTGGCATGGCTCTATTCAATGAGCGTTAACCTGTGGCCGCAGTGGTTCCCGATGGAAGCGCGACATCTTTATTACGAAGCCAGCGCGATGATTATCGGTCTGATCAACCTCGGTCATATGCTGGAAGCGCGTGCGCGCCAGCGTTCATCGAAGGCGCTGGAGAAATTACTCGATTTAACCCCGCCGACGGCGCGACTGGTTACTGACGAAGGTGAAAAGAGTGTGCCGCTGGCAGACGTTCAGCCAGGTATGTTGCTGCGCCTGACAACCGGTGACCGTGTGCCGGTGGATGGCGAAATCACTCAGGGCGAAGCGTGGCTGGATGAGGCGATGTTAACGGGCGAACCTATTCCACAGCAAAAAGGCGAAGGCGATAGCGTTCATGCCGGGACAGTGGTACAGGACGGTAGTGTGCTGTTTCGCGCCAGCGCAGTCGGCAGCCATACCACGCTGTCGCGGATCATTCGCATGGTGCGCCAGGCTCAGAGCAGTAAGCCAGAAATCGGTCAACTGGCGGATAAAATCTCTGCCGTGTTTGTGCCGGTGGTAGTGGTGATTGCGTTGATCAGTGCGGCAATCTGGTATTTCTTTGGACCCGCACCGCAAATTGTTTATACCCTGGTGATTGCCACCACGGTGCTGATTATCGCCTGTCCGTGTGCGCTGGGGCTGGCAACGCCGATGTCGATTATTTCCGGCGTCGGGCGCGCGGCAGAATTTGGGGTGCTGGTGCGTGACGCCGATGCGCTGCAACGTGCCAGTACGCTCGACACCGTGGTGTTCGATAAAACCGGGACGCTGACCGAAGGTAAACCACAGGTTGTCGCAGTAAAAACGTTTGCTGATATTGATGAAGCGCAGGCATTGCGTCTGGCGGCGGCACTGGAGCAAGGTTCCAGCCATCCGCTGGCGCGGGCAATCCTCGATAAAGCAGGCGATATCACGCTGCCACAGGTCAATAGCTTCCGTACATTGCGCGGACTGGGGGTAAGTGGCGAAGCGGAAGGCCATTCACTGCTGCTGGGGAATCAGGCTCTGTTAAATGACCAGCAAGTCGATACGAAAGCGATTGAAGCTGATATTTCAGCCCAGGCATCACAAGGCGCAACGCCGGTGTTACTGGCCGTTGATGGCAAAGCGGTGGCTCTGTTGGCGGTACGCGATCCATTGCGTAGCGATAGCGTGGCGGCGCTGCAACGTCTGCATAAAGCGGGATATCGTCTGGTAATGTTAACCGGCGATAACCCAACCACCGCCAATGCGATCGCCAAAGAAGCAGGGATTGATGAAGTGATTGCGGGTGTATTGCCGGATGGTAAAGCCGAAGCGATTAAACGTCTGCAAAGCGAGGGTCGCCAGGTAGCAATGGTGGGCGACGGCATTAACGATGCGCCGGCGCTGGCCCAGGCGGATGTCGGTATTGCAATGGGTGGCGGGAGTGATGTTGCCATTGAAACAGCGGCGATTACCCTGATGCGCCATAGCCTGATGGGAGTTGCAGACGCACTCGCCATCTCCCGCGCGACGCTACGCAATATGAAGCAAAACCTGCTTGGCGCGTTTATCTACAACAGTATCGGTATTCCGGTCGCCGCCGGTATTTTGTGGCCGTTCACCGGAACACTGCTTAACCCGGTGGTCGCCGGAGCGGCAATGGCGCTCTCGTCGATTACGGTGGTGAGTAACGCTAACCGATTGCTGCGGTTTAAACCGAAGGAATAAGTATGTCATTGCGGATGCGCTGCTTTAGGGTGGCGCATCCGTTATAGGGAAATGATTCTACGCGACCTTTTTTGCACGCTCTTCACGGCGTGCCAAATATTCAGCCACTGTTTCAATCCGTCCCAATTCTTCCTGGGTGCGCATGTTGTTTTCAACTTCCCAAAGATCAACTGCCGCCTGGAGGTTTAGCCAAAAATCGACTGTGGTATCAAAAACTTTCGCCAGACGAAATGCCATATCAGTGGTGAGTTTACGATTATTATTGATCAGTGCACTGACGCTATTACGATGAACATGCAGCAACTCTGCTAACTCATTGATTTTCAAATCGAGCGGTTCCAGATATTCATAGAGAAGAATATCTCCGGGTGTCGTCGGTTTTCTTGTTGCCTGTTTCATGGTTTTACCTTTCTCGTCAATACGACAGCTATGTTTTAGTAGTTGTGTGGATCTAAAAACAATTCTTCGGCCTTGCCATTAACCCATTTAAATATCAGTCGGTACTGTTTATTCACTCTAATGGAGGAGTATTCCTGCAATTTCCCCGATAACTCTTCGTACCGGTTCCCTGGTGGGGAACGTAAATCCCGATGGGAAGTGGCAGCATTAATGATGTCCAATTTTCTTGATAACGCGTTATGGATTTCAGCAGGGATCTTTCGATGTGGCGTTGAGTGGACAAAAAAATCAGCCAGCCAGGCATCACGAAAACTCCTTATGTTGATTTTTTGAGCCATTCCATTCTCATCTCCTTGTCCATTATTTAATCATTATAATGCACACAAGCACTGTGCACAAGTGCAACAATCAACTCCATTTGCGCCATCCCTCCCCGCGCGCTAGCATGATATTTCACAAAGGGAGGTCGTATGGATCTGTTGTACCGGGTAAAAACACTTTGGGCCGCGCTGCGCGGTAATCATTACACCTGGCCTGCCATCGATATCTCCCTCCCCGGCAATCGCCATTTTCATCTGATTGGCAGTATTCATATGGGTAGCCACGATATGGCTCCTCTACCCGCCCGTTTGCTTAAAAAGCTCAAACAAGCCGATGCGCTGATTGTCGAGGCAGATGTTTCCACCAGCGATACGCCTTTTGCTAATTTGCCTGCCTGCGAGGCGCTGGAAGAGCGCATCAGCGAAGAACAATTACAAAATCTGCAGCACATCAGCCAGGAAATGGGCATTTCTCCGTCGCTCTTTTCTACCCAACCACTGTGGCAAATCGCGATGGTTCTCCAGGCGACGCAGGCGCAAAAACTGGGGCTGCGGGCAGAATATGGTATCGATTACCAGCTATTGCAGGCGGCGAAACAACAACATAAGCCCGTGATTGAACTGGAAGGGGCAGAAAATCAGATTGCCATGTTGCTCCAGCTCCCCGACAAAGGACTGGCGCTGCTGGACGATACGCTGACCCACTGGCATACCAACGCACGGCTACTACAACAAATGATGAGCTGGTGGCTGAATGCGCCGCCACAAAATAATGAAATAACGCTGCCCAATACGTTCAGCCAGTCGCTGTACGACGTGTTGATGCATCAGCGAAATCTTGCCTGGCGGGATAAATTACGGGCCATGCCACCGGGGCGCTATGTGGTCGCGGTCGGTGCGTTACATCTGTATGGAGAAGGGAATTTGCCACAAATGTTGCGCTAAAAAAAATGGCCAATATCGCTATTGGCCCGTCAAAGAGGAATTTCATATTTTTATTATTATGCCGTCACTTTAAGCGACGGTGTAACTCGATTGTCGCTCAATCTCACCATCCTGCCAATACTATTAGGCAAGATGACTCTTTTTTTTGAGCCGCCATCAGGCGTATGCTTTCTCCGTTTTTTTGTTTAAGGCAGGAAAATTACGATGACACCCGCAGTTAAATTACTCGAAAAAAACAAAATTTCATTCCAGATTCATACCTACGATCACGATCCGGCTGAAACCAACTTTGGCGATGAAGTGGTCAAAAAATTAGGCTTGAATGCAGATCAGGTCTACAAAACGCTGCTGGTCGCAGTGAACGGCGATATGAAACATCTGGCGGTGGCCGTTACGCCGGTCGCCGGTCAACTGGATCTTAAAAAGGTGGCAAAGGCGCTGGGTGCCAAAAAGGTAGAGATGGCCGATCCGATGGTGGCACAGCGTTCGACGGGATATTTAGTTGGGGGAATTAGCCCACTAGGACAGAAAAAACGTCTGCCGACGATTATTGATGCCCCCGCGCAAGAATTTGCCACTATTTATGTTTCCGGTGGCAAGCGCGGACTGGATATTGAACTTGCGGCAGGCGATCTGGCGAAGATCCTCGATGCGAAATTTGCCGATATCGCCCGCCGGGATTAAGCATTGTGCCGGATGCAAACATCCGGCACTTTCAGATTACTGCCAGCTCACCTCACCTTTCGGCTCATACGCGCTCGCATCCAGCGGCGAGTTTTTCTGGATATAGTCTTTCAGCACTTCAGCATCTATAAAGCCGGTATTGACATAGCCCGGTTTGTTATCAAGGCGCGGATAACCATCACCGCCGGTGGCATTGAAGTTTAACGTCGCCATGCGGTAAGTTTTTGCCGGATCGACCGGTTCGCCTTTGATTTTCAGGTCGTTAAGTTTGCCATCTTTCGCCACAAAGCTGACGTTGGCAAATTGCGGATAGGCACCGGAATCCGGCTTCATTTGTGCAACGGCGGTCAGGTAATCAATCACCTCCTTACCGCTCATGTCGGCATACACCACCACATTGCCGAACGGCTGCACTTTCAGCACGTTTTTATAACTGATGTTACCCGCGTCGATGGAGTCACGAATTCCGCCTCCGCTCATCACCGCAAAGTCGGCTCCGGTGCGATCCATTTGTGCTGCCAGAATCAACCGTCCCATATTGGTCTGTACGAAACGAACTTTGCTGCGGTCGCCTTCAAGACGGTCACTAACCTCACCAATTTTCACTTCCAGCTGTGCTTTGCCTTTGTTCTGGAACGGTGATAACAGCGAGATCATTTGCTGGTTTTCGGCGATTTCCGGGGTGTACAGCACGCGTTCGCTTTTTCCGTCTTCCCAGGTCACTTTTTTCTTCAGGTTCACCGGAATCAACTGGTAATTGACCATTTTCATTTCGCCATTGCGAAACTCAAAATCGGCTCGTCCCACATACTTGCCCCACTCATGCGCCTGGACAATCCAGATGCCGTTTTGTTGATCCGGCTTGCAAGGTGTACCCGGCACATAATCGACCTGTTTTTTATTTTCTGCTGCCATGCAGACCGGATCTTGCGAGTGACCGCCGACAATCATCGCCAACGATCCGGCAGGCAGGCTGCGCGCCATCTCTACATCGCCCGGTGCGTTTGAACCGTGTTCACCATTGTCGTAATGCCCCATATGCGTGGCTGCAATAATAATGTCCGGCTTTTCTGTCTGTTGCAGTTCCTGAATCACCAGCTTCGCTTCGTCGGCAGGTTTACGAAATTCAATGTCGGTGAAATATTCCGGGTTACCAATTTTCGCCGTGTCATCGGTCGTCAGACCAATTACCGCGATTTTCAGATCCTGACGCTTAAACAACGCCCAGGGTTTAAACAAACGCTCGCCGGTACTTTTTTGATAGATATTGGCGGAGAGCAACGGGAACTTTGCCCATTTTTCCTGCTGACGTAATACGGTGAGCGGGTTATCAAATTCATGATTACCGATTGCCATCGCGTCATAACCCACCAGATTCATGCCGCGAAAATCCGGTTCGGCGTCCTGTAAATCAGACTCTGGAACACCAGTGTTAATGTCACCTCCAGAAAGTAACAGCACGCTACCGCCTTCAGCCGCGACTTCTTTGCGGATACCATCCACCAGCGTTTTTTGCGCCGCCAGACCATATTCGCCATATTCATTACGCCAGAAATGACTGTGGTGGTCGTTGGTATGAAGTACCGTAATTTTGTAGGTTTTATCCTGCTCATAAGCTTGGGCGGTTTCACTCGCCAGTGTAAATGCGGCTAATAGTGCTAATGCCACACCCCGCTGCAAAAACTTCATATTTCTCTCTCCCTGACCAGATATCAACGTGTTGAAAATTAGTATGACGCGACATAATAGACAAGTCTGTGTTCGGTGATGGTAAATCTACATACAAAAATGGAAATTCTGTATTAAGCATTGAGACTTCCTTCAGACAGCGCATACAGGTATGTTAGTCGGGTAATAATCACAAATAAGATCATTCTTTACATCGCAACTCTGAAAAAGTGACTTTCCTATGGCAATGAGTGAACAAACCCAGCCTGCGGCGGGCGCGGCTGCATCGACCACTAAGGCTCGTACATCATTTGGTATTTTAGGCGCAATTAGCCTCTCGCATCTGCTGAACGACATGATCCAATCGCTGATTCTGGCGATTTATCCTCTGCTCCAGTCTGAATTTTCTCTGACATTTATGCAGATTGGGATGATTACCCTCACCTTTCAGCTCGCTTCTTCGCTGCTGCAACCGGTAGTCGGCTACTGGACAGATAAATACCCAATGCCGTGGTCATTACCGATTGGCATGTGCTTTACCATGAGCGGCCTGATACTGCTGGCGCTGGCGGGTAGTTTTGGCACGGTTCTGCTGGCGGCGGCGCTGGTCGGTACGGGTTCGTCGGTCTTTCACCCGGAATCTTCCCGCGTGGCGCGTATGGCGTCTGGTGGACGTCATGGCCTGGCGCAATCTATCTTCCAGGTAGGCGGTAACTTTGGTAGTTCGTTGGGGCCATTGCTGGCGGCGGTGATCATCGCCCCTTACGGCAAAGGCAACGTTGCATGGTTTGTGCTGGCGGCGTTGCTGGCTATCGTGGTACTGGCGCAAATCAGCCGTTGGTACTCTGCACAGCATCGGATGAGTAAAGGCAAACCGAAAGCAATAATAATCAATCCACTGCCGCGTAATAAGGTCGTGCTGGCTGTTTGTGTGCTGTTAGTGCTGATTTTCTCGAAATATTTCTATATGGCGAGCATCAGCAGCTATTACACCTTTTATCTGATGCAAAAATTCGGATTATCTATCCAGAATGCCCAGCTTCATCTGTTTGCCTTCCTGTTTGCCGTCGCGGCGGGTACGGTGATTGGCGGGCCTGTCGGGGATAAAATCGGTCGAAAATATGTAATTTGGGGCTCTATCCTCGGCGTTGCGCCATTTACCTTGATTTTACCCTACGCCAGCCTGTACTGGACGGGGGTTTTAACGGTGATTATTGGATTTATCCTCGCCTCGGCGTTTTCCGCCATTCTGGTCTACGCTCAGGAGCTACTTCCGGGACGTATCGGCATGGTTTCTGGACTGTTTTTCGGTTTTGCTTTCGGTATGGGGGGGCTGGGCGCTGCGGTTCTGGGGCTTATCGCCGATCATACCAGTATCGAGTTAGTTTATAAAATCTGTGCTTTCCTTCCACTTCTTGGTATGTTGACCATATTCCTGCCTGATAACCGGCATAAATCCTGATTTCCATGCAGCCAAAGGTAAACTTTGGCTGCTTCATTTTGCAGTAGCCATAAGCCTTTCCTCTTCATACACCTTATCACTTTTCCGATCCGTGCCTTTTTTGCGGTTAATTCCATTTTTCTGCAAAATTCAACAATTATTCATAAACATCAACCATGAAATTGTCATAAACTATTACCTGTAATTTTGGTTTTCCCAGCCAAAAATGGACAACAACCACCAGGAACAGGAGACGGAATGCATCACGCCACCCCGCTTATCACCACCATTGTTGGCGGCCTTGTGCTCGCTTTTATCCTCGGCATGATTGCTAATAAACTGCGTATTTCTCCTCTGGTGGGATATCTGTTAGCGGGCGTGCTGGCAGGGCCATTCACTCCAGGGTTTGTTGCCGATACCAAGCTGGCGCCGGAACTGGCGGAGCTGGGCGTTATTTTGCTGATGTTCGGCGTCGGTTTGCATTTTTCGCTCAAGGATTTGATGGCGGTAAAGTCCATTGCCATTCCCGGCGCGATCGCCCAGATAGCCGTGGCGACGCTGCTGGGTATGGCGCTCTCTGCCGTGCTGGGCTGGTCGTTAATGACCGGTATCGTGTTCGGTTTATGTCTTTCCACCGCCAGTACCGTGGTGTTACTGCGCGCACTTGAAGAACGGCAATTAATAGACAGTCAGCGTGGGCAAATCGCCATCGGCTGGTTGATTGTGGAAGATTTGGTGATGGTTCTGACGCTGGTGTTGCTGCCCGCAGTGGCAGGGATGCTGGAACAGGGCGATGTGGGCTTCGCGACGCTGGCGGTTGATATGGGGATCACCATCGGCAAGGTGGTAGCATTTATCGCCATAATGATGTTAGTGGGTCGCCGTCTGGTGCCGTGGATTATGGCACGCAGCGCGGCAACCGGTTCGCGTGAACTGTTTACCCTGTCGGTGCTGGCACTGGCGTTAGGCATTGCTTTTGGTGCGGTAGAACTGTTTGACGTCTCCTTTGCGCTCGGTGCATTCTTCGCCGGGATGGTGCTGAATGAATCCGAACTTAGCCACCGCGCCGCACACGATACGCTGCCATTGCGCGACGCCTTTGCGGTGCTGTTTTTTGTCTCCGTCGGGATGTTATTTGATCCGTTAATTCTGATTCAGCAACCGCTGGCAGTGCTGGCAACGCTGGCAATTATTCTGTTTGGTAAATCTGTCGCGGCACTGTTCCTCGTCCGGCTGTTTGGTCACTCCCAGCGCACGGCGTTAACCATCGCCGCCAGCCTCGCGCAGATTGGTGAGTTCGCGTTTATCCTGGCGGGACTGGGAATGGCATTGAATTTACTGCCGCAGGCCGGACAAAACCTGGTACTGGCAGGCGCGATCCTGTCGATTATGCTCAACCCGGTGCTGTTCGCGCTGCTGGAGAAATATCTGGCAAAAACCGAAACGCTGGAAGAACAGACGCTGGAAGAAGCAATCGAAGAAGAGAAGCAGATCCCGGTGGATATTTGCAACCATGCGCTACTGGTGGGCTACGGTCGTGTAGGCAGTCTGCTGGGGGAGAAATTACTCGCCTCTGATATTCCGTTAGTGGTGATTGAAACATCACGAACCCGCGTCGATGAACTGCGTGAGCGCGGCGTTCGCGCGGTACTGGGCAACGCGGCGAATGAAGAGATCATGCAACTGGCGCATCTGGAGTGCGCGAAATGGCTGATTCTGACCATTCCTAACGGTTACGAAGCTGGCGAGATTGTGGCCTCTGCTCGCGCCAAAAACCCGGATATTGAGATTATCGCCCGCGCCCATTATGACGATGAGGTGGCGTATATCACCGAACGTGGCGCGAATCAGGTAGTGATGGGTGAACGTGAAATCGCCCGTACTATGCTGGAACTGCTGGAAACGCCACCGGCGGGTGAAGTGGTGACGGGGTAATACATTGACGCCATTGCCGGATGCGATGCTGCCGCATCTTATCCGGCCCACAGGTGCCATCTTCCGTAGGTCGGATAAGGCGTTTACGCCGCATCCGACTGTCATTGGTTCAATGGCTTAACGATCCCAGTAAGACTCTTCCAGGCTGTCTTCTCGCTCCGGCAGACCGCGCGTTAAACGTGGTGAATGCTGGTTCAGTACCTGATAGCTCACACGGTTAGCATATTTACACACCTGCGCTAACGACGAATAAGTCAGCCAGGTGAATTTATGCTTGCTGGAATTTGGCACGTTAGTGCGGTGATAGCTATTGGCGGTAATGTCATGCAACAGCGCCGCCAGCGCCCCATCACCGGCACCGTTAGTGTTCATGATTTTTTCTGGCCCGCCCATATACGGCGCAATGTGCGAATAGACGCGCAGCGGATTCTGGCAATCTTTGTGGCGCATGGCGCGGCTAAACTCATACTGGTTAAATTCCGCGATAGCGCCCGGCAACAGCGGATGCTGGGTTTTGCGTTTCGCTTCGTCTTCCGTAAAGCCCGCCATATACAAGCCGATTGGCCCGGCGGTGCACAGCACCAGATCAACCCAGTCCAGCGCCTTATCAGATGCCAGCAGCGGATCGCTCTCTCCGGTCAACGCTTCAGCTTCTTCTTCGTTCATCGCAAGGATGGAGACATGTTCTTTGAGGAATTGCTGCCACCATTGCGGATTCTCGGCGATGACAAATTTAGTGCCCAGCGTCAGCACCACCGGTACGTTATATTTCTTCGCATACTCAATGGCTTTCATGGTCGCTTCCGGCATCGGTTCACCCGGCTTGCAACGCACCAGATAGGACGTTAATACCAGAGCCGACGCTCCGGCGATAACATCTTCCGGAATGCTTTCTGCCCGTAACTGGTTCATATGACCTGGACTGATAGCAAAGGTACGTTCGCCAGACTCGCCAATCAGCGTAAAGCAACGACCAATCGGGCCATCCACACCCTGCAGATAGTTAAGATCGGTACGGCTGGATGTATTGCACAAGTAACGATAGGCGTAGCTGCCAATTTCAATATTGCTGCACATCACGCCCAGCAGCACCGAACGGTCGTCTGCCAGTACAGAATAGTTGTGCATGGTATTGCCAATAGTGCCACCTGCAAACTGATGAGTAATCAGGTTTTTCTGTTTCAGCTCCTGATAAAGTGCTTCAGCAACATCATCTTCAATGACCAGTGAATGCCCGGCGCTTAATCCATAACGTTCAATAAAATCGTCTTCCACTTTGGCTTCAATATCCACCAGCGTCTGGTCGATACCGACCACCCAGGCTGCGCTGGTTTCGTTTTCTGGTTGGATTTGCTGCAACAGCGGATCGCGTGCATTTACGGGGAAGTAATGTTTGGATTTACGTTTGCCGGGAAATTTCATGGTTGTTTTTACGGGTGGTTAACTGAGCGGCGAATGTTAACACAATCATGCCTGAACGCGCGAGACGCAGGCAGTTTCAATATCAGCCGACGGGATCGCATTTTCATGGGAGATGTTCCTTACAATGGTGCCATTTGAAAGGAGTTTTTGCATGAAGCCGGAAAACAAACTACCCGTGCTGGAGCTAATCTCTGCCGAAATGAAGGCGGTTGTTAACACTCATCAGCCCGATTTACCGCCCTGGCCCGCAACGGGAACGATTGCCGAACAACGCCAGCATTACACGCTTGAGCGCCGATTCTGGAACGCTGGCGCTCCAGAAATGGAAACCAGAGCTTACGCGGTTCCGACAAAATATGGTCAGGTAGAAGCACGGCAATTTTGTCCGAACCCGGATAGTCCGGCGACGCTGTTTTATCTACATGGCGGCGGTTTTATTCTCGGCAATCTCGATACCCACGATCGCATTATGCGTCTGCTGGCAAAGTACACCCAGTGTACGGTGATTGGCATTGATTACACCCTTTCGCCAGAAGCGCGTTTTCCGCAAGCGATAGAGGAAATCGTGGCGTCTTGTTGTCACTTCCACCAGCAGGCGGGCGATTATCAGATCAATATGTCACGCATTGGTTTTGCCGGTGATTCCGCTGGCGCCATGCTGGCGCTCGCCAGTGCTTTATGGTTGCGTGATAAGCAGATCGATTGCGGCAAAGTTGTGGGTGTTTTGCTGTGGTATGGGCTTTACGGATTACGCGATTCCGTGACTCGTCGTCTGTTGGGGGGGGACTGGGATGGCTTAACGCAACAGGATTTGCAGATGTATGAAGAGGCGTATTTAAGCAACGACGCGGACCGCGAGTCGCCGTATTACTGTCTGTTTAATAATGATCTCACTCGCGAAGTTCCGCCCTGTTTTATTGCCGGGGCGGAGTTCGATCCGCTGCTGGATGACAGCCGTCTGCTTTACCAGACGTTAGCGGCGCATCAGCAGCCCTGTGAGTTCAAACTCTACCCAGGCACGCTGCACGCCTTTTTGCATTATTCACGGATGATGAAAACCGCCGACGATGCTCTTCGCGACGGCGCTCAATTCTTTACCGCTCAGCTTTAGCGATACGCGGCAACAAGATTAGCCATCATTTCGATATGTTCCGGTGTGGCATTAAGCGCCGGAATATATTCATATTTTTTTCCGCCTGCACCGAGGAAGACTTCACGGTTTTGCTCGGCAATCTCTTCCAGTGTTTCCAGACAATCCGCAGCAAAGCCCGGACACATCACCTGAATATGGCCGACACCTTTTTCTCCCAGCATTTTCAGCGTTTCGTCGGTATAAGGCATCAACCAGGGTTCCCGACCAAAGCGCGACTGGAAAGTCATCATCACTTTTTCCGGTGCCATTCCCAGCGCAGACGCCAGTTCACGAGTCGTTGTGCGACAACGTTGCGGATAATCATCGCCTTCATCCGCATAACGTTGCGGAATGCCATGATAAGAAAGCAACAGCAGATCCGGTTCGCCATGTTTAGCGAAAGAGGCGCGAACGCTATTCGCCAGCGCATTAATGTAATCGTGGTTATCGGCGTAATCACGAATAAACGATATCCCCGGAATGCTACGTTTGCGCGCCAGAATGCGAGCCAGTTCATCCCACACCGCACCGACCGTTGAACAGGAGTATTGCGGGTAGAGCGGCAGTACCACGATATGATCAACATGTTCAGCCAGTAGTTCATCTACGGCGCTTTCCAGCGATGGCGTGCCGTAGCTCATTCCCAGCGCCACGGGCGTCTCCGGTAAACGTTGTGCCAGCGCCTGTTGTTGCTGGCGGCTGTAAACCATCAGCGGCGAGCCACCTTCCATCCAGACAGAGGCATACAGCTTCGCCACACGCGGCGAGCGCAGCGGCAAAATCACGCCGCGCAGCAATGGCCACCACAACAGCCGTGAAGTATCGACTACGCGTCTGTCGCTTAAAAATTGTTTCAGGTAGCGTTTTACCGCTTCAGGTGTGGGGGCATCGGGTGTGCCCAGGTTTGCCAGCAGGATACCGGTTTTTGTCTGACGCATTACCGCCTCTTATCGATTCAACTTGTTGATAATTGTAGCGGAAAAGTGAGGAAGAAGAACTAATTGCTGTGAGAGGTCAAATCAGAAAAAGGAATAACGCAGATTGAGGTTTTTGTAAAAGGCCGAATGAAAATCCGGCCTGAGATTGCTGATAAGTTTGCTTGTGCAAGCCTGTTCCCCTCACCCTCTCCCCGAGGGCAAGGGGACTATCCGTGCGCGCTTTCGAATTAACCGAGGATTTTTTCCAGAGCCGCGCGAACTTCAGCAACCGGTTTGGTGCCGTCGACTTTTGCGTATTTGGTGTTGCCCGCTTCCGCTTCTTTAGAGTAGTAGCCAATCAGCGGCGCAGTCATCTGATGGTATTCAACCAGACGTTTACGCACGGTTTCTTCCTGATCGTCTTTACGGGTAGTCAGTTCTTCACCGGTAACGTCGTCTTTGCCTTCTACTTTCGGCGGATTGAATTTAACGTGATAAACACGACCAGACGGCGCATGAACGCGGCGACCGACAATACGGTCAACGATCAGTTCGTCCGGTACGTCGAATTCCAGAACGTAATCAACATTAATGCCCGCTTCTTTCATCGCGTCTGCCTGCGGAATGGTACGCGGGAAGCCGTCCAACAGGAAACCATTACGGCAGTCTTCCTGAGCAATGCGCTCTTTAACCAGCGCGATCACCAGTTCGTCGGTGACCAGTTTGCCAGCATCCATAATGTCTTTTGCTTGTTTACCCAGCTCGGAGCCAGATTTGACCGCAGCACGCAGCATATCGCCAGTGGAGATTTGCGGAATACCATATTTCTCCATGATGAACTGAGCCTGAGTCCCTTTCCCCGCGCCCGGAGCGCCAAGCAGAATGATACGCATTGCGAAAATCCCCTTAAAATGTGTCGAATTTTTTGAAAAAGCGATAAACGATACCACCAACAGGCAATTGCCTCAAGAAAGGCACATGGGGCTGAAACGGTTAAGGGGAGAAAGTTTGGGGGAAAGTGCGGTTGAAGCCCCTCACCCCGGCCCTCTCCCCAAAGGGGCGAGGGTGAAAACCAGCGCAGTTCTTTAATATCTGCACGATCGATCCCCTCTCCCCTTTGAGGAGAGGGTTAGGGTAAGGGGGTAAAAGGTTTACGACACCAGCAGCTGGTTCATACGACGAATAAACAGGTTCGGATCTTCCAGCGTACCGCGTTCTGCCAGCAGCGCCTGATCCAGCAGCAGTTCTACCCACTCGCTGAACTTCGCTTCATCTTCAGTATCTGCCGCACGTTTCACCAGTACGTGATCCGGGTTCAGTTCGAAGATATATTTCACTTCTGGCACTTTCTGGCCCGCCGCAGCGAACAGTTTCGCCATCTGAGTGCTCATTTCGTCCGCGTCAGTAGACACAATCGCTGGCGTATCGGTCAGACGGTGAGTCAGACGGACATCTTTCACACGCTCGCCGAGCAGGGCTTTCACACGGTCGATAAACGGAGTCAGTGCTTTCTCCGCTTCTTTCGCGCTCTCATCAACTTCGTCAGCCAGTTTTTCCAGCGACTCGTCAACTTTGGACACAGACTGGAAAGGTTTACCGTCGAACTCAGTCAGATAGTTCATCATCCACTCATCGATGCGGTCAGAAAGGAGCAGAACTTCGATGCCTTTCTTACGCAGCAGTTCCAGGTGCGGGCTGCTCTTCGCTGCCGCGTAGCTGTCTGCGGTGATGTAGTAGATTTTCTCCTGCCCTTCTTTCATGCGGGAAACATAGTCTTCCAGAGACACGGTCTGCGCAGAAGAGTCGGTATGAGTAGAAGCAAAACGCAGCAGTTTGGCGATCGCTTCCTGGTTAGCGAAATCTTCCGCCGGACCTTCTTTCAGTACCAGACCAAACTGTTGCCAGAAGGTCTGGTATTTTTCCGCGTCGTCTTTCGCCAGTTTTTCCAGCATTTGCAGCACACGCTTGGTCAGCGCATTGCGCAGGTTACGCGTTACCGTGCTGTCCTGGAGGATTTCACGGGAAACGTTCAGCGGCAGATCGCTGGAGTCAATCAGACCACGCACGAAGCGCAGATAGTTCGGCATGAACTGTTCTGCGTCGTCCATGATGAACACACGCTGAACATACAGTTTCAGGCCGTGTTTATGATCGCGGTTCCACATATCCCACGGAGCCTGGGACGGGATGTACAGCAGGCTGGTGTACTCCTGCTTACCTTCAACGCGGTTGTGGCTCCAGGTCAGCGGATCGTTAAAGTCGTGGGCGATGTGTTTGTAGAACTCTTTGTACTCTTCATCGGTGATTTCCGACTTGTTACGAGTCCACAGCGCCTGCGCTTTGTTGATTTTCTCCCAGGAGATAACGGTTTCGCCGTCTTTCTCTTCGCGTTTTTCGATCTCTACCGGCAGCGCGATATGGTCGGAGTATTTGCTGATGATGGAACGCACACGCCAGTCATCGAGAAACTCGTCTTCGCCTTCACGCAGATGCAGGGTGATTTCAGTACCGCGATCTTCTTTGGTGATGTCGGCAACGGTGTATTCACCTTCGCCAGCCGATTCCCAGAACACGCCGTTTTCTGGTTTTTCGCCTGCCGCGCGAGTACGCACGGTCACTTTATCGGCCACGATAAATGCGGAGTAGAAACCAACACCAAACTGACCGATCAGCTGGCTGTCTTTCGCCTGATCAGATCCCAGAGATTCGAGGAACGATTTGGTGCCGGATTTAGCGATAGTCCCCAGGTGGTCGATCACTTCGTCGCGGGTCATCCCCACGCCGTTGTCGGAAATAGTCAGCGTGCGCTTGTCTTTATCGAAAGAGACACGAACGCGCAGTTCGCCATCACCTTCGTACAGATCCGGATTAGAGAGCGCGCGGAAACGCAGCTTGTCCGCCGCATCGGAGGCGTTAGAGATAAGCTCACGCAGGAAGATTTCTTTATTGGAATAGAGAGAATGGATCATCAGATGCAGAAGCTGCTTCACTTCTGACTGAAAACCACGAGTTTCTTGTCCTTTCATGTAGGTCTACCTCAATGATGCCATTTTAAGGTTAAAAACAGGATGAGGGAGAGATGGGGACAAGGGGGGATAATTTCAAGCGAGAGCAGGTGATCCTGCTCTCGTTTGCTTAAAAACGAATCTTATGACGCCCGGCGAGTGAGTGCGACAGCGTGGTGCCATCGACCATTTCCAGTTCGCCGCCAACCGGTACGCCGTGGGCAATACGGCTGGCTTCCACGTCATACTGCGCGCAAAGCTCGGCAATGTAGTTAGCGGTGGCTTCACCTTCGACCGTTGGGTTGGTGGCGAGGATCACTTCGGTGATTTTTTCCTCCGCCAGACGCTGTTCCAGACGATCAAGTCCGATATCATCCGGGCCAATGCCGTCCAGCGGTGACAGGTGCCCCATCAACACAAAATAACGACCGGAAAACTGCCCCGTCTGCTCAATGGCGTAGATATCCGCAGGACTCTCTACCACGCAAATCTGACCGTTTTCCTGACGACGCGGGTTTGAACAGATGTTACAGACTTCCTGTTCAGTGAAGGTGCGGCAATCGGCGCAGTGACCGATTTCCGACATCGCCCGGGTGAGCGCCTGCGCCAGACGCATCCCGCCGCTACGATCGCGCTGAAGCAGCGTGAACGCCATACGCTGCGCCGACTTCGGGCCAACGCCCGGCAGACAGCGCAGTGCTTCCATAAGCTGTGTTAACAGCGGGCTGGTTTGCATCAGAACGGCATCTTAAAGCCTGGCGGCAACTGCATTCCGGAGGAAACAGAGGCCATTTTTTCTTTCTGAGTTTCTTCGATACGACGCGCCGCATCGTTGAATGCCGCTGCAACCAGATCTTCCAGCATCTCTTTGTCATCTTCCAGCAGGCTTGGGTCGATCTCAACGCGACGGCAGTTGTGTGCGCCGTTGATGGTCACTTTCACCAGACCTGCGCCGGATTCGCCGGTCACTTCCAGCTTCGCGATTTCTTCCTGCATCTGCTGCATTTTTTCTTGCATCTGCTGGGCCTGCTTCATCAGGTTGCCCAGACCGCCTTTACCAAACATAGGTTTCTCTCTCAATCACGTTAAGGATGACGATCGTAAGCTGTGCTTACGATCAAATGGGGCGGATACTTTCTTCATCCAGCTCCGCATCGAAGAATCGACGCAGGGTCTGAATATTATTATCCGCAATAATGGACTCGCGCGCCTGCGCAAGTTTTTCTTCGTATATCGCCTGACGCCACTCCAGCGGAGTACGCACCGCTGGATTATCATCTTCAACGATAGTCAGTTCAACCGTTGAGCCATTTAACGTACTCAACGCTTCAGCCAGTTTTTGTTGTGCACCGCTGTTATTCAAATGACGCTGAGAGGAGCGCAAATGCAGACACACCGTGTTGCCGTTCTCCTCTTTCCAGGCATTTAACGCCACCTGTTCGACCAGTTTTGGTAGCGAAAGTTGACTCACCTGTGCTGCCCACGGATCGCGCTCAATGGCTTCTGCCGCCAGCTTCGCCGCCAGCTCTGGCGTTTTTTCATGTTCCAGCGCCTTTTTCAGCGCCTTCGGCGTGGCGACGACTTCTTTTTGTTGCATCACTGGGGTGGTTGCCTTCCAGCGATACGCTTCTTTTTTGGCTGGCGCTTTTTCCAGCGCCGATGGTGCCGGACGCGACTGAACGCGATCGGTGACCGAAGCCAGTCTTTCCAGCGCAGCGTTATTCACCGGCCGCGCGCGGGTAGCGGCTGCCGGTTCACTCTTTTTTGCTTTGGTTGCTCCCTGTGCGCGCTGTAGTTGTTGGCGCGCCGCCAGCACCTGGCTGGTGGTTTCTGAGAGCGGTACGGTCGGTGCCTGCTGCGGCGCTGATTGCGGCTGTGGCGGCACCTGCATTGGCGTCATTACCGCCGTCGGCGCGACTGGCGCAAAGGACTGGCGCGGCACTTCCGGTTCGGGTAGAGGCATACGCGGATGGAACGCCAGCGCGCGCAATAGCGTCATTTCAACGCCCATCCGTCTGTCCGGCGCATACGGTAATTCTTTGCGACCAATCAATAGCGTCTGGTAGTAAAGCTGAATATCTGTTGGCGGCACGGTACGTGCCAATTCACGCATCCGCAGCTCAATGGCAGCCATGTCATTGCCAAGCGCAGCAGGCGAAAGCTGTACCATCGCAATGCGGTGCAGCAGGCCGAGCATTTCCACCAGCAACGCTTCCCACTCGATACCACGGGCAGCGGCTTCGTTAATCAGCGCCATTACGCGCTCGCCGTTGGCTTCCACCATCGCTTCTACCAGCGACAGCGCCTGATCGTCGTCGAGAGTACCGAGCATCGAACTGACCGCCTGGGTCGAAACCTGACCATCACCGCTGGCAATCGCCTGGTCAGTCAGACTTAACGCGTCTCGCAGGCTGCCTTCAGCGGCGCGCGCCAGCAGTTGCAGCGCCCGAGGCTCGTGGGCGATATGTTCTTCGTTGAGAATGTGCTCAAGCTGATGACGAATTTGCTCGACATCCAGCGCCTTGAGATGAAATTGCAGACAGCGCGACAAAATCGTCACCGGCAATTTCTGCGGATCGGTGGTTGCCAGCAGAAACTTCACATGCTCTGGTGGCTCTTCAAGGGTTTTTAACAGTGCGTTGAAGCTGTGGCGCGACAGCATATGCACTTCGTCGATCAGATAGACTTTAAAGCGACCGCGCGCTGGCGCGTACTGAACGTTATCCAGCAGGTCGCGGGTATCTTCGACTTTGGTGCGCGAGGCGGCATCGATCTCAATCAGATCAACAAAGCGCCCCTGTTCGATTTCGCGGCAGTTATCGCATACGCCGCACGGCGTCGCGGTAATGCCTGTTTCGCAGTTTAGCCCCTTCGCCAGCAGTCGGGCGATAGAGGTTTTTCCGACGCCACGGGTGCCGGAAAAAAGATAAGCATGATGAATACGCCCTAACGACAAGCCGTTCGCCAGTGCGGTCAGCACATGTTCCTGGCCGACGACGTCAGCAAAGGTTTGTGGGCGCCATTTTCGGGCTAAGACCTGATAACTCATTGGCAGGCTCTGAAACGCTGGAAGGTGGATTCACGAAGGGGTAATGCTAACACAGCCCCGTCAGAACGGCGAGGCTGAATGTACATCTTGTGCTGCCCATGGCGCGGGCTGTCGAAAATTAGTGGCCCGGGAACGGGACAAGGCTATAACAGGTAATGCCTTGATTTTCGAGACGCTGTTCACCGCCGAGGTCGAACAAATTAATGATGAATGCAGCGTCAGTGACTTCACCGCCCAGACGACGGATCAATTTCACTGTCGCCTCAATGGTGCCCCCAGTTGCCAGCAAATCGTCGACTACCAATACTTTGTCACCTGGTTTAATGGCATCAACGTGGATTTCCAGCTTATCGGTGCCGTATTCCAGTTCGTAAGTTTCGCTGGTGGTTTCGCGCGGCAGTTTGCCCGGTTTACGTACCGGTACAAAACCTACGCCCAGACCCAATGCTACCGGAGCACCAAACAAGAAGCCACGTGCTTCGGTGCCGACAACTTTGGTAATACCCGCATTTTTGTAACGCTCAACCAGCAGGTCGATGCTGAGAGCGTAAGCTTTCGGGTCTTCCAGTAAGCTGGTGACATCACGGAACAGAATGCCGGGTTTTGGGTAGTCCTGAATGCTTTTGATGCTATTTTTGAGATACTCAAGCTGCTGTGCAGTCGCGGTCATAAGTGTATGCCTGCTTGTTACGGTGGTACTCACGGCGCGTTTTAAACGTATCAAAAGTAACTTTTGTTTAACCTTTGACCGCCTGCGCCTGTGCTCGAAAACGCCAGAATGTACTGGCTGTGCGCGATAATTGCAACAGCGATTGTTGTGCTTCAGTGCTTTTCTTGCTTTTCATCAATCACCGGGATTCGCCACATAAAAATCAGCAAACAAGTGAGGATCACCAGCAACAAAATGCGTACCCACACCATATGCACAAACCATAGTGAAATAGCAAAAGTCACGAGTATCAATAAAATCGCCCGTGGTTTTGCGCCACGCGGCATTGCATGGTATTTCTGCCAGAAACGTAAATAGCTGCCAAACCATGAGCGGTACAACAGCCAGGCGTGAAAACGCGGGGAAGAGCGCGCAAAGCACCAGGCCGCCAACAGGATAAACGGCGTAGTCGGCAATACCGGTAATACCACGCCCAGCGTACCCAACACTACCGCCAGCCAGCCAATGATGATTAAAATGATTCGTTGCATATTGAGTGTTGTCAGCTTACAGAGTGGCTACTTTAGCATAACAATTATCATTTTCATTGAGGTCTTATCGTGAAAACTACCTTGCTGCTGGAAAAACTGGAAAGTCAGCTCGCCACGCTGCGCCAGCGTTGTGTCCCGGTGGCGCAGTTCAGCACGTTAAGCGCCCGTTTCGACAGGCATCTTTTTCAGACTCGCGCGACAACGTTACAGGCTTGTCTTGATGAGGCGGGCGATAACATGGCTGCGCTTCGTCACGCAGTCGAACAGCAGCAGCTGCCGCAAGTAGCCTGGCTGGCAGAACACCTGGTCGCCCAACTGGAAGCGATTGCCCGTGAAGCGGCATCCTGGTCACTGCGCGAGTGGGACAGCGCGCCACCAAAAATTGCCCGCTGGCAACGAAAAAGGATTCAACATCAGGATTTTGAACGGCGATTACGTGAGATGGTAGCGGAACGTAAATCCCGTCTGGCGCAGGCAACCGATCTCGTAGAGCAGCAAACGCTGCATCGTGAAGTAGAAGCCTATGAAGCGCGTCTGGCGCGGTGTCGCCATGCGCTGGAAAAAATCGAAAACAGGTTAGCGCGTTTAACCCGCTAACAATGGAGAGAGTATGTCACTGGAAAATGCCCCTGACGATGTCAAACTGGCCGTCGATTTGATTGTGCTGCTGGAGGAAAATCAGATCCCTGCCAGTACCGTGCTGCGCGCCCTTGATATTGTAAAACGTGATTATGAAAAGAAATTAACGCGCGATGATGAGGCGCAAAGCGAAAAATAAATGGGGTGGCTAGATGCCGTCCCTGCGATTGCTGACAAACTCGCTTACGGGTCAAAACGGGCACGGCTTTCCCCCTCGCCCTTTTAGAGAGAGGGTCGGGGTGAGGGTATTATTCGCACAGGCGCTGGCCTGCCCCCTCACCCTAGCCCTCTCCCCGATGGGGCGAGGGGATCGTCCGTGCATATGCCGGGCTTTGTCAGCAATCTCGGGGGCGGATAAATGTCGCCCCCTTTCGTTATTACCCTACCGCTGGCGTCGGATCGTCGCCTTTGTAGTCGCGTTTTACTTCCGTCACCTCATCGCCCTTCTCGTTGTGCAGATGCACTTCAAGCTGGTTAAAGGCAATGTTGATGTCGTTTTCACGGCACAGCTGATCAATGGTACGGTTCAGTTCATCGACAGTACGGCTACGGTCGCGCAGTTCACGAACGTACAGGCGCAGCTCGTGATCCAGGGTGCTGGCGCCAAACGCAGTAAAGAAGACTTCCGGCATCGGTTCGTGCATCACCCTTGGATGCTCAGTCGCTGCCTGAAGCAGGACTCTGCGTACTTTTTCCAGATCAGAACCGTAAGCCACACCCAGGCGGATCACCAGACGAGTGGTGGTATCGGTTAACGACCAGTTGATCAGACGCTCGGTTACGAACGCTTTGTTCGGGATGATCACTTCTTTGCGATCGAAGTCCGTAATAGTCGTTGCACGAATACGAATCTTACTGACTGTCCCGGAGAAAGTACCGATGGTTACCGTATCGCCAATGCGCACCGGACGTTCGAACAGGATGATCAAACCAGAAACGAAGTTACCGAAGATCTCTTGTAAACCAAAACCCAGACCTACAGATAATGCCGCTGCCAGCCACTGGAGTTTATCCCACGAGACGCCCAGCGATCCGAACACCGTCATCGCACCAACGGCAATGATGATGTAGTTAAGGATGGTAGTAATGGCATACGACGCGCCCTGCCGCATATTCAGTCGCGAGAGCACCAGCACTTCCAGCAAACCAGGCAGGTTGCGGATCAGCGCCCAGGCAACCATCGATGCGATAATCGCAAACAACAGACTGCCCATAGTGACGCTTTTCACCACCGCAACCCCGGCTTCAGTGCCGTTGTAATGCCAGAGCGTGATGCTGTCGAGATAGCTGAACACGGTGATCAAATCGGACCAAATTGCCCAGAACATGACACCGAACAGCGCAAACATCAGCAACATGGTAATACGCAGCGTCTGCTGGTTAACCTGCTCCAGTGCAATGGTGGGTTCTTCCGGCGGTTCGGCACCTTCTGCGCCCTCTTTCACCAGATTCTGCCGACGCGCCAGCGCACGACGCCAGGCGATACGCCGCGCCGCTACGCTTAAGCCGCGCAATACCGTCTGGTACAGCAGGTTCCAGATGATCACCAGATAAACGGTTTCAATCCAACGCCCGGAGAGGCGCAGCGTGGTGTAGAAATAACCTGTGGCGGTCAGCACCATCAACGCAATCGGGATAATCGACAGCACGGTAATGGTGACCAGTCGCATGGTGTGCGACTCTTTATCGCGCCAGCTTTCGCGGCACATCGGCCATACCAGGAAGGCAATCAGCAGCAGGTTGAAGAAAATCATCGCCTGCCCCAGCACATCATCCATCAGATGCAGCGGGGAAAGTTCTGCCACCACAGACCAGAAATGGATTGGCAGCAACGCGAGGCTGATGCGGACAATTTGCCGACGCCAGTGGCTGGTCTGCTGTTCCGGCATACCAAAGTGACGAACAGCAACGCCATTTTTCTCCAGCACCTTCCAGCACAGGCCAAACACCAGCCAGAAAATCGCCAGTTTTTTGCTGAACGACCACAGTAATTCACTGATGTTGAGCTGCATGGTGAGCAGAATCAAACCGACGGCAAGAATAATCAGACACACCGGCAGCGCGCGGATCAGATCGATAAGGATCGCTTTTGGTGTGTTGAGCTGGCTGTCGTTACGCAGGGAACCTACGGCGGAAGCCAGTTTTTGTTGATACGCTTTCAGCCATCCCAGACGCCAGTGAATCAACCCGGCGATGAGCAGCAGCGGCAAACCAGCGAGGAAAGCGATAAAGACGGCAGGCCAGGCTTTTTCCCAGTTCACCGTAATTTTCATCGACTTGAATTCATCCTGCAGCGTTTGTGGGAACGCTTTAATCCAGTCCCAGTCCATCGGGCGGTTACTGTTCACCCAGAAAATCTGCTGGGTCAGGATGGATTTCAGGTTTTTCGATACGCTCATTAACTGTTGCTGGTTGATTTGCAGGTTAATGGCCATCATGAGTTGGTTGCCCAACTGTTTGTTAAGCTGATCCAGCAATTCGCGACGCATATCAACTACTTGCAACAATGCGTCACGGACTTCGTCGTTGACTTCATTCGCATGACCCTCTTCCAGTTTGGCGACATAAGCATCGCTCTGGAAGAGTGCGTCACGCTGCTGGTTCACTTCGAACTGTTCGAGACGCAAATCCGCAATGCGGTTGGTCATATTTTCCAGTTCGTCCGCCGAGGGCAGCGTTTGTTGTTGCTGATAAAGAATACGTGACAGCAGCAGACTGCCCTTCAGGACAGAAATCTGCTCTTTGATATTGCGTTCCGATTGCAGCGCCCGCTCCAGCCAGTTTTTGACTTTTATGTTTTGCTGCATCAGCAAATTGCCGTTTTCAGTGGCGCTAATCAGACGCTGACTTAACTGCTGGTTAATTTCCAGCTCTTGTTTCACCAGCGGATTAGCCTGAATACGCGCAGCTTCGTCCGGCGTTACCGCTTCCTGCGCCGTTTTTTCAGTTAATGTCAGACGCTTGCTGTTAACCGCCTCCTGCAATAGTTGCAGCTCATGTTCCAGACGAGTGCTGTTCGCCGTCACATAATCGCGTTGCTTTTGCAGGGTATCCTGTAAGACGGTGTTCCCTTCCAGGCTTTTACGTTGCTGGTCAATCTCGGCATTCAACAAAGCCTGCTGCGCCTGCATCAGCACTTTCTGGCTGGGACGTAAGGCTGTCTCACCGACTTCCGTGCCATCCAGGCGGCTGCGAATTTGTTGCAGCTGCTGTGAGGCGGTATACATCGCATTTTGCACGCGTTCAGGCTGCGTCTGTAAAGAAACTAACTGGCTGTTATAAGACGCCAGATCGTTTTGTGCGTTTTGCAAATCGTCCAGCGCCTGGGCAACGCGAGTTTCCAGTTGGCGCAACGAAAGCGTGCTCAGAATTTTGCGCGTTTCGTCGTCGTTGTCCACATCGCTAAGTGCGGTTAACGCTGCGGTCGCCTGGCGCATTTTTTCTGGCGCTTCAGCCACTTTTTGTCGTAACTGAACCGTCTCTTCTTTTACGCGATCGATTTTATCGAGAGTGGCTAATGTGTCTGTCAGATCCTGCTGAACCAGTTTGTCCTGAGCAGAAAGATCTTTTTGTTTATTAAGCGAGTCAAGCTGTGCCTGTAGATCCGCTTTCGTCGGTAAGTCACCATTTGATGACGCCCGCGCAAAGGCCGTGTTCTGGCATAACAAGACCAAAACAAAAGCAATAAATGCTGAAAAAACAAAATGCCGTGATCGTTTGTAATACTGGAACATAGTCATGATGAATGAAGGTTTCTGAACCTGAAGGACGACCTGAAATAGTCAAGCGGCTAGAATAGCACGCCGTAGAGAGCCAGAATAGCAACAGAGAAAATGTCCAGGAAAAATCCTGGAGTCTGATTCAGGATTTTTCGTTGGTGGCCGGTGTACGAAGCGTAGGGCAAAGAAGATACATTTCCAACAATATGGCAACGTAATCGCGGGCTTCTTTTTTGAGGTCAAAAGATTGCGGGGCAAAGAGCCAATTTTCCATTAAGCCGGAAATATAGCCGCGCATAATAATGGCTGCGCGACGCGTCATTAAATCTGCGGGCAGCATTTTCGCTTCAATACAATGTCTTAACGTTTGTTCTATACGGTCATAACTTTCCAGACAGAGATTACGTTGTGCCTGTTGAACAACAGCCATTTCTCCGACAAATTCGCATTTGTGGAAAATAATCTCCATCAATAATCGCCGCCGCTCTTCAGTCACCGTCGATTCAAGAACATGAATTAGTATTTCTCTTAATACTGAGAGTGGATCGTCAGGGAATTTTGCCTGATACTCAAGCTCTAGTTCACCAATATTGGATTCTGACAGCTCCCAGATCTCACTGAACAAATCCGACTTATCTTTAAAATGCCAGTAGATTGCACCACGCGTAACGCCTGCTGCTTTTGCAATCTCTCCCAGTGAGGTGGATGATACCCCCTGCTGTGAGAAAAGACGTAAAGCCACATCGAGGATGTGTTGACGCGTTTCTTGCGCTTCTTGTTTGGTTTTTCGTGCCATATGTTCGTGAATTTACAGGCGTTAGATTTACATACATTTATGAATGTATGTACCATAGCACGACGATAATATAAACGCAGCAATGGGTTTATCGACTTTTGACCATTGACCAATTTGAAATCGGACACTCGAGGTTTACATATGAACAAAAACAGAGGGTTTACGCCTCTGGCGATCGTTCTGATGCTCTCAGGCAGCTTAGCGCTTACAGGATGTGACGACAAACAGGCCCAACAAGGTGGCCAGCAGATGCCCGCTGTTGGGGTAGTAACAGTCAAAACTGAACCTCTGCAGATCACAACCGAGCTTCCGGGTCGCACCAGTGCCTACCGGATCGCAGAAGTTCGTCCTCAAGTTAGCGGGATTATCCTGAAGCGTAATTTCAAAGAAGGTAGCGACATCGAAGCAGGTGTCTCTCTCTATCAGATTGATCCTGCGACCTATCAGGCAGCGTACGACAGTGCAAAAGGCGATCTGGCTAAAGCGCAGGCAGCAGCCAATATCGCGCAGTTGACTGTTAATCGTTACCAGAAGCTGCTGGGTACTCAGTACATCAGTAAGCAAGAGTACGATCAGGCGCTGGCTGATGCGCAACAGGCAAATGCGGCTGTTACTGCGGCGAAAGCGGCTGTTGAAACCGCGCGCATCAATCTGGCTTACACCAAAGTCACCTCTCCGATTACCGGCCGTATTGGTAAATCGAACGTGACGGAAGGCGCATTGGTGCAAAACGGCCAGGCGACTGCGCTGGCGACCGTACAGCAACTTGATCCGATCTACGTTGATGTTACTCAGTCCAGTAACGATTTCCTGCGTCTGAAACAAGAACTCGCCAACGGCACACTGAAGCAAGAGAACGGTAAAGCCAAAGTCTCGCTAATCACCAGTGACGGTATTAAGTTCCCGCAGGACGGTACGCTGGAGTTCTCTGACGTTACCGTTGATCAGACCACCGGTTCTATCACTTTACGCGCTATCTTCCCGAACCCGGATCACACCCTGCTGCCGGGTATGTTCGTGCGCGCACGTCTGGAAGAAGGGCTTAATCCAACCGCCATTTTAGTTCCGCAACAAGGTGTAACTCGTACACCACGCGGCGAAGCTACCGTTCTGGTAGTTGGCGCGGATGACAAAGTGGAAACTCGTCCGATCGTCGCAAGCCAGGCCATTGGCGATAAGTGGCTGGTGACTGAGGGTCTGAAAGCAGGCGAACGAGTAGTAGTAAGTGGGCTGCAGAAAGTGCGTCCTGGTGTCCAGGTGAAAGCACAAGAGATAACCGCTGATAACAACCAGCAAGACGCAAGCGGTGCTCAGCCTGAACAGTCCAAGTCTTAACTTAAACAGGAGCCGTTAAGACATGCCTAATTTCTTTATTGATCGCCCGATTTTTGCGTGGGTGATCGCCATCATCATCATGTTGGCAGGGGGGCTGGCGATCCTCAAACTGCCGGTGGCGCAATATCCTACGATTGCACCGCCGGCAGTAACGATCTCCGCTTCCTATCCTGGCGCTGATGCAAAAACGGTGCAGGACACTGTTACACAGGTTATCGAACAGAATATGAACGGTATCGATAACCTGATGTACATGTCCTCCAACAGTGACTCCACGGGTACTGTGCAGATCACCCTGACCTTTGAGTCTGGTACTGATGCGGATATTGCGCAGGTTCAGGTGCAGAACAAACTGCAACTGGCGATGCCATTACTGCCGCAGGAAGTACAGCAGCAAGGGGTGAGCGTTGAGAAATCCTCCAGTAGCTTCCTGATGGTTGTCGGCGTTATCAACACCGATGGCTCCATGACGCAGGAGGATATCTCCGACTATGTAGCGGCGAATATGAAAGATGCCATCAGCCGTACATCAGGCGTCGGTGACGTTCAGCTGTTCGGTTCACAGTATGCGATGCGTATCTGGATGAACCCGAATGAGCTGAACAAATACCAGTTAACGCCGGTTGATGTCATTACCGCTATCAAAGCACAAAACGCCCAGGTCGCTGCCGGTCAGCTCGGTGGTACGCCGCCGGTGAAAGGCCAGCAGCTTAACGCCTCTATTATTGCTCAGACGCGTCTGACCTCCACTGAAGAGTTCGGCAAAATTCTGCTGAAAGTGAATCAGGATGGTTCCCGCGTACTGCTGCGTGATGTGGCGAAAATTGAGCTGGGTGGTGAGAACTACGACATCATCGCAGAGTTTAACGGACAACCCGCTTCTGGTCTGGGTATCAAACTGGCGACCGGTGCGAACGCGCTGGATACGGCTGCGGCAATCCGTGCTGAACTGGCGAAGATGGAGCCGTTCTTCCCATCGGGTCTGAAAATCGTTTATCCATACGATACTACGCCGTTCGTGAAAATTTCCATTCACGAAGTGGTTAAAACGCTGGTTGAAGCGATCATCCTCGTGTTCCTGGTCATGTATCTGTTCTTGCAGAACTTCCGCGCGACGTTGATTCCGACCATTGCCGTACCGGTGGTATTGCTGGGAACCTTTGCGGTTCTTGCTGCCTTTGGCTTCTCGATAAACACGCTAACGATGTTCGGGATGGTGCTCGCTATCGGCCTGTTGGTGGATGACGCCATCGTTGTAGTAGAAAACGTGGAACGTGTGATGGCGGAAGAAGGTTTGCCGCCGAAAGAAGCTACACGTAAATCGATGGGGCAGATTCAGGGCGCACTGGTGGGTATCGCGATGGTGCTGTCTGCGGTATTCGTACCAATGGCCTTCTTCGGCGGTTCGACTGGTGCAATCTATCGTCAGTTCTCCATTACCATTGTTTCGGCAATGGCACTGTCGGTACTGGTGGCATTGATCCTGACTCCGGCGCTTTGTGCGACCATGCTGAAACCGATTGCCAAAGGCGATCACGGGGAAGGCAAGAAAGGCTTCTTCGGCTGGTTTAACCGCATGTTCGAGAAGAGCACGCACCACTACACCGACAGCGTAGGCGGAATTCTGCGCAGTACGGGGCGTTATCTGGTGCTGTATCTGATCATCGTGGTCGGCATGGCCTATCTGTTCGTGCGTCTGCCAAGCTCCTTCTTGCCAGATGAAGACCAGGGCGTATTTATGACCATGGTTCAGCTGCCTGCAGGCGCAACGCAGGAACGCACGCAGAAAGTGCTCAACGAAGTGACGAATTACTATCTGACCAAAGAAAAGAACAACGTTGAATCGGTGTTCGCCGTTAACGGCTTCGGTTTTGCAGGACGTGGTCAGAACACGGGTATTGCGTTCGTTTCGTTGAAGGACTGGGCTGACCGTCCGGGTGATGAGAACAAAGTTGAAGCAATTACCACGCGTGCAACGCGCGCTTTCTCGCAGATTAAAGATGCGATGGTGTTCGCCTTTAACCTGCCAGCGATTGTAGAACTGGGTACGGCAACCGGTTTTGACTTTGAGTTGATTGACCAGGCCGGCCTCGGTCACGAAAAACTGACTCAGGCACGTAACCAGTTGCTGGGCGAAGCGGCGAAGCATCCTGATATGCTGACCAGCGTGCGTCCGAACGGTCTGGAAGACACGCCGCAGTTTAAAATTGATATCGACCAGGAAAAAGCTCAGGCGCTGGGTGTTTCTATCAACGACATTAACACCACTCTGGGTGCTGCATGGGGCGGCAGCTACGTGAACGACTTTATCGACCGTGGTCGCGTGAAGAAAGTTTACGTGATGTCAGAAGCGAAATACCGCATGTTGCCAGAAGATATCGGTAACTGGTATGTCCGCGCGGCTAATGGTCAGATGGTGCCATTCTCGGCGTTCTCCTCTTCCCGTTGGGAATACGGTTCGCCGCGTCTGGAACGTTACAACGGTCTGCCATCCATGGAGATCTTAGGCCAGGCAGCACCAGGCAAGAGTACCGGTGAAGCGATGGCGTTGATGGAGCAACTGGCGAGCAAACTGCCTACGGGGGTTGGCTACGACTGGACGGGGATGTCCTATCAGGAACGTCTCTCCGGCAACCAGGCGCCTTCGCTGTACGCAATTTCGTTGATTGTGGTGTTCCTGTGTCTGGCGGCGCTGTATGAGAGCTGGTCGATTCCGTTCTCCGTTATGCTGGTTGTTCCGCTAGGGGTTATCGGTGCGTTGCTGGCAGCCACCTTCCGTGGCTTAACCAATGACGTATACTTCCAGGTGGGCCTGCTTACAACCATTGGGTTGTCGGCGAAGAACGCGATACTTATCGTCGAATTCGCCAAAGACTTGATGGATAAAGAAGGTAAAGGTCTGATTGAAGCAACTCTGGACGCGGTGCGTATGCGTTTACGCCCAATCCTGATGACCTCACTGGCGTTTATCCTCGGTGTTATGCCGTTGGTTATCAGCACTGGTGCTGGCTCTGGCGCACAAAATGCGGTAGGTACTGGCGTAATGGGTGGGATGGTGACGGCAACGGTACTGGCGATCTTCTTTGTTCCGGTGTTCTTCGTGGTGGTTCGCCGCCGCTTTAGCCGCAAAAATGAAGATATCGAACATAACCATACTGTCGATCATCATTGATAGATCTCGTAATCACTAAGGCCGCGCAAGCGGCCTTTTTAATACGTATAATCTTAAAATAACAATGTTTACAGCTAATCTCGCAAACGGAAGTTAGTTTTAACGCTACATAAAATTCATAAAAAATGCTTATTGTTAGTTAATTTATATTAAGTGACAGTAATAGGTATAATAACCCATAGACATCTAGAGGCTATTCTTACTTATTTGCGGCAATCCTTTATTTATTCATATCAATTACATCATAATCAGAGTAATCCTGGGTATTAGTGTGACAAATTCCCGTCTCATTTTATCACCCCCGACGCAAGGATCCTGATTACGTTATGAATAGCATCAAACAAACTGCTTTAGCCTTTACGTGGTTGATGCAGGGTGAAAAAGTAAGCCTTTTCCCTCTCCTCCCACTAATTGTAATTTTTCGTAATAATGCGATGAAAACCTTCATAGAGTGGATTATAGTTAATCTAACAACTGTGAGGGCAAGTCCAGGTCAGTAAGTTTTCCCACCCCGAAAGGTGTCCGTTAGTTCAACCACTAAGAAGGGGACGCGTTATGGATGAATACTCACCAAAAAGACATGATATTGCACAGCTTAAATTTCTCTGCGAAACCCTGTATCATGACTGTCTTGCAAACCTTGAAGAAAGTAACCATGGTTGGGTTAACGACCCTACCTCGGCTATCAATCTGCAGCTTAATGAACTCATTGAGCATATTGCGACCTTCGCACTTAATTACAAAATTAAGTATAATGAAGACAATAAGCTCATTGAGCAGATAGATGAATATCTGGACGACACCTTTATGTTGTTCAGTAGTTATGGTATTAATATGCAGGATCTCCAGAAATGGCGGAAGTCAGGTAACCGACTGTTCCGTTGTTTTGTGAACGCCACTAAAGAGAATCCTGCGAGTTTATCTTGTTCTAATTATTACAACCATGGGTAGAAGTATGTCCGATAAGCCTTTAACGAAAACCGATTATTTGATGCGTTTGCGTCGTTGTCAGACAATTGACACGCTGGAACGTGTTATCGAGAAAAATAAATACGAATTATCAGATAATGAACTGGCGGTATTTTACTCAGCCGCAGATCACCGTCTTGCAGAATTGACCATGAATAAGCTTTACGACAAGATCCCTTCCTCGGTGTGGAAATTTATTCGATAATTAAACAGTATAAGCACTGGACTATAACCATCTGTTTATTAGATATATTTTATTTTTACTATGACGACATGCCGCGTGTGACTTCTGTCACACAGAGGTGACGGGAACGTTCTCATCACTGACATTTCGTATTACTGTGTTGCCCCATTTCCAGCAACCGGGTCGTCAGTAATGAGCACAGAAAAAGAAAAGATGATTGCTGGTGAGTTGTATCGATCGGCAGATGAGACTTTATCTCGCGATCGCCTGCGCGCTCGTCAGCTTATTCACCAATACAATCATTCCTCGCCGGAAGATCAATCCTTACGCCAAAAAATCCTCGCCGATTTACTCGGTCAGGTTGCGGATGCGTATATTGAGCCCTCCTTTCGCTGCGACTATGGCTATAACATTTTTCTCGGTAAAGGGTTTTACGCGAACTTCGATTGCGTGATGCTTGATGTCTGCCCTATTCATATCGGCGATAATTGTATGCTGGCGCCTGGTGTCCATATCTACACGGCAACACATCCCATCGACCCTGTAGCACGTAATAGCGGTGTTGAACTGGGGAAACCGGTGACTATCGGTAACAACGTCTGGATTGGTGGTCGTGCCATCATTAACCCGGGCGTTACCATTGGCGATAACGTCGTAGTGGCATCAGGTGCCGTCGTCACCAAAGATGTCCCTGATAATGTTGTCGTAGGCGGTAACCCAGCCAGAGTCATTAAAAAACTGTAACTATAATTTGCAACTGTTATGCAAAATTGTAGTTAATCTGTTACTTTTCTCATGTCATTCCCACGTTAAAATAGGGTGTTCCCTGGAGAGTTGCAGATACCACGAAGGCAAAAGATGACCGAAATACAACGCCTGCTGACCGAAACAATTGAATCTCTGAATACGCGCGAAAAACGCGACAACAAGCCCCGCTTTAGTATCAGTTTTATCCGCAAACATCCGGGGCTGTTTATTGGCATGTATGTTGCCTTTTTTGCTACGCTGGCAGTGATGTTGCAGTCCGAAACGCTATCAGGTTCAGTCTGGCTCCTTGTCGTGCTATTCATCCTGCTCAACGGTTTCTTCTTTTTCGATGTTTACCCACGCTACCGCTACGAAGACATCGACGTGCTGGATTTTCGAGTTTGCTATAACGGCGAATGGTATAACACGCGCTTTGTCCCTGCCGCGCTGGTTGAAACCATACTGAACTCGCCGCGTGTCGCAGATGTTCATAAAGAACAACTGCAAAAAATGATCGCCCGTAAAGGCGAGCTGTCTTTTTACGATATTTTCACTCTCGCTCGCGCCGAATCAACAACTTAAGTCAGACTTTCACACCAGGCGTAAGCTCTGCGCCTGGTCAATTGACAATGATCGTTGCCACCCATCATTTCATGAAATACTGACCTTACCCACTTATCTCCTGCCAGCCTTTTTCCACAATCAGATATACTTTCCCTACATTGTGTTGATAAGGACATGTTGGTGAGAACACGACATCTGGTCGGCCTGATTTCGGGAGTGCTTATACTTTCAGTACTACTGCCTGTCGGCTTAAGCATCTGGCTGGCTCATCAGCAGGTAGAAGCGTCGTTTGTTGAAGAGCTGAATACCTATTCCTCCCGCGTCGCTATTCGAGCCAATAAAGTGGCGACGCAAGGGAAAGATGCACTACAAGAGCTGGAAAGATGGCAAGGCGGAGCCTGTAGTGAAGAGCATCTCATGGAAATGCGGCGGGTTTCATACAGCTATCGCTATATTCAGGAAGTGGTTTATATCGATAACAACGTTCCCCAATGCTCTTCTCTGGAACACGAAAGCCCACCGGATACCTTTCCGGAGCCGGGGAAGATTTCAAAAGATGGTTATCGGGTCTGGTTAACCTCACACAATGACTTAGGTATTACCCGTTACATGGTTGCTATGGGAACCGCACATTACGTAGTGATGATCGACCCCGCCTCCTTTATCGACGTGATTCCTTATAGCTCATGGCAAATTGATGCCGCTATTATTGGCAATGCCCGTAATATAGTCATAACCAGCAGCGACGAAATTGCCCGGGGTATTATTACCCAATTGCAAAAAACACCCGGTGAGCACATCGAAAATAATGGGATCATTTACGACATTCTGCCCTTACCAGAGATGAATATTTCCATCATCACCTGGGCTTCAACGAAAACGTTGCAAAAAGGCTGGCATCGGCAGGTCTTTATCTGGTTACCTGTAGGGTTGTTAATTGGCCTGCTGGCAGCCATGTTTGTGCTGCGTATTTTGCGTCGTATCCAGTCTCCGCATCATCGCTTGCAGGATGCCATCGAAAATCGTGATATTTGTGTGCACTATCAGCCGATTGTCTCCTTAGCCAATGGCAAAATTGTCGGTGCCGAAGCACTGGCGCGCTGGCCGCAGACAGACGGTAGTTGGTTGTCGCCAGATAGTTTTATTCCGCTGGCACAGCAAACGGGTCTTTCTGAGCCTCTGACGCTGCTGATTATAAGAAACGTGTTTGAAGATATGGGCGACTGGCTGCGACAACACCCGGAACAACATATTTCCATCAATCTTGAATCCACCGTGCTCGCCTCGGAAAAAATTCCGCAACTGCTGCGAGACATGATCAATCACTACCAGGTTAACCCCAAACAGATCGCTCTTGAACTCACAGAGCGCGAATTTGCCGATCCGAAAACCAGCGCCCCGATAATTTCGCGCTACCGGGAAGCGGGTCATGATATTTACCTGGATGATTTTGGTACGGGGTATTCAAGTTTAAGTTATTTACAGGATCTGGATGTCGACATTCTGAAGATCGATAAATCCTTCGTTGATGCGTTGGAATATAAAAATGTCACACCGCATATCATCGAAATGGCAAAAACGTTGAAACTGAAAATGGTGGCGGAAGGGATCGAAACGGGTAAACAGGAAGAGTGGCTACGTCAGCATGGCGTGCATTACGGTCAGGGCTGGCTGTACAGCAAAGCGTTGCCAAAAGAAGATTTCATACGCTGGGCAGATTACCATCTGTAAATTTTGGGGGCTGGCGGCACGCCGCACAGCCCGTCACGCTACTCGTCGATGATTGACTCAAACCCGCCGTAAATCATCCGTTTGCCATCAAACGGCATTGATTCGCCGAACTCTTTCATTCGTGGGTCAGACATCATTTTTTGATTGGCAGCGTCGCGGACCTCTTTTGAAGGGTATTCAATCCAGCTAAACACCACTTCCTCATTCTCTTCCGCTTTCACTGCCATGCGAAAATCGGTCACTTTGCCGTTTGGCACATCGCTGGCCCAACATTCAACAATACGAAGCGCGCCGAACTCTTTAAACAATGGCGCGGCCTTTGCGGCCATTTCTCGATAGGCATCTTTATTTTCGGCAGGAACAGCAACCACAAAACCATCAACATACTTCATCAGAAATACCTCCGAAGCGTACTGCGCAGCCAGACAATTCTTGCGGCGTCAGTCGTGGTTAAAGTTTAGCCACATTGGGATTTTTTGACGAAACGGCAGGAGCAGAAATGGGTGGGGGCCCTGCCAGCTACATCCCGGCACACGCGTCATCTGCCTTGGCTGCTTCCTTCCGGACCTGACCTGGTAAACAGAGTAGCGTTGCGGGAGAACCAACAGAGCCCCCATTGAGAGCGTTGAGAACCAACGCGCAGGCGCATTATCACTGCTGCCCCGGCTAATTGCAACCCATTGCGTGCCGGATGCTGGTTTCTTGCGCAATGCGGCTTCACTCAGAGGTTTTTCCAGATTATGCTGAAAAATTACCTCAGGAAGAAAAGATGGAAAAAGAAGATTCATTTCCCCAACGCGTCTGGCAAATCGTAGCCGCTATTCCCGAAGGCTACGTCACCACTTACGGCGACGTCGCAAAACTGGCAGGATCACCCCGTGCTGCGCGCCAGGTGGGCGGTGTGTTAAAGCGTCTACCCGAAGGCAGCACCCTCCCCTGGCATCGGGTGGTTAATCGCCACGGCACAATCTCGTTAACCGGCCCGGATTTGCAGCGTCAACGGCAGGCATTACTGGCAGAAGGAGTGATGGTGTCGGGAAGCGGGCAAATCGACTTACAGCGTTATCGCTGGATTTACTAACCCTCTCCAGCGGAGAGGGTTAGTGGCGCTTAGTATTGCGTAGGGGCTGGAACTGCCGAAGACGGATTCACCTGGGTTGGTGAAGTCGAAGGTACGGTGGTCGTTGCGCCACCGCTGGCCTGAACCGGTACAGCGGTTTGCTGAACCGGCACTAATGTCAGGTCAGCTTTGGTTCCGCCCTGATTGATCACCGGTTGAACGGTATCGGTGATAAACACCAATTTGTCGTTCACGGTAACCGCCGCACTCAACAGGATACGTGCGTTCGGCTGAACGTCTGCCGGGTTAAATGGCAGAACAAAACTGAACGGTGACTGTTTACCTTCGGTACGTACTGCTTTCTGCGCCAGAACTTTAGAAGGCGCATCGGCTAACGACGCGTCAGAAAGTGTCACGGTCAGCACAGCATCAGGCGGCAGTGCGACTTTCTGACGGATCCAGACCGTACCGGAAACATTCGGTTGTTGTATAGCAGGTTGCTGTGTCGCTGCAATAGACGTATTTGCAGCCGGTGCTGGCGTCTGGATATCCGCGCTTTTATCCGCGCAAGCTGCCAACGCAATTGCAACCGCTAAACCACTGGCCATGTGCACGAGTTTCATTCACTTCTCCTTATTATCAATGCACCAGCGGGCTAACTTTCCTCGCCGGAAGAGTGGTTAACAAAATAGTAACGTCAATAAGTGTGGCACATGTCACGTATTAACGCCTGCATTTGGCCCGTAATTCAGACCATTGCACCCATCGGACCAGTACCAAAATTGCGTTATACTCAACTCACTTTGGCTTGCTGCGGCAGCTTTGTTACTGGAGAGTTATATGAGTCAGGCGCTAAAAAATTTACTGACATTGTTAAATCTGGAAAAAATTGAGGAAGGACTCTTTCGCGGCCAGAGTGAGGATTTAGGTTTACGCCAGGTCTTTGGCGGCCAGGTTGTTGGTCAGGCGCTATATGCAGCAAAAGAGACGGTCCCGGAAGAGCGTCTGGTGCATTCGTTTCATAGCTACTTTCTTCGCCCTGGCGATAGCAAAAAACCCATTATTTATGATGTAGAAACGCTACGCGACGGCAACAGCTTCAGCGCCCGCCGGGTTGCTGCTATTCAAAACGGTAAACCGATTTTCTATATGACGGCCTCTTTCCAGGCGCCAGAGGCTGGATTCGAGCACCAAAAAGAGATGCCGCCCGCGCCAGCGCCTGATGGCCTGCCTTCGGAAACGCAAATCGCCCAATCGCTGGCGCACCTGCTGCCGCCGGTGCTAAAAGATAAATTCATCTGCGATCGTCCGCTGGAGGTTCGTCCGGTAGAGTTTCATAACCCGCTGAAAGGGCACGTTGCAGAACCGCATCGTCAGGTATGGATCCGCGCAAATGGTAGCGTGCCGGATGATCTGCGCGTTCATCAGTATCTGCTCGGTTACGCTTCTGACCTTAACTTCCTGCCGGTTGCTTTACAGCCGCACGGCATCGGTTTTCTTGAACCGGGGATTCAGATTGCCACCATTGACCATTCCATGTGGTTCCATCGCCCGTTTAATTTGAACGAATGGCTGTTGTATAGCGTGGAGAGCACCTCGGCGTCCAGCGCACGCGGCTTTGTGCGCGGGGAGTTTTATACCCAGGACGGCGTGCTGGTTGCCTCGACCGTTCAGGAAGGGGTAATGCGTAATCACAATTAAAAAAACAGCCGGAGGTGAAAACCGTCCGGCTATTTTTTTGCAGTGCTTGTTACGCGTTATAAGCATTTTCACCGTGGCTGTTGACGTCCAGTCCTTCGCGCTCCTGCTCTTCCGGCACGCGCAGGCCAACTGTCAAATCCGCCAGTTTGTAGCCAATAAATGCCACCACACCAGACCAGACAATCGTAATGGCGATGCTTTCCAGCTGTACCAACAGCTGATGTCCCATCGTCACACCTTCGGCGAAGCCCACCCCCCCCAGCGAACTGGCGGCAAAAATCCCGGTCATGATACAGCCGACAATGCCACAAACACCGTGTACCCCGAAGACATCGCAGGGATCATCCACCCGCAGCAGGCGTTTCAACATGGTAACGCCCCACAAGCCCGCCAGACCAGCTACCCCGCCGATAATCAACGCACCGCCAACCCCAATATAGCCACAGGCTGGCGTCACGCCGACCAGACCGGCAATCGCGCCAGAACACGCTCCCAGCAGTGAAGGCTTACCACGCAGCGCCCATTCACCGAAGATCCAGCCAAGAATTGCCGCTGCCGTTGCGACCACAGTATTCACAAATGCCAGTGCCGCGATTTCATTCGCCGTGCCCGCTGACCCGGCGTTAAAGCCAAACCAACCGATATAGAGAATGGCAGTCCCGGTAAAGACCATCGGCAGGTTGTGCGGTTTAAACGCCTCTTTGCCGAAGCCCACGCGTTTGCCTATCAGATATGCGCCCACCAGACCGGCAATTGCGGCGTTAATGTGCACCACCGTGCCGCCCGCGAAATCCAGCGCACCGTGAGAAGCCAGCAAACCGCCGCCCCAGACCATATGCGCAATCGGAATGTAAGAGAGCGTCAGCCACACTACCACGAAGATCAACACAGCTGAGAAGCGGATTCGTTCCGCCAGCGCCCCAACGATCAAGCCTACGGTAATGCAGGCAAACGATCCCTGAAACGCTACGTGGATATACTGATAAATGCTGCCCATCACCGCCGTCAGTTCGATGTTTTTCAGCATTAACCAGTTAATGTTGCCAAAGAAATTGTTGCCTTCACCAAACGCCAGCGAGTAGCCGTAAACCACCCAGAGAATACAGACCAGTGCAAACGTCACGGTCACCTGCGTCAGCATCGACAGCACGTTTTTGCCGCGAATCAACCCACCGTAAAACAGGGCAATTCCCGGAATAGTCATAAACAGCACCAGCGCAGTACAAATCATCATAAACGCATTGTCGGCTTTATCGGCCACCGCAGGTGCAGCCGTTACCAGTCCCGGCAGCATCGCCAGTGAAGCAAGCCCAGTTTTTATCGTCGCTATCTTCATTTTTCGTTCCTGTTGCTGTGTGCCAGAGATTACAGCGCCGCTTCGTCGGCTTCGCCGGTACGAATTCGAATGACGCGTTGCAATTCAGCGACGAAGATTTTGCCGTCACCAATTTTTCCGGTGTAAGCCGCCTTGCTGACGATATCGATCACTTCATCGAGTTGGTCATCAGCAATCGCCACATCAATTTTTACTTTTGGCAGGAAGTTGACGCTGTATTCCGCCCCCCGGTACAGCTCAGCATGTCCTTTCTGACGCCCGAAACCTTTCACTTCGGTGACGGTCAGCCCCTGAATACCAATGGAAGATAACGCTTCACGAACGTCTTCCAGCTTGAATGGTTTGATTATCACGGTCACCAGCTTCATAGATCCCCTCCGGTCAGAATTCGGTAATGGTTCTGCTACACGAAGAAGGTATTGCAAGCGGTGTGCCAGAAATGAAAAACGAGAAAGAGAGCAGGAAGTTAAGAAGATTGAAAATGAAAACGCACTATGACAGTGCACAGTGCGTTACATTTTTGCACCAACGATGAAATTTTGCGCTATTCAGGCGCTCAATGATTCCTCTTCACGCACGCTGGCTGCCAGCTCTTCGCCCGCAAGTTGCAGTTGATACATCTGCCAGTAACGCCCCTGGGCCGCCAGCAGTTGCTGGTGCGTGCCCTGCTCCACGGCTTGCCCACGATGAAGCACCAGAATAGTGTCGGCATCAACAATAGTTGATAAGCGGTGAGCAATCACCACCAGCGTGGTATGCTCACGCACCGCCGCCAGAGCATGTTGAATCGCCTGTTCAGTACCGGAGTCAATGCTGGCGGTTGCCTCATCAAGAATCAGGATTTGCGGCGTCTCCACCAACACGCGTGCCAGTGCCAGCAGTTGCTTTTGCCCGACTGAGAGATTATTCCCCTGCTCGCCAAGCGGCGTGTAAATACCGTCGCTCATGCTACGCGCCAGCTCCGCCAGTTGCACGGTTTCCAGCGCCTGCCAGACGCGTTCTTCGGAGATATCACGCCCCAGCGTCACGTTGGCGAGGAAGGTATCCGCCAGCACCACCGGATCTTGCTGCACCATCGCCACGCCCTGACGTAATGCGCTGTGACTTAGCGAATTTAATGGACGACCGTCGAGATGAATCTCACCTTCCGTTAGCGGGTAATAGCCCATCAATAAACTTGCAAGGGTGCTTTTGCCACTGCCGGTATGCCCGACCAGCGCCACAAAGTTACGCGAAGGCACAGAGAGATTAATGTTCTTCAGTACCAGATTGTTGTCGCGATAAGCAAACGACACATTATCGACTTCGATGGTGCCGCTCTGTAACGGGCGATCATCATTGCCATATTGCTGGCGCGGTCCGTCCATCAGCTCAAACACGCGCTCACCAGCAACAACAGCCTGTTGCAGCATCGCCTGTTGCGTGGTCAGTTCGATTAATGGTTCGTTAAGCCGCCCAAGATAGCTGATAAACGCATACAGCACGCCCACTTCAATGGTGCCGCTGGCGGAGAAGCCAAACAGCATCAACAAGCCACAAAGGATGAGCGACGAAAAAAGACTCAGTAATGGCCGCAGTAAAAAACCGTCGAGGCGCAGGGTTTGCATCCTCGCCATATAGTGCGACCGACTGGCCTCACCCATGCGTTCACCAAATCGTGCCTGCTGACGGAACTGCTGGATGACGCTCATACCGTTGATGATTTCGTTAAAGCCGTCGTTGATATCCGCCAGATAGGCGCGCACACGGCGGACAATCGGCGTACTGTAACGCTGGTATATCACCATCACCACCAGCACGACCGGAAAAATCATTATCGCCACCAGCGCCATCCGCCAGTCGAGGCTGAACATCGCTACCAGCATCGCGCCCACCAGTGCGGCGCTACGCAGAACGGTCGCAACCACAGTAACGTAGAGGTCGCGGATCACTTCAGTATCATTAGTGACGCGGGAAATCACCTGCCCGACAGGCTGGATATCAAACTCGCTTAATGGCTGGCGTAGCGCAGCATCCATTACATCGGTACGCAACTGTTGTACAACGCCAACTGCCGCCCGATTAAACAGCAGCGACTGTGCGTAGTGCAATCCAGCGGCAAACAGTTGCAGCCCAACATACGCCGCCGCCAGACCGGCAACCACTTTCAACGGCAGATTATTTTTCGCCACCATATTATCGATGAAATAGCTGATGAGTAGCGGTCCACTGACTTCTGCCGCTGCCGCAACCCACATCATCAGAACCGCAATCCCTAGTGGTTTACGCCACGGCGAACCATACGCTAACAGGCGTTTGAGAGTCGGCCAGAGTTGGCTAAAACTACGCATCGACGGCCTCCTCACGAATTTCCGGAGCATCGTCAAGCGCCGCCTCCAGTTGTTGATAGCGATACATATCGCGATACCAGCCGCTTTGTTGCGCCAGCGCATCATGATTGCCACGCTGGGCGATATGTCCGTGCTGCATCACAATAATCTCACTGGCCTCCGTCAGCGCAGAAAGGCGATGGGCACTGATGATTACTGTTCTTCCCTGCCCCCACTGGCGCAGGTTATGCAGGATCTGATGCTCTGTGCGTCCGTCCACCGCCGAAAGCGCATCATCAAGGATAAGGATTTCTGCGTTGACTAATAACGCACGAGCAATGGATATGCGCTGCTTTTGTCCACCGGAAAGCATCACGCCGCGCTCGCCCACTTCTGTGTCGTAACCTTGCGGTAGACGCAAAATATCGTCATGTACGCTGGCTAACCGCGCTACGTGTTCAATCTCTTGCTGGGTGGCATTCGGGCAACCCAGCGCGATGTTATTCGCCACGGTGTCGGAAAAAAGGAACGGCGTCTGGCTGACCACCGCCAGGCGGCTACGCCAGCTATCGAGTTGCAGCTGCGTCAAGGGAATATCATGAAAGCGGATATCCCCCTCGCTGACGTCGAAATGACGCTGAATGAGTGACAGCAGAGTACTTTTGCCAGAACCGGTCGGTCCGCAAATCCCCAGCATCTGACCGGGTTTGAGTGCGAAACTGACATTCTCCAGCGCAGGATGATCAGTTTGTGGATAAGTAAACTGGCGAATATTTACATCCAGTTCGCCACGCCCTTGCGGCACTGGTTCGCTACCATCATTCACCACCGGCGCTTCAGCCAGCATCGTCCGAATACGGCTATATGCCGCGCTGCCGCGTTCCACAATGTTAAACATCCAGGCCAGCGCCAGCATCGGCCAAATCATTAACCCCAGATACATCATAAAACTGGTGAGCTGCCCCAGCGTTAAGCTGCCCTGCACCACCATCCAGCTTCCCCCACCAATCGCCAGCAAATTCGCCATGCCAATCGCGATATAGATAGTCGGATCAAAACGGGCATCAATACGCGCCACCCGCATGTTTTTCTTGCCAGTGTCTTCAGCATCTGCGGCAAATAGCGCCGACTGGCGATCTTCCAGACCAAAGGCTTTGATCATGCGGATACTGGTGAGGCTCTCCTGGGTGCGATCGTTGAGGCTGGAAAACGCCGCCTGCGCCAGCTTAAAGCGTTCATGCAAAGCATCGCCGTTGCGCTTAATCATGATTGCCATCACTGGCATCGGCAATAGTGCAAATAAGGTCAACTGCCAGCTAATTTGCGTTGACATCATAATCAACACTGCGCAGCCCATCACCAGTGAATCCACTAGCGTCAGCACCCCTTCTCCGGCGGCAAACACGACCCGATCGACGTCATTGGTCGCACGAGCCATGAGGTCGCCCGTACGATGACGCAGGTAAAACTCTGGATGCTGGCGGCTTAGCTGGCGGTAATAATCTTCACGCAGTTCAACAGCCAGTTGATAAGACGCGCCAAACAGCAGTACGCGCCAGACATAACGCAGGAGATAAACCACGACTGCAATCAGCACCATGGTGGCGATCCACATCAGGATCTGCCCGGTAGTAAAGTGTTGTTCCGTCACGCCATCGACAACAATACCGACCACTTTCGGCGGAACCAGTTGCAGCATCGCGATAATAACAAGCAAGGCCACAGCCCCGAGATAGCGACGCCATTCCCGACGGAAATACCAGCTTAGTTGAGCAAATAATCGCACGCGTTGTGTCCTGACCTGATTCTGGATATTTATTCGATGGGTAAAGAAGTGGTGTATTTAATCTGTTCCATCGCGAAGCTGGAAGTAACGTCCGACAGACCTGGAACGCTGTTTACCAGACGCTTATAAAATTCGTCATAGCGTTTCATATCGGCAACCTGAACACGCATCAGATAATCATATTCACCGGCCATGCGCCAGAACCCCAGCACTTCTGGCATTTCCGTTACCACCGTGACAAAGCGGCAATACCATTCGCTGCTGTGATGTTGCGTTTTAATCAGCACAAAAGCAGTCAGCCCAAGGCCAATTTTTTCCGGATCCAGCAGGGCGACTTTGCCGATAAGGATACCGTCATCCTCCAGCCGTTTCAGACGCTTCCAGCAAGGCGTGGTTGTCAGATTAACGGCTTCTGCCAGTGCCTGCAAAGAGAGGGTGCAATCCTGCTGTAGTAAGGCCAGCAGCTTACGGTCAATTTTATCTAACATAGCCAATCCGCAGAGAATTTTTTTCTCTTTTAATTCTATTTTAAAGACGAAATACCGACAATTTATTCTGTGCGGTTTAAACGCCACTGCACAAAATGACAAATTCAAAGTAAAAAAAACCGGGCGATTGCCCGGCGCTGGAAGAGATCTCGTTATTCGGGGGAATAAGGTAGATGTGGATTGTCCAGCCAGTGCGTCAAATAGTGAGAGACCGCCTGATTTCGGCAATGTCCAATCACCGGTAAATGAGGGAGTTCCGCGCGCAGTTGCGGCATCGCATTGCCCATGATAAAACCGCTACCGACGCTGCCTAACATTTCGCGATCGTTCATCGCATCACCAAAGGCCATGCAGTCGTGCAGTGAAAACCTAAATGTTGGGTCAGCACCGCCAACGCCGCGCCTTTATTACACCCCACTGGCAGCACTTCCAGGCAATTAATCGCAGAAAAACACAAATGTGCGCGCTCGCCTAATGCTTCGTTTAGTTGGATATGCAAGCGCATAAGATCGTCGTGATCGCCACAGAAACAGATCTTGGTGACGCTGCCGAGTGGCATTTTTTTGACATCGATAATCTGATAACGGAAACCGCTATACACAAATGCCTGCAACAATGCTGGGATCTCTTGCCCGGTAAACCAGCCATTGTCATTGAAGATATGCATACTGGCCTGGGTATCCCATTTCTGGTACAGCACTAATTCCGCCGCGTCCGCAGGCAAATCATCACGATGTAAAAGTTCGCCTTCCAGAGAGTGCACACGCGTACCGTTGCCGGTAATTAAATACGCATCCAGCGATAGCACCCCGATAATATGCTGCATCTCCAGCGCATGACGCCCCGTAGCAAAAGTGAGGGTAATATCGCGTTCACGCAGACGCGCCAGAGTCGAGAGGGTTTTCTCACCTAAATGGTGATCAGGCATCAATAAAGTGCCGTCCATATCAAATGCTGCCAGACGAGCCATTTCTTTCTCCACTCTGTGACACGGTTAATGGTGATTGAGTATTACCTGATATATACGGAAGTAATAGTGAATAGTTAAATAATATTGTTCCGGGTTTATATGCGACTGCTAAACCGTCTTAACCAGTATCAACGTCTGTGGCAACCTTCTGCCGGAGAGCCGCAATCCGTCACCGTCAGCGAACTGGCCGAACGCTGTTTTTGCAGCGAACGCCACGTGCGCACCCTGTTACGTCAGGCTCAGGAGTCGGGATGGCTGGAGTGGCAGGCGCAATCAGGACGCGGAAAACGCGGGCACCTGCGTTTTCTGGTGACACCGGGATCCCTGCGCAACGCGATGATGGAACAGGCACTGGAAACCGGAAAACAGCAAGATGTGCTGGAGCTGGCGCAACTGGCTCCTGGTGAACTGCGCACCCTATTACAACCGTTTATGGGCGGGCAATGGCAAAACGATACGCCAACGTTGCGTATTCCCTATTATCGCCCGCTCGAACCGCTACAACCGGGCTTTTTACCCGGTCGTGCCGAGCAGCATCTCGCCGGGCAGATATTTTCCGGTCTGACCCGCTTCGACAATAATACCCAACGCCCGATTGGCGATTTAGCACATCACTGGGAAATCTCTGCTGACGGGCTACGCTGGGATTTTTATCTTCGTTCAACGCTGCACTGGCATAACGGCGATGTGGTAAAAGCAACGCAACTACACCAGCGATTATTGATGCTGCTACAACTGCCAGCGTTGGGGAAATTATTGACTAGCGTGAAGCGTATTGAAGTCCCCCATCCGCAGTGTCTGACCTTCTTTTTACATCGCCCTGATTATTGGCTGGCACACAGGCTGGCGAGCTATTGTAGTCATCTGGCGCATCCGCAATTATCGCTGGTGGGAACCGGTCCTTTTCGCTTAACAAAATTCACAGCAGAACTGGTGCGACTCGAAAGCCATGATTATTACCATTTGCGTCACCCACTGCTAAAAGCGGTTGAGTACTGGATAACCCCACCACTTTTTGAAAAAGATTTGGGAACCAGTTGTCAGCATCCAGTACAAATCACCATCGGTAAACCTGAAGAGTTGCCACGGGTCAGCCAGGTCAGTAGCGGCATCAGTTTAGGTTTTTGCTATTTAACGTTGCGCAAAAGCCCCCGCCTTTCCCTCTGGCAGGCGCGAAAAGTGATTTCCATTATCCATCAATCCGGTTTACTACAAACGTTAGAAGTCGGAGAAAACCTGATCACTGCCAGTAATGCATTGCTGCCTGGCTGGGCTATTCCACAATGGGATGTACCGGATGAGGTCAAATTACCGGAAAACCTGACGTTGGTTTATCACCTGCCAGTGGAACTTCATGTAATGGCAGAACAATTACGAACGACGCTGGCAGCAGAAGGTTGCGAATTAACGATTGTTTTTCATAACGCGAAAAACTGGGACGACACGACCCCGCTGGCACAGGCAGATTTGATGATGGGCGACAGGCTAATTGGCGAAGCGCCGGAATATACCCTGGAGCAGTGGCTGCGTTGCGATCCACTCTGGTCATATGTTTTCGACGCTTCCGCATATGCACATCAGCAATCGACACTGGATACCGTGCAGTTGATGGCTGATGAGGAAAAGCGGAATAACGCGCTGAAAACCGTGTTTAGCCAGTTAATGGAAGATGCAACGCTGACCCCGTTGTTCAATTATCACTATCGCATTAGCGCCCCGCCCGGAGTGAACGGTGTGCGGCTAACACCGCGCGGCTGGTTTGAATTTACCGAAGCCTGGCTTCCCGCGCCGTCGCAATGAAGCACTGGTCGGGGTTAACCGCAGGCGTTACCATAACGCTTTTATCGATTTAGCAGGATTACCTATGAGACGTGCCGTCGTTGTGTTTAGTGGAGGTCAGGATTCCACCACCTGTCTGGTACAGGCATTGCAGCAATATGATGAAGTCCATTGCGTGACGTTCGATTACGGTCAGCGCCATCGCGCAGAGATTGACGTGGCACGCGAACTGGCATTGAAACTGGGTGCACGCGCGCATAAGGTGCTGGATGTGACGCTACTCAACGAGCTGGCGGTCAGCAGCCTGACGCGTGACAGCATTCCGGTGCCTGATTATGAACCTGAAGCCGATGGTATCCCGAATACGTTTGTCCCAGGGCGTAATATTCTGTTCCTGACGCTGGCGGCAATATATGCTTATCAGGTAAAAGCAGAAGCCGTAATTACTGGCGTCTGCGAAACGGATTTCTCCGGCTACCCGGATTGTCGCGATGAGTTTGTGAAAGCACTGAACCATGCCGTCAGTCTGGGCATGGCGAAAGATATTCGATTTGAAACGCCGCTGATGTGGATTGATAAAGCGGAAACCTGGGCGCTCGCGGATTATTACGGCAAACTGGATTTAGTGCGTAACGAAACGCTGACCTGTTATAACGGCATTAAAGGCGATGGTTGTGGTCATTGTGCTGCATGTAATCTGCGCGCTAACGGATTGAATCATTATCTGGCCGACAAACCGACGGTGATGGCAGCGATGAAGCAGAAAACCGGGTTGCAGTAATTATTCGTGGTGTCGCCGGATGCGGCTTGAGCATCCGGCCAACAAAACGTTTACTGAACCATCAGATCCAGTTTTTCGCGCAGTTCCCCTTCCAGAGCTAATGCTTTCTGCGTTTTGAGATCGATACAAACAAACGTGATAAGTGCATCCGCCACCACCTGCCCTTCCGGCTCAAGAGTGATGACCTGACTCAAAATGCCGCTTTTACCATTTAATTGCTGTAACTGGCTGGTAATGGTTAACAGGTCGCTTAATACCGCCGGGCGGCGATAGTTGATATTGATATTAACCACCACGAAAGCGATGTTATGGGCAGTCATCCATTGAAAGCTGTCGCTATTTTCCAGCCCATCCCAGCGGGCTTCTTCGAGAAACTCAAGGTAGCGGGCGTTGTTGACGTGCTGGTAGACGTCGAGATGATATCCACGAACTTTGATTTGTGTTTGCATAGCGCAATAACCTTACGTTGTTATTATAAGAACTGTTATAAGTACAGAGGTCATAACTGGTATGACCTCTTCAGTCTGGCAAAAAATTGCCACTATGCAAATTAATTACAGGGTTAATACCGCCAGATTACGTTCCACCAGCGAATTGCCCATTCCCGGCACCTGTTTTAAATCCTCCACCGTTTTAAACGGGCCGTACTCTTCGCGATAACTGACAATTGCCTGCGCTTTCTTCAGACCAACGCCATTCATCGCGCGGGCTAGCTCTTCCGCGCTGGCATTATTAATGCTGACCCTGGTGCCTTCTTCGTCACTGGCTTTCGCCGGTACTGCCGCTTTGCTTTGTGCTGCAGGAGCTTCCGCTTTGGTTTCTACCGCTGCCGGTTTCACCGCAGAAGCTGCCGCCAGCGCGCTATGAGACATTCCGGCACAGGCCAGAGACAGGGTGATGAGCAGTGCTTTAATTCCGTGTTTCATACTGTTTTCTCCTTGTTTGTTAACAGTGGAATCACCTTAACGGCAGCGAAAACAGTAAACAAATGGCAATGTTCAGAAATGGAAAAGGCCGCGAAAGCGACCTTTTCTTGTTACAGCTGCAAAGCATTTTTTTGCGAGGCGGCTTCCGGATTATTGCTGTTCCAGCGCATCGCCAATTTTGATTTTCGCCTCTTTACGCAGGTTACTCATCAGAGCTTCAAAGACGATTTGTGCGTTGTTCTGGGTGATGCCCTGCACCATCGCTTTTTTCTGATCTTCCGGCATAGAACCTTGTTTCACTTCGTCCAGCGCCAGCAGAACCACATTACCTTGCATATCGGTCGCCATACCGTAGCTTGGTTTGTCTTTCGCTGGCAGTGGCAGTGCAAACGCCGCCTGGCTAATCGGGTCACGACCGGAACGGCTTAAGGTTTTCGGCTCGCCAAATTTCAGACCGGCAGCCTGCATAGCTTCCGCACCTTTGCCCGCTTTCAGCTCAACCAGCAGTTTTTCAGCATCCACTTTCGCCTGTTGCTCAGCTTTGTTGTGCTGAACCAGTGCCTTAACTTGTTCCTGAACATCTGCCAACGGTTTCACCGCTTCCGGTTTGTGCTCGCTGATGCGCAACACGAATGCGCGATCGCCGTCTACGGTGATAATGTCAGAGTTGATGCCCGGCGCGCCGTTTTCACCTACCAGACCGCCGTTAAAGATAGCATCTGCAACCGGCTTGAAGTTCAACTCTTCCGGCAGTTTATCTTTGCTGAACCAGCCAGTCTGGGTAGCTTTAACGCCCGCAGCCTGCTCTGCGCCAGCCAGAGATTCGGTGTCATTGCTTGCCGCATCGCTCACTTTCTGCTGCAGCGCGTAATAAGCATCGAGGGCTTTTTCGTGTTTCACTTTCGCCGCGATATCGTCACGCACTTCGTCTAACGACTTCACTTTTGCCGGCTGAATATCATCCAGACGCACAATCAGGAAACCGACCGAAGATTTGATGACGCCAGACAGTTGGCCTTTTTCTTTCAGACCGGCATTTTTCAGTTCATCCGGGATAGTGGCATCTTCTAACCACCCCATATCGCCGCCGTTACGGGCAGAGATAATATCGGCAGATTTTTCTTTTGCTAACGCAGCAAAATCACCACCTTTATTCAGCTCCTCAAGTACTGCTTTCGCTTCATCTTCAGTTTTAGTCTGGATGATGCTGTAGCGAGTACGCTGTGGCTGGGTGAATTGATCCTGATGCTGATCGTAGTAGCTCTGGATATCCGCATCGCTAACCGGTTGCTGCATCGTTGCGGCATCCAGCTTGATGTAGCTCACGCGGAATTGTTCCGGAGTCATGAAATTGTTTTTGTTTTGCTCGTAGTAGCTGGCGATTTCTGGTTCGGTCACAGCTTGTTTAGCCGCCAGCGCGTTAACGTCGATAGTCGCTTCACGCACCACGCGTTGTTGAGCGACCAGCGCAGCCAGTTCGTCGGTTTCACCTTTCAGCATAAAATCGGTGCCCGCAACGCCGTTAATCAGCTGCTGGGTAGTGAGCTGATTACGCAGTGCCTGCGCGTACTGATCGGCACTCATCCCCATCTGGTTGAGGATACCGTTATAGCGGCTGTTATCGAACTTGCCGTCAACCTGAAACGCTGGGGTTGCGAAAATCGCCTGTTTAACCTGCTCATCGCTGATACTCAGTTTTAGTTCGCGAGCGTACTGATCCAGCAGCGCCTCGTCGATCAGACGATTCAGCACCTGTTGACGCAGGGTTTTCATATAGCCTTCGTTCGCCGCCAGCTCAGAGTATTGATCGCCCAACTGTTGCTGCATACGATTACGCTCGCTGTTGAAGGCGTTCTCGAACTGCCCACGGCTGATTTCCTGGTCATTCACTTTTGCGGCGTAGTTATTGCCTGCGCCAATCAGGTAACCACTCACGCCGGTCAATATGAACGACACGATAATGATACCGAAAATAATCTTGAGCACGAGACTGTTTGCAGCCGTGCGTAAGCTGTCCATCATGGTGTAACAACACTCCGCTGTAGATGACTGTGTACCTCACGCAACATATCGCTGCGCGCAAAGGCCTATTGTGACAAGAAACGGGGGCAATTGTCAGCCCACAACTCGCAGAAAGTCACGCAATACAAATAAAAAAGGCACATCAGTAGATGCGCCCTTGAACTTCGTCACATCCCCAATGGGGATAATCCTTAGTTTACCGCGTCTTTCAGTGCTTTACCTGCACGGAAGCTCGGTACTTTAGCTGCAGCGATGGTGATCTCTTTACCGGTCTGCGGGTTGCGACCAGTACGGGCGGCACGCTCTTTAACGGCAAAAGTACCAAAACCTACCAGTGCTACATCATCCCCTTCTTTCAGGGATTCAGTTACGGAAGCAATAATAGCATCTAACGCACGGCCAGCCGCAGCTTTAGAGATATCAGCCCCTGCAGCAATCTTGTCAATCAATTGAGATTTATTCACTCTTCTCTTCCTCTTTATAATTTATCCCGCACTTGAATCCTTCAACGTGCGAACGCGCAGCAGTTATATCAGGCCAGCCATCCCCTTACAACACCCCTTAATAAGGGCAAGCCTAATCCGCCCTCTAACTTAACGAGACAAAAAAAGGCTGGCAAGTCCGAATTGGCCCGCCAGCCCTCTTTTTATTAGTGCAATTTGCGCAAGGTCACTATTTTGCAGTCACAACCTGCATACCAGACGGTTCATTTTGCAGCGCCAGAGTCAGAACTTCCTCAATGCGCTTCACAGGATGAATGTCCAGATCGGCAATCACGTTGTCCGGAATCTCTTCCAGATCGCGTTTATTTTCGAACGGAATTAACACTGTTTTAATCCCGCCGCGATGTGCCGCCAGCAGTTTTTCTTTCAAACCACCGATTGGCAACACCTGACCACGCAGAGTAATCTCGCCAGTCATCGCCACATCGGCACGAACCGGGTTACCGGTCAGGCAAGAAACCAGCGCGGTGCACATGGCAATACCGGCACTCGGACCATCTTTTGGCGTCGCACCTTCCGGTACGTGCACGTGGATGTCGCGTTTTTCGTAAAAATCAGGGTTGATCCCCAGTTTTTCCGCACGCGCACGAACCACCGTTAACGCCGCCTGAATGGACTCCTGCATGACTTCACCCAGCGAACCGGTATAGGTCAGTTTACCTTTGCCCGGTACACACGCGGTTTCGATGGTCAGCAAGTCACCGCCCACTTCCGTCCACGCCAGACCCGTTACCTGACCGACACGGTTTTCGTTATCCGCGCGACCATAGTCGAAACGCTGAACACCGAGGTAGTCATGCAGGTTATCGCCGTTAATTTCGATATGTTTTAGAGACTTATCGAGCAGTAACTGCTTAACCGCTTTACGGCACAGTTTGGAGATTTCACGCTCCAGACCACGCACGCCCGCCTCACGGGTGTAGTAACGAATAATGCCGATAATGGCGCTATCGTCGACGGTCAACTCACCTTTTTTCAGCGCATTACGTTCAATCTGCTTCGGCAGCAGGTGACGTTTGGCGATGTTCAGTTTTTCATCTTCGGTATAACCGGAGAGGCGAATCACTTCCATACGATCCAACAGCGGTGCCGGAATGTTCATGGAGTTCGACGTCGCGACAAACATCACGTCGCTAAGGTCGTAATCCACTTCCAGGTAGTGGTCGCTGAACGCCACGTTCTGCTCTGGATCCAGCACTTCAAGCAGTGCGGAGGCAGGATCGCCACGCATGTCAGAAGACATTTTGTCGATCTCATCGAGCAGGAACAGCGGGTTTTTCACGCCCACTTTCGCCATTTTCTGGATCAGTTTACCCGGCATAGAACCGATGTAAGTACGGCGGTGACCACGGATTTCCGCTTCATCACGCACGCCGCCCAGCGCCATACGGACATATTTACGCCCGGTGGCTTTGGCGATGGACTGACCCAGGGAGGTTTTACCTACCCCCGGCGGTCCAACCAGGCAGAGGATCGGTCCCTTGATTTTGTTGACACGGCTTTGAACCGCAAGATACTCAAGGATACGATCTTTCACGCGCTCCAGACCATAATGGTCGGTATCAAGGATTTCTTGCGCCTGACGCAGGTCTTTTTTGACCTTGCTACGCGCATTCCACGGCACCTGCACCATCCAGTCGATATAGCCACGCACCACGGTCGCTTCTGCCGACATCGGAGACATCATTTTCAGCTTCTGCAGTTCTGCTTCCGCTTTCTCTTTTGCCTCTTTCGGCATCTTCGCCGCGTCGATTTTGCGCTTCAGGGCTTCGTTTTCGTCCGGTGCGTCGTCCATTTCACCGAGTTCTTTCTGAATAGCTTTCATTTGCTCGTTCAGATAGTACTCACGCTGGGATTTCTCCATCTGCTTTTTAACGCGGTTGCGAATGCGTTTCTCAACCTGCAGCAGATCGATTTCCGATTCCATCATCGCCATCAAATATTCCAGACGTTCGTTAACGTCGGACATCTCAAGAACGGACTGTTTGTCAGCCAGTTTCAGCGGCATATGCGCGGCAATGGTATCCGCCAGCCGCGCCGGATCGTCGATGCTGTTCAGCGACGTCAGCACTTCTGGTGGGATTTTTTTGTTCAGCTTGATGTAGCCTTCGAACTGGCTGATTGCGGTACGCACCAGCACTTCCTGTTCCCGCTCATCAATGGTCGGCGACTCCAGATACTCCGCCTTCGCAGAAAAGTGTTCGCCATTGTCAGAGAGCGCAGAAATACGCGCGCGCTGTAACCCCTCAACCAGCACTTTGACGGTGCCGTCAGGCAGTTTCAGCATCTGCAATATAGAGGCCACGGTCCCGACAGTGAAAAGATCGTTTACACCCGGCTCATCCGTTGAAGCTTCTTTCTGCGCGACCAGCATAATTTTTTTATCATGGTCCATCGCCGCTTCCAGACAACGGATAGACTTTTCCCGCCCAACAAATAAGGGGATGACCATGTGCGGATAAACCACCACATCGCGCAGCGGCAATACGGGGATTTCAATGCGTTCAGAACGCTCAGGATTCATAGAGCTCTCTCTTAGTTTAATTTCCGCCAGGTAATCAGATGACACGACTGTGCTTCACGCCATCTATTAACATGTACGTCAGTATATGGGGATGTTTCCCCCACATTCAACGCCGAGAATAGAGGAAAAATTAAAGGGGAGATAAAATCCCCCCTTTTTGGTTAACTAATTGTATGGGAATGGTTAATTATTCACCAGATGCCTGCTGAGCTTCCGGCTTGCCATAAATCAGCAACGGTTTGCTTTGCCCATCAATTACCGACTCGTCGATAACCACTTTTTCGACATCTTCCATGGACGGCAGATCGTACATGGTATCGAGCAGCGCAGCTTCTACGATGGAGCGTAGACCACGAGCACCGGTTTTACGCGCCATCGCTTTCTTAGCGATAGCATCCAGCGCCTCGTCACGGAATTCCAGATCCACGCCCTCAAGATTAAACAGCGCCTGATACTGCTTGGTCAGGGCGTTTTTCGGCTCTTTGAGGATCTGAATCAGGGCTTCTTCGCTCAGTTCATTCAGCGTTGCGACAACTGGCAGACGACCGATGAACTCAGGGATCAGACCAAACTTAATCAGATCTTCTGGTTCAACCTGCGCCAGCAGTTCACCTTCGCTTGCTTTGTCAGATTTCGCTTTTACCGTCGCGCCAAAACCAATGCCGGAGCCGGTTTCTACACGATGGGAAATGACTTTATCCAGACCAGCGAACGCACCACCACAGATAAACAGGATCTTAGAGGTATCTACCTGCAAGAATTCCTGCTGCGGATGCTTACGTCCACCCTGCGGTGGGACGGCGGCAACCGTACCTTCGATCAGTTTCAACAGTGCCTGCTGTACGCCTTCACCGGAAACGTCTCGGGTAATAGAAGGATTGTCCGACTTACGAGAAATCTTGTCGATTTCATCGATGTAGACAATCCCACGCTGTGCTTTCTGTACGTCGTAATCGCACTTTTGCAACAGCTTCTGAATGATGTTTTCAACGTCTTCGCCCACATAACCGGCTTCGGTCAGCGTGGTCGCGTCGGCCATGGTGAATGGGACGTCCAGCAGACGCGCCAGAGTTTCGGCCAGCAGCGTTTTACCGGAACCCGTCGGACCGATCAGCAGAATGTTACTTTTGCCCAACTCGACGCCATTGCTGGTATCGCCGTTGCGCAGACGTTTGTAGTGGTTGTATACCGCGACCGCCAGCACTTTTTTCGCCTGTTCCTGACCGATAACGTAATCGTCCAGGTGGTTGCGAATTTCATGCGGCGTCGGTAGCGCACTGCGTTCACGATGCGGTGCAACTTCTTTAATCTCTTCGCGAATGATGTCATTACATAAATCAACACATTCGTCGCAGATATACACGGATGGACCGGCAATCAGCTTGCGCACTTCATGCTGGCTTTTGCCGCAAAAAGAGCAATACAGCAATTTGCCTGAGCCATCTTTGCGTTTATCTGTCATGGGTCAAAACCTCTTCTTTGTTCTTTGTGCCGCACACGACGACGCAAATGCCATTCTCAGGCGCAAGCCGCTTACAGCGTTGTGCCGCCCTGGATAAGTATAGCGGCACAGTTGCGCCTCTGGCATCAATTACGATGGGTCAGAATCGAATCGACCAGACCGTATTCCACCGCTTCAGGGGCGGAAAGGAAGCGATCGCGCTCGGTATCACGTTCAATCTGTTCTAATGATTGACCCGTATGAAGCGCCATAAGTTCATTCATGCGCCCTTTAACTTTCAGAATTTCACGGGCATGAATTTCGATATCGGTCGCCTGGCCCTGATAGCCGCCCAACGGCTGGTGAATCATCACGCGCGAATTCGGCAGGCAGAAACGTTTACCTTTTGCCCCTGCGGTCAGCAAGAAAGCGCCCATCGAGGCCGCCTGGCCCATACAAATGGTGCTGACATCAGGCTTGATAAACTGCATGGTGTCATAGATAGACATCCCGGCAGTGATCACCCCGCCTGGGGAGTTAATGTACAGATAGATATCTTTTTCTGGATTTTCTGCTTCCAGGAACAGCATCTGCGCCACAATCAGGTTAGCCATGTGGTCTTCAACCTGGCCAGTCAGAAAAATGACGCGTTCCTTAAGTAGACGAGAATAGATATCAAAAGAGCGCTCACCGCGTGAGGTCTGTTCAATGACCATCGGCACCAGCGCCATATGGGGTGCAAAGTTATCTCGTTCGCCGCTGTATGACATTTCCGTCTCCTGGATAAAATTGAAAAAACCTGCTGTACCGATTGTAACCTTATGGACGGATTATCAGCTAGTCCCTGTGTTATGGGTACGGCATCATCCTATTTCAAGCATAACAATCTTTTGTTGTTACGCTAACACCGAAAGAGGGTTTTCGCACGGTTCCATGCAAAATTCATGACAAAAAAAAGCCCACCACCTGGCGGTGACGGGCCTTTGTGCGAATTTAGCGCGTTATGCTGCTTAAATTACGCCTGCTGGTTCATCAGCTCGTTGAAAGTGGTTTCTTTTTCAGTCACTTTCGCTTTCGCCAGTACAGCTTCAACAGCCTGTTCTTCCAGAGCAACATTGCGCATGTTGTCCATCAGTTCTTTGTTTTTGCTGTAGAATTCGATAACTTCTTTCGGATCTTCGTACGCAGAAGCCATCTCTTCGATCAGGCCTTTCACGCGCTCTTCGTCAGCTTTCAGCTCGTTGGCGCGAATAACTTCGCCCAGCAGCAGGCCAACAACTACGCGGCGTTTAGCCTGTTCTTCGAACAGTTCGCGCGGCAGTTCCAGAGCTTGTTTTTCGTTGCCACCGAAACGCTGTGCAGCCTGGCGACGCAGAACGTCGATTTCGCTATCGATCAGCGCAGCCGGTACGTCGATGTCGTTAGCTTTTACCAGACCTTCGATCGCCTGAGACTTAACGCGGTTACGGATGGCGCTCTTCAGCTCGCGCTCCATGTTTTTACGCACTTCAGCGCGCAGACCTTCTACGGAACCATCTTCAACGCCGAAACGTTTGATGAATTCAGCAGTCAGTTCCGGCAGTTCACGCTCTTCAACTTTCTTCAGGTTGATAGCAAATTTCGCTGCTTTACCTTTCAGGTTTTCTGCGTGGTACTCTTCCGGGAAGGTCACGTCGATGGTGAACTCTTCGCCCGCTTTGTGGCCTTTGATACCGTCTTCAAAGCCCGGAATCATACGACCCTGGCCCATCGCCAGTACGAAATCAGACGCTTTACCGCCTTCGAACTCTTCGCCGTCTACAGAACCAGTGAAGTCGATGGTCACACGGTCTTCTGCTTCAACAGCGCCGTCTTTTTCTTTCCAGGTCGCCTGCTGTTTACGCAGAGTATCTAACATACCGTCAACGTCAGCGTCGGTCACTTCAACGATCGGTTTTTCAACTTCAATCGCTTCCAGACCCTGCAGTTCAACTTCCGGATACACTTCAAACTCTACAGAGTAGGTGAAGTCTTCACCCAACTTGTATTCGCCCGGAACGTAAGTCGGTGCGCCAGCCGGATTGATTTTTTCTTTAATGATGGCGTCAATGAAGTTACGGCTCATCAGGTCGCCCAGAACGTCCTGGCGTACAGACGCGCCATAACGCTGAGCAACGATATTCATTGGCACTTTGCCTTTGCGGAAGCCGTCAATACGTACTTTTTTCGCAACGTTGACCAGCTCGCTTTTAACAGCGGTCTCGATGCTGTCAGCAGCGATAGTAATCGTTACACGGCGGCCAAGGCCTTGAGTGGTTTCAACTGAAACTTGCATCTTGTTACCTCAAAAAATCACAGTGCTCGGTCAACTCTTACCCCGCAAGCACAGGTTGTTGGCTTCGCGGAACCGGGATGTTCTTATAATCAATCACATTCCCTGTTACCAGAATCATCCCGAAAGCATTCAAATAGGACGCGGCATTATAGCGGCATCACTTTTATGAGTCGAGAACGGTTATTGCGCGCTGCCGCGTATTTTTTCACAATTCTCAGGTAATTTTCGTCTGAATGCTGGGCAAAAAGCACAAAATCCAGACAAAACAAAACGGCCCGCAGGCCGTTTTTCATAAAATCTTTAACAACATACTGGAAAAACGCTAACTGTTGCAAATGCGTTTAGGCAATGCTTCCAGCTCCACGACAGGGAGGAGAAGCAAAGATGGTATCCTGCAATCCTTCCCACTCTTTAATGGTATAAGTATGCAGAGCCAGCGCATGAACGGTAGTAGAGAGTTCCTCCGCTAAAGTACTGTAAATCATTCGATGACGATTCAGAAAACGTTCACCCATAAAACGATCGCTGACCAGCACAACTTTAAAATGGCTTTCAGAGCCGGCTGGGACATTGTGACGATAGCTTTCATCCACAACTTCGAGGAATACGGGTTGGAACGCCGTCCTTAATTTTTCTTCTATCCGCTCACGTATCATCATGAAATATCTCCTCCGACAACGCTGAGATGTCACCCATCCCTTTAAATACTAGCCGCTTTAACCGTTTCCATTACAGCTTAACAACAAATAATTAGCTTTCATCCTATTTTTTCTGTCAAGCGTATGAAGTTTACTGATTTAAAGATTGATTCACCGGCTTCACATCGGTGTTTCTTTTACCCAAGGCGATTATTTCGTCAACATAATGAATTTACATGTCTTACCCACTTCCCCTCGTCGTTGGCGATGTTATGATGGCTGGAATCTTTACCAAACACGCTAAAAAGTCTCTGAGAGCCAGAACATGTTCAAAAAAATCCTCTTCCCGTTAGTTGCTCTGTTTATGCTTGCAGGATGTGCAAAACCGCCAACAACCATTGAAGTTTCTCCGACGATGACGCTGCCACAGCAAGATCCTAGTCTGATGGGCATCACCGTTAGCATTAATGGTGCCGATCAGCGTACCGATCAGGCGCTGGCAAAAGTCACCCGCGATAATCAAATCGTTACCCTGACCGCTTCCCGCGATCTGCGCTTCCTGCTGCAAGAAGTGCTGGAAAAACAGATGACCGCTCGCGGTTATATGGTTGGCCCGAATGGCCCGGTTAATCTGCAAATCATCGTTAGCCAACTGTATGCCGACGTGTCCCAGGGCAACGTGCGCTACAACATTGCTACTAAAGCAGATATCGCCATCATTGCCACCGCGCAGAATGGCAACAAAATGACTAAAAACTATCGTGCCAGCTACAACGTTGAAGGTGCATTCCAGGCCTCCAACAAAAACATCGCCGATGCGGTTAACAGTGTGCTGACCGACACCATTGCTGATATGTCTCAGGACACCAGCATCCACGAATTTATCAAGCAGAACGCACGTTAATTTCTGCCCTCTGGCCCGGTGTAAATCGGGCCTGTAGACGCCCATGTCCAGTCAATATTTACGTATTTTCCAACAGCCACGTTCAGCTATTTTGCTGATCTTGGGTTTTGCTTCCGGGCTGCCGCTCGCCCTGACATCCGGCACCTTACAGGCGTGGATGACCGTCGAGAATATCGATCTTAAAACCATTGGTTTCTTCTCTCTGGTGGGTCAGGCATACGTCTTTAAATTCCTCTGGTCGCCGCTGATGGACCGCTATACCCCGCCGTTCCTCGGACGTCGACGCGGTTGGCTGCTCGCTACGCAAGCGTTGCTGTTACTGGCGATTGCGGCGATGGGGTTTCTCGAACCGGGTACTCAACTTCGTTGGATGGCGGCACTGGCGGTGGTTATCGCTTTTTGCTCCGCTTCTCAGGATATCGTCTTTGATGCATGGAAAACGGATGTGCTTCCTGCGGAAGAACGTGGCGCAGGTGCAGCAATCAGCGTGCTGGGCTACCGTTTAGGGATGCTGGTTTCTGGTGGTTTAGCCTTATGGCTGGCAGATAAATGGCTGGGCTGGCAAGGCATGTACTGGTTGATGGCGGCTCTGCTGATCCCCTGTATTATCGCAACGTTGCTTGCGCCAGAACCAACCGACACTATTCCTGTTCCCAAAACACTAGAACAAGCCGTTGTAGCACCGTTACGTGATTTCTTCGGTCGCAATAACGCATGGCTGATTCTGCTTTTAATCGTGCTGTATAAGCTGGGCGATGCTTTCGCCATGAGTCTGACTACCACCTTTTTGATTCGCGGCGTCGGGTTTGATGCCGGTGAAGTGGGCGTGGTTAACAAAACGCTCGGTTTGCTGGCGACCATCGTCGGCGCGTTGTACGGTGGTATTCTGATGCAGCGTCTTTCGCTGTTCCGTGCACTACTGATTTTCGGCCTTTTACAAGGTGCGTCCAACGCCGGTTACTGGCTGCTTTCGGTGACTGATAAGCATCTCTACAGCATGGGCGCAGCCGTCTTTTTCGAAAACCTGTGTGGCGGGATGGGCACATCGGCATTTGTGGCGCTGTTAATGACGCTGTGTAATAAGTCATTCTCCGCTACTCAGTTTGCCCTGCTCTCGGCGCTTTCCGCTGTCGGACGGGTATATGTCGGCCCCGTGGCGGGCTGGTTTGTTGAATCACACGGCTGGCCGACGTTTTATCTGTTCTCTGTTGCGGCCGCTGTACCAGGGCTTATTTTGCTACTGGTTTGTCGCCAGACGCTTGAATATACACGGGTCAACGACAACTTTATCCCACGAACCGAATATCCGTCAGGTTATGCTTTTGCCATGTGGACACTGGCGGCGGGCGTCGGTCTGTTAGCCGTGTGGTTACTGCTGTTGACAATGGACGCGCTGGATTTGACCCACTTCTCTTTCCTGCCTGCGCTGTTGGAAGTCGGCGTTTTAGTCGCCCTGGGCGGCGTCGTGATTGGTGGTTTTCTGGATTATCTGGCGCTACGAAAAACGCATCTGACGTAATCTGTGAATATAATTTAGCTGTAGTAATCACCCGGCGTAATTATTACGGCTAAATAAACATCAGCATCGCTTAATAATATTTGTTCTTTTGTGCGGCTTAGATTTCTGAAATTATTGACTGAATCTATATGTTTTATTTTTTTACACGATTCAGCTAATGACTCTTTATTTCCCTACGCCTGATTTGTCACCTCAATGATGATTATTTGTTAAATAATTGTTTTATTTTGAGATTGGTTATACCAATTGCCATCCCCACCCCCTTCTGTAGTCCCCTTTCGTTATAACGCCCTTTTGTAACAGATTCTTAAAATCAACCTGATATGTTTTGCAACATATGTGACCTGACAACCAAATCCAAGTAACAGGAATTTAATCATGTTTACAGTAATGTAACCTTCCCGTAAAATGCCCACACACTTTAAACGCCACCAGATCCCGTGGAATTGAGGTCGTTAAATGAGACTCAGGAAATACAATAAAAGTTTGGGATGGTTGTCATTATTTGCAGGCACTGTATTGCTCAGTGGTTGTAATTCTGCGCTGTTAGATCCCAAAGGACAGATTGGTCTGGAGCAACGTTCACTGATACTGACGGCATTTGGCCTGATGTTGATTGTCGTTATTCCCGCAATCTTGATGGCTGTTGGTTTCGCCTGGAAGTACCGTGCGAGCAATAAAGATGCTAAGTACAGCCCGAACTGGTCACACTCCAATAAAGTGGAAGCTGTGGTCTGGACGGTGCCTATCTTAATCATCATCTTCCTTGCGGTACTAACCTGGAAAACCACTCACGCTCTTGAGCCTAGCAAGCCGCTGGCACACGACGAGAAGCCCATTACCATCGAAGTGGTTTCCATGGACTGGAAATGGTTCTTCATCTACCCGGAACAGGGCATTGCAACCGTGAATGAAATCGCTTTCCCGGCGAACACTCCGGTGTACTTCAAAGTGACCTCCAACTCCGTGATGAACTCCTTCTTTATTCCGCGTCTGGGTAGCCAGATTTATGCCATGGCCGGTATGCAGACTCGCCTGCATCTGATCGCCAACGAACCCGGTACTTATGACGGTATCTCCGCCAGCTACAGCGGCCCGGGCTTCTCAGGTATGAAGTTCAAAGCTATCGCAACACCGGATCGTGCCGCATTCGACCAATGGGTCGCAAAAGCCAAACAGTCGCCGAACACCATGTCTGACATGGCTGCGTTCGAAAAACTGGCCGCGCCTAGCGAATACAACCAGGTGGAATATTTCTCCAACGTGAAACCAGATTTGTTTGCCGATGTGATTAACAAGTTTATGGCTCACGGTAAGAGCATGGACATGACCCAGCCAGAAGGTGAGCACAGCGCACACGAAGGTATGGAAGGCATGGACATGAGCCACGCGGAATCCGCCCATTAAAGGGGTTGAGGAAGAATAAAGATGTTCGGAAAATTATCACTTGATGCAGTCCCGTTCCATGAACCTATCGTCATGGTTACGATCGCTGCCATTATTTTGGGAGGTCTGGCGCTCGTTGGCCTGATCACTTACTTCGGTAAGTGGACCTACCTGTGGAAAGAGTGGCTGACCTCCGTCGACCATAAACGCCTTGGTATCATGTATATCATCGTGGCAATTGTGATGCTGCTGCGTGGTTTTGCTGACGCCATTATGATGCGTAGCCAGCAGGCTCTTGCCTCAGCGGGCGAAGCGGGCTTCCTGCCGCCTCACCACTACGATCAGATCTTCACCGCGCACGGCGTGATTATGATCTTCTTCGTGGCGATGCCTTTCGTTATCGGTCTGATGAACCTGGTGGTTCCGCTGCAGATCGGCGCGCGTGACGTTGCGTTCCCGTTCCTCAACAACTTAAGCTTCTGGTTTACCGTTGTTGGTGTGATTCTGGTTAACGTTTCTCTCGGCGTGGGCGAGTTTGCGCAGACCGGCTGGCTGGCCTATCCACCGCTATCGGGAATAGAGTACAGTCCGGGGGTCGGTGTCGATTACTGGATATGGAGTCTCCAGCTATCCGGTATTGGTACGACGCTAACTGGTATCAACTTCTTCGTTACCATTCTGAAGATGCGCGCACCGGGCATGACCATGTTCAAGATGCCAGTATTTACCTGGGCATCATTGTGCGCAAACATTCTGATTATTGCTTCCTTCCCAATTCTGACGGTTACCGTCGCGTTGTTGACCCTGGATCGCTATCTGGGCACCCATTTCTTTACCAACGATATGGGTGGCAACATGATGATGTACATCAACCTGATTTGGGCATGGGGACATCCGGAAGTTTACATCCTGATCCTGCCTGTTTTCGGTGTGTTCTCCGAAATTGCGGCAACCTTCTCGCGTAAACGTCTGTTTGGTTATACCTCGCTGGTATGGGCAACCGTCTGTATCACCGTGCTGTCGTTCATCGTCTGGCTGCACCACTTCTTTACGATGGGTGCGGGCGCGAACGTAAACGCCTTCTTTGGTATCACCACAATGATTATCGCCATCCCGACCGGGGTGAAGATCTTCAACTGGCTGTTCACCATGTATCAGGGTCGCATCGTGTTCCATTCCGCGATGCTGTGGACCATCGGTTTTATCGTCACCTTCTCGGTGGGCGGTATGACTGGCGTGCTGCTGGCAGTACCGGGCGCGGACTTCGTTCTGCATAACAGCCTGTTCCTGATTGCGCACTTCCATAACGTGATCATCGGCGGCGTGGTCTTCGGCTGCTTCGCAGGGATGACCTACTGGTGGCCTAAAGCGTTCGGTTTCAAACTGAACGAAACCTGGGGTAAACGCGCGTTCTGGTTCTGGATCATCGGCTTCTTCGTTGCCTTTATGCCGCTGTATGCGCTGGGCTTTATGGGTATGACCCGTCGTTTGAGCCAGCAGATTGACCCGCAGTTCCACACTATGCTGATGATTGCAGCCAGCGGTGCGGTACTGATTGCGCTGGGTATTCTCTGCCTCGTGATTCAGATGTACGTTTCTATTCGCGACCGCGACCAGAACCGTGATCTGACTGGCGACCCGTGGGGTGGCCGTACGCTGGAGTGGGCAACCTCTTCCCCGCCTCCGTTCTATAACTTTGCCGTTGTGCCGCACGTTCACGAGCGTGATGCATTCTGGGAAATGAAAGAGAAAGGCGAAGCGTACAAAAAGCCTGACCACTATGAAGAAATTCATATGCCGAAAAACAGCGGCGCCGGTATTGTCATTGCGGCTTTCTCCACCATCTTCGGTTTCGCCATGATCTGGCATATCTGGTGGCTGGCGATTGTTGGCTTCGCAGGCATGATCATCACCTGGATCGTGAAAAGCTTCGACGAGGACGTGGATTACTACGTGCCGGTGGCAGAAATCGAAAAACTGGAAAACCAGCATTTCGATGAGATTACTAAGGCAGGGCTGAAAAATGGCAACTGATACTTTGACGCACGCGACTGCCCACGCGCACGAACACGGGCACCACGATGCAGGCGGAACCAAAATCTTCGGATTCTGGATCTACCTGATGAGCGACTGCATTCTGTTCTCCATCTTGTTTGCTACCTATGCCGTTCTGGTGAACGGCACCGCAGGCGGCCCGACAGGTAAGGACATTTTCGAACTGCCGTTCGTTCTGGTTGAAACCTTCTTGCTGTTGTTCAGCTCCATCACCTACGGCATGGCGGCTATCGCCATGTACAAAAACAACAAAAGCCAGGTTATCTCCTGGCTGGCGTTGACCTGGTTGTTTGGTGCCGGATTTATCGGGATGGAACTCTATGAATTCCATCATCTGATTGTTAACGACATGGGTCCGGATCGCAGCGGCTTCCTGTCAGCGTTCTTTGCGCTGGTCGGGACACACGGTCTGCACGTCACTTCCGGTCTTATCTGGATGGCGGTGCTGATGGTGCAAATCGCCCGTCGTGGCCTGACCAGCACTAACCGTACCCGCATCATGTGTCTGAGCCTGTTCTGGCACTTCCTGGATGTGGTGTGGATCTGTGTGTTCACTGTTGTTTATCTGATGGGGGCGATGTAATGAGTCATTCTAACGTGAGCGGCGGCGCATCCCATGGCAGCGTAAAAACCTATATGACAGGGTTTATCCTGTCGATCATTCTGACGGTGATTCCGTTCTGGATGGTGATGTCAGGTTCTGCCTCTCCGGCCGTAATTCTGGGAACAATCCTGGCAATGGCAGTGGTACAGGTTCTGGTGCATCTGGTGTGCTTCCTGCACATGAATACTAAATCAGATGAAGGCTGGAACATGACGGCGTTTGTCTTCACCGTGCTAATCATCGCGATTCTGGTTGTAGGCTCCATCTGGATCATGTGGAACCTCAACTACAACATGATGATGCACTAAGAGCGGCGGTTATGATGTTTAAGCAATACCTGCAAGTAACGAAACCAGGCATCATCTTTGGCAACCTGATCTCGGTGATTGGGGGATTCCTGCTGGCCTCAAAGGGCAGCATTGATTATCCCCTGTTTATCTACACGCTGGTTGGGGTGTCACTGGTTGTGGCGTCGGGTTGTGTGTTTAACAACTACATCGACAGGGATATCGACAGAAAGATGGAAAGGACGAAGAATCGGGTGCTGGTTAAAGGCCTGATCTCTCCTGCTGTCTCGCTGGTGTACGCCACCTTGCTGGGTATTGCTGGCTTTATGCTGCTGTGGTTTGGCGCGAATCCGCTGGCCTGCTGGCTGGGGGTGATGGGCTTTGTGGTGTATGTCGGCGTTTATAGCCTGTACATGAAACGCCACTCTGTCTACGGCACGTTGATTGGTTCGCTTTCCGGCGCTGCGCCGCCGGTGATCGGCTACTGTGCGGTGACAGGCGACTTCGATAGCGGCGCTGCAATCCTGCTGGCTATCTTCAGCCTGTGGCAAATGCCCCACTCTTATGCCATCGCCATTTTCCGCTTCAAGGATTATCAGGCGGCGAACATTCCGGTACTGCCGGTGGTGAAAGGCATTTCAGTGGCGAAGAATCACATCACGCTGTATATCATCGCCTTTGCTGTTGCCACGCTAATGCTCTCTCTTGGCGGTTACGCTGGATACAAATATCTGGTGGTCGCTGCGGCAGTCAGCGTCTGGTGGTTAGGTATGGCCCTGCGTGGTTATAAAGTTGCTGATGACCGAATCTGGGCGCGCAAGCTATTCGGCTTCTCTATCATCGCCATCACTGCCCTCTCGGTAATGATGTCAGTTGATTTTATGGTGCCAGACTCGCATACGCTGCTGGCTGGCGTTTGGTAACTGCGACTTCCCTGTTAAAAAAGGTGCTACGGCACCTTTTTTCTTAGCATTAGAAACATATCCCTCACGAAATATTTACTAAAAAATCCGCATGTTTACCCCATTCGTTTGCCGCTTTACACTAGTCGCGAATTTAAAACAGAGGTGGTAATGAACGATTATAAAATGACGCCAGGCGAGCGGCGCGCGACCTGGGGTTTAGGAACCGTATTTTCATTGCGTATGCTGGGCATGTTTATGGTTCTGCCGGTTCTGACCACGTACGGCATGGCTCTGCAAGGCGCCAGTGAAGCGTTGATCGGTATTGCGATTGGCATTTATGGTCTGACTCAGGCCGTTTTTCAGATTCCATTTGGCCTGCTTTCCGACCGCATAGGCCGCAAACCGCTTATCGTTGGCGGGTTAGCTGTGTTCGTCGCGGGTAGCGTGATTGCCGCGCTTTCCGACTCCATCTGGGGGATCATTCTGGGTCGTGCGTTACAAGGTTCTGGCGCCATAGCCGCAGCCGTTATGGCGCTACTTTCTGATCTGACTCGCGAACAAAACCGTACCAAAGCGATGGCATTTATCGGCGTCAGTTTTGGCATTACCTTCGCCATTGCGATGGTGCTTGGCCCGATCATCACTCACAAACTTGGGCTACATGCGCTATTCTGGATGATCGCTATTCTGGCAACGACCGGCATTGCGTTGACCATTTGGGTTGTGCCTAACAGCCGCACGCACGTACTTAATCGTGAGTCCGGGATGGTGAAAGGCAGTTTCAGTAAAGTGCTGGCGGAACCACGCCTGCTGAAACTCAACTTCGGCATTATGTGTCTGCACATGTTGCTGATGTCGACGTTTGTTGCCCTGCCAGGGCAACTGGCTGGCGCGGGTTTTCCGGCAGCTGAACACTGGAAGGTCTATCTGGCGACGATGTTAATCGCCTTTGGCTCGGTTGTGCCTTTCATTATCTACGCCGAAGTTAAGCGCAAAATGAAACAGGTCTTTATCTTCTGCGTCGGGCTGATCGTCATTGCGGAAATCGTGTTGTGGAACGCACAAACGCAGTTCTGGCAGTTAGTGGTCGGCGTGCAGCTTTTCTTTGTGGCGTTTAACCTGATGGAAGCCCTCCTGCCTTCACTTATCAGTAAAGAGTCGCCAGCAGGTTACAAAGGCACGGCGATGGGTGTTTACTCCACCAGCCAGTTTCTTGGCGTGGCGATTGGCGGTTCTCTGGGCGGCTGGATTGACGGCATGTTTGACGGTCAGGGGGTTTTTCTGGCAGGTGCAATACTGGCGGCGGTGTGGCTGGCGGTCGCCAGTACGATGAAAGAACCGCCGTATGTCAGCAGCTTGCGCATTGAAATCCCGGCTGAAGTTGCCGCAAATGATTTGTTAAAAGTTCGTTTACTGGAAACGGCTGGCGTCAAAGAAGTGTTGATTGCAGAAGAAGAACATTCGGCTTACGTGAAAATCGACAGCAAAGTGACAAATCGCTTTGAGGTTGAACAGGCAATTCGCCAGGCATAAAAACGAGGCTAAATTGCCTGATGCGCTACGCTTATCAGGCCTACAAAGTTGTTGTAATCTTTTGAAATCACAAACTTTTGCAGGCCAGTTAAGGCGATCATGCCGCATCCGGCATGAACAGAGCGCACGTTATCGAGATTAATCGCGGAAGTTTTTGAACTGGAACGGCTGGCCGAGATCGCCACCGCGTACCATCGCCATAACAGCCTGCAAATCATCACGGGATTTACCGGTCACACGGATCTCATCACCCTGAATTTGCGCCTGCACTTTCAGTTTGCTGTCTTTGATCATCTTGACGATTTTCTTCTGGGTCGCACTCTCAATGCCCTGCTTCAGCTTCGCTTCCACAAACCAGGTTTTACCGCTATGAACGATATTTTCCGGTACATCCAGCGAACTGCCTTCAATGCCGCGTTTCAGCAGTTTGGCACGCAGAATATCCAGCAACTGATTGACCTGGAAATCGGACTCACTCAGCACTTTGATAGTTTTGTTAGCGTCGTTCAGCTCAAACGACGCTTCAACGTTACGGAAGTCAAAACGAGACTCTACTTCGCGACTCGCGTTATCGACCGCGTTACGCGCTTCCTGAAGATCAACTTCAGAGACAATATCGAAAGATGGCATCTTTTTCTCTCCCTTCATTTTTGATGCGAAGCATAATACCTGCAAAGTTAAATAACAGACAGTCCTGCGCCAGGACGTATCCCTTAATTGTGCATAGTCACAACACCATGCACAATTAAGGGATAGCCTTATTGAACACCCGGTGTGGTTGCGGGTGAGGAGGAACAATGAAAATTACCGTATTGGGATGCGGTGCCTTAGGGCAATTATGGCTTACAGCATTTTGCAAACAAGGTCACGAGGTTCAGGGCTGGCTGCGCGTACCGCAACCTTATTGTAGCGTGAATCTGGTGGAGACAGACGGTTCGATATTTAACGAATCGCTGACCGCCAATGATCCTGATTTTCTGGCCACCAGCGATCTACTCCTGGTGACGCTGAAAGCCTGGCAGGTATCTGATGCCGTCAAAAGCCTGGCGTCGACGCTACCTGTAACCACGCCAATTCTGCTGATCCACAACGGCATGGGCACCATTGAAGAGTTACAGAATATCGGGCAACCGTTACTGATGGGCACGACCACCCATGCAGCGCGCCGCGACGGCAACGTCATCATTCACGTGGCAAACGGTATCACACATATCGGCCCGGCACGGCAACAGGACGGTGATTACAGTTATCTGGCGGATATTTTGCAAACCGTGTTGCCTGACGTTGCCTGGCATAACAATATTCGCGCCGAGCTGTGGCGCAAGCTGGCGGTAAACTGTGTGATTAATCCGCTCACTGCCATCTGGAATTGCCCGAACGGTGAATTACGTCATCACCCGCAAGAGATTATGCAGATATGCGAAGAAGTCGCGGCGGTGATCGAACGCGAAGGGCATCATACTTCAGCGGAAGATTTACGTGATTACGTGATGCAGGTGATTGATGCCACAGCAGAAAACATTTCGTCGATGTTGCAGGACATCCGCGCAATGCGCCATACAGAAATCGACTATATCAATGGTTTTCTCTTACGCCGCGCCCGCGCGCATGGGATTGCTGTACCGGAAAACACCCGCCTGTTTGAAATGGTAAAAAGAAAGGAGAGTGAATATGAGCGCATCGGCACTGGTCTGCCTCGCCCCTGGTAGTGAAGAGACTGAAGCGGTCACCACCATCGACCTGTTGGTTCGCGGTGGTATTAATGTCACCACTGCCAGCGTCGCCAGCGATGGCAACCTGGCAATTACCTGCTCGCGCGGCGTGAAGCTGCTGGCGGATGCGCCGCTGGTCGAAGTGGCGGATGGCGAATATGACGTGATCGTGCTGCCTGGCGGCATTAAAGGCGCGGAGTGTTTTCGCGATAGCACCCTGCTGGTCGAAACTGTTAAACAGTTCCACCGTTCCGGGCGTATCGTTGCCGCTATTTGCGCCACACCAGCTATCGTGCTGGTGCCGCACGATATCTTCCCGATTGGCAATATGACCGGCTTCCCAACGCTGAAAGACAAAATTCCCGCTGAACAATGGCAGGACAAGCGCGTCGTCTGGGATGCACGGGTAAAACTGTTGACCAGTCAGGGACCGGGCACGGCTATTGATTTTGGTCTGAAAATTATTGACCTGCTGGTTGGGCGCGAGAAAGCCCATGAGGTGGCATCACAACTAGTGATGGCGGCAGGGATTTATAATTATTACGAGTAGTGTCGGATGCGGCAAACGTCGCATCTGACCAGATGCGACGTAAAAACCACAAATTACGGGCGATACACCTTCACATTGTTAAAGCCCTGCTCGCGCAGATAGAGCGCCTGCAGACGGCTCATCACCCCGCGCTCACACCACAACAGCCAGGTTTTGTTCTGGTCGAGATCGCCAAATTTGGTGCTCAGTTTATAGAACGGCAGAGAAACCACGTCGATCCCTTCGACTTTCAACGGCTTATCTTCCTGTTCATCGATAGAGCGAATATCGAGGATCACGTCGTTCGGGCCGAAGCCATTGACGGTTTCCACTTCCACCACTTCCTGCTCGGTCTGCTGAGCGATTTCGCGGATATCAACGTTATTCGCTTCCTCAACTACTTTGTCGAGAATGCTGAAGTCGAACTTCTCTTCTTCCGCTTCAATCTTCGATTTAACCGCTTTCACCGTCGGGCTTTTGGAGATCACACCGCAATATTCCGGCATCGTGCGGGCAAAGTCTTCGGTGCCAATCTGACGAGCCAGGTTGATGATGTGCTCTTTGTCGTAAGAGATCAGCGGACGCAGGATCAGCGTATCAGAGACGTTATCAATCAGGCGCAGGTTGGTCAGCGTCTGGCTGGACACCTGGCCCAGCGCCTCGCCGGTGACCAGCGCCTGTACGCCATAACGTTCAGCCACTTTAGACGCGGCACGCACCATCATACGTTTGAGGATAACGCCCATCTGACCGTCGTCGATTTTCTCAAGAATCTCCCCGACGACCGGCTCGAAGTTAATCGCAACAAAACGCACGCGGTGAGAGCTGCCAAAACGGTTCCACAGATAATGCGCCACCTGACGAACGCCGATTTCGTGCGCCGCGCCGCCGAGATTAAAGAAGCAGTAATGCACGCGGCAGCCGCGACGCATCAACATATAGCTGGAAACACCGGAGTCGAAACCGCCGGAGATCAGCGACAGCACATCTTCCTGGGTGCCGATCGGGAAACCGCCAATACCTTCGTAGCGGCCTTTGATCAGCAGGAGACGATCGTCCTCAACTTCCAGATGGACAGTCACATCCGGATTGGTCAGCTTCACGCGCGCGGACTCAATATGCTGATTTAAACCGCCGCCGACGTAACGTTCCACATCAATCGAGCTAAAATCATGTTTGCCACGGCGCTTCACGCGTACACAGAAGGTTTTACCTTCCAGCTGATCGCGATACTGAACCAACGCTTTCTCAAAAATATCGTGCATGTCAGTAAACGGCACGTCTTCGACTTCGAGAATATGGTGGATACCCGGAATACGGGTCAGGGCATCGCGAATGGCCAGACGCTGATTTTCATCTTTTGCGCGAACTTCGATGTTATCCCAGTGGCGGACGACAGCGAGCGTCTCATCATAGTGCTTTAAAACGTTACGAATATTCCCGGTAAGGATTTTTATAAAGCGCAAGCGCACAGATTGGCTCTTGATGGTGATTTCCGGGAACAATTTAATGATAAACTTCATGGCGGCAATGGTTCGTTGGCAAGTCTTAAGCGACTTGTATAGGGAAAAATACAGCAGCCCACACCTGCGGCTGCATCCAGGCGCGGAAGTATACCACTAACATCGCTTTGCTGCGCACATCACCTTACCATTGCGCGTTATTTGCTATTTGCCCTGAGTCCGTTACCATGGCGGGGCGTAAAATATTGAGAGTCAGACATTCATTATGCCGAAGAAAAATGAGGCGCCCGCCAGCTTTGAAAAGGCGCTAAGCGAGCTGGAACAGATTGTGACCCGTCTGGAAAGTGGCGACCTGCCGCTGGAAGAGGCACTGAACGAGTTCGAACGTGGCGTGCAGCTGGCACGTCAAGGGCAGGCCAAATTACAACAAGCCGAACAGCGCGTACAAATCCTGCTGTCTGACAACGAAGACGCCTCTCCTACACCTTTTACACCGGACAATGAGTAATGGACTTTCCGCAGCAACTCGAAGCCTGTGTTAAGCAGGCCAACCAGGCGCTGAGCCGTTTTATCGCCCCACTGCCCTTTCAGAACACTCCCGTGGTAGAAACCATGCAGTATGGCGCATTATTAGGTGGTAAGCGCCTGCGACCGTTCCTGGTTTATGCTACTGGTCAAATGCTCGGCGTTAGCATGAGCACGTTAGACGCACCCGCTGCCGCCGTAGAGTGTATCCACGCTTACTCATTAATTCATGATGATTTACCGGCAATGGATGATGACGATCTGCGTCGCGGGTTGCCGACCTGCCATGTGAAGTTTGGCGAAGCGAACGCAATTCTTGCTGGCGATGCTTTACAAACGCTGGCGTTTTCGATTTTAAGCGATGCCGATATGCCGGAAGTATCAGATCGCGACAGAATTGCGATGATTTCTGAACTGGCAAATGCCAGCGGTATTGCCGGAATGTGCGGCGGTCAGGCATTAGATTTAGACGCAGAAGGCAAACACATACCTCTGGAGGCGCTTGAGCGTATTCATCGCCATAAAACCGGCGCATTGATTCGCGCCGCCGTTCGCCTTGGTGCATTAAGCGCCGGAGATAAAGGACGAAATGCACTGCCTATACTCGACAAGTATGCAGAGAGCATCGGCCTTGCCTTCCAGGTTCAGGATGACATCCTGGATGTGGTGGGAGATACTGCAACGTTGGGTAAACGCCAGGGTGCCGACCAGCAACTTGGCAAAAGTACCTACCCTGCACTTCTGGGTCTTGAGCAAGCCCGGAAGAAAGCCCGGGATCTGATCGACGATGCCCGTCAGTCGCTGAAACAACTGGCTGAACAGTCACTCGATACCTCGGCACTGGAAGCGCTAGCGGACTACATCATCCAGCGTAATAAATAAACAATAAGTATTAATAGGCCCCTGATGAGTTTTGATATTGCCAAATACCCGACCCTGGCACTGGTCGACTCCACCCAGGAGTTACGACTGTTGCCAAAAGAGAGTTTACCGAAACTCTGCGACGAACTGCGCCGCTATTTACTCGACAGCGTGAGCCGTTCCAGCGGGCACTTCGCCTCCGGGCTGGGCACGGTCGAACTGACCGTGGCGCTGCACTATGTCTACAACACTCCTTTTGACCAATTGATTTGGGATGTGGGGCATCAGGCTTATCCGCATAAAATTTTGACCGGACGCCGCGACAAAATCGGCACCATCCGTCAGAAAGGCGGCCTGCATCCGTTCCCGTGGCGCGGCGAAAGCGAATATGACGTATTAAGCGTCGGGCATTCATCAACCTCCATCAGTGCCGGAATTGGTATTGCGGTTGCTGCCGAGAAAGAAGGCAAAAATCGCCGCACCGTCTGTGTCATTGGCGATGGCGCGATTACCGCTGGCATGGCGTTTGAAGCAATGAACCATGCGGGTGATATCCGTCCTGATATGCTGGTTGTCCTTAACGACAATGAAATGTCGATTTCCGAAAATGTCGGCGCGCTCAACAACCATCTGGCGCAGCTACTTTCTGGTAAGCTTTACTCTTCACTGCGCGAAGGCGGGAAAAAAGTTTTCTCTGGCGTGCCACCCATTAAAGAGCTGCTCAAACGTACCGAAGAACATATTAAAGGCATGGTAGTGCCTGGCACGTTGTTTGAAGAGCTGGGCTTTAACTACATCGGCCCGGTGGACGGTCACGATGTGCTGGGGCTAATCACTACGCTTAAGAACATGCGCGACCTGAAAGGCCCACAGTTCCTGCATATCATGACTAAAAAAGGTCGTGGTTATGAACCGGCAGAAAAAGACCCTATCACCTTCCACGCCGTGCCTAAATTTGATCCCTCCAGCGGTTGTTTGCCGAAAAGTAGCGGCGGTTTGCCGAGCTATTCAAAAATCTTTGGCGACTGGTTGTGCGAAACCGCAGCGAAAGACAACAAGCTGATGGCGATTACTCCGGCGATGCGTGAAGGTTCTGGCATGGTCGAATTCTCACGTAAATTCCCGGATCGCTATTTTGATGTGGCAATCGCTGAGCAACACGCAGTGACCTTTGCTGCGGGTCTGGCGATTGGGGGGTACAAACCAATCGTGGCGATCTACTCCACCTTCCTGCAACGCGCCTATGATCAGGTACTGCATGACGTGGCGATTCAAAAGCTACCGGTTCTGTTCGCCATCGACCGCGCGGGCATTGTTGGTGCTGACGGTCAAACCCATCAGGGCGCGTTTGATCTCTCTTACCTGCGCTGCATTCCGGAAATGGTCATTATGACCCCGAGCGATGAAAACGAATGTCGCCAAATGCTCCATACCGGCTATCACTATAACGAGGGGCCGTCAGCGGTGCGCTACCCGCGCGGCAATGCCGTCGGCGTGGAGCTGACGCCGCTGGAAAAACTGCCGATTGGCAAAGGCATCGTGAAGCGTCGTGGTGAAAAGCTAGCGATCCTCAACTTTGGTACGCTAATGCCAGAAGCGGCGAAAGTCGCCGAATCGCTGAACGCTACGCTGGTCGATATGCGTTTTGTGAAGCCGCTTGATGAAGCGTTAATTCTGGAAATGGCCGCCAGCCATGAGGCGCTGGTCACCGTTGAAGAAAACGCCATTATGGGCGGCGCGGGCAGTGGCGTGAACGAAGTGCTGATGGCTCATCGTAAACCGGTGCCGGTACTGAACATTGGCCTGCCGGACTTCTTTATTCCGCAAGGAACTCAGGAAGAAATGCGCGCCGAGCTCGGCCTCGATGCCGCCGGAATGGAAGCCAAAATCAAGGCCTGGCTGGCATAATCCCTACTCCACTCCTGCTATGCTTAAGAAATTATTCATGGCAGGAGTGGCAGCATGCAATACAACCCCTTAGGAAAAACCGACCTTCGCATTTCCCGACTTTGCCTTGGCTGTATGACCTTTGGCGAGCCAGATCGCGGTAATCACGCATGGACACTGCCGGAAGAGAGCAGCCGTCCAATCATCAAACGTGCGCTGGAAGGCGGCATAAATTTCTTTGATACCGCCAACAGCTATTCTGACGGCAGCAGCGAAGAGATAGTCGGTCGCGCATTGCGGGATTTCGCCCGCCGTGAAGACGTGGTCGTTGCCACCAAAGTGTTCCATCGTGTCGGTGATTTGCCAGAAGGATTATCCCGCGCACAAATTTTGCGCTCTATTGACGACAGCCTGCGCCGTCTCGGCATGGATTATGTTGATATCCTGCAAATTCATCGCTGGGATTACAACACGCCGATCGAAGAGACGCTGGAAGCCCTGAACGACGTGGTAAAAGCCGGGAAAGCGCGTTATATCGGCGCGTCATCCATGCACGCCTCGCAGTTTGCTCAGGCTCTGGAGCTGCAAAAACAGCACGGCTGGGCGCAGTTTGTCAGTATGCAGGATCACTACAATCTGATTTATCGCGAAGAAGAACGCGAGATGCTGCCGCTATGTTATCAGGAGGGCGTCGCGGTGATCCCGTGGAGCCCGCTGGCGCGGGGACGTCTGACTCGTCCGTGGGGAGAAACCACCGCACGATTAGTTTCCGATGAAGTAGGAAAAAATCTCTACAACGAAAGCGACGAAAATGACGCGCAGATTGCAGAACGATTAACGGGCGTGAGTGAAGAATTGGGGGCTACGCGAGCACAAGTGGCGCTGGCGTGGCTATTGAGCAAACCGGGCATTGCCGCGCCGATTATCGGAACTTCGCGGGAAGAACAGCTTGATGAGTTGCTGAACGCGGTGGATATCACGCTAAAACCAGAGCAGATTGCCGAACTGGAAACGCCGTATAAACCCCATCCGATAGTAGGATTTAAATAGATATCCAGGCCTGATAAGGCGTTCACGTCGTATCAGGCATCGGCGCGCAACCGCCGGATGCGGCGTGAACGCCTTATTCGGCCTACGACAGAATACCCATCGGCCAGTGATGGCCGATAAAATAGAGTATTCCAGCGGAAATCACCCCAGCGACAATATCATCGATCATGATCCCCATGCCGCCATGCACATTGCGATCAAACCAGCGGATCGGCCACGGTTTCCACATATCCAGAATACGGAAAATCACAAACCCGGCGGCAACCCACTGCCAGTCATTGGTCGGCAGCGCCATCAGGGTGATCCACATGCCAATAAATTCGTCCCAGACGATACTGCCGTGATCGTGCACGCCCATATCTTTCGCCGTCTGATGGCAAAGATAGACACCGATACAGATCCCCAGCATCACCACCAGCGAATAGAGCTGCCAGGGCAAAAAGGTCATCAGATACCAGAACGGAATCGCCGCCAGCGAGCCCATCGTACCAGGGACAATCGGACTTAACCCACTCCCGAACCCCGTAGCCAATAAGTGCCACGGGTTACTCATTTTCAGGCGACTTTTCGCGACATCTTTATGGCGTGGCAAAATGGTCATATCCTTTCCAGTCTAACGTGACAGGTTCGCCGTCACGAATAAAACAAAGCCCTTCGATATCGGCGGTCATTTGCCCGATACAGGTAAACGGTACGCCCAGGTGTCCGAGAGCCACATCCAGCGCGCCACGGTTAAGTTCTGGTACAGTGAAACACAACTCGTAATCTTCACCGCCAGACAGCACCCAACGCAGCGCCTGTTCCGGTTCGACATGACGTGAAAGTGCATCAGAGAATGGCAACAACGCCAGATCAATACGTGCGCCGCAGTCGCTGGCTTTCACGATATGGCCGAGGTCGGAGATCAGACCGTCAGAGAGATCGATAGCTGAATTTGCCAGATCGCGCAATGCCTGCCCCTGTAAAATACGCGGCGACGGACGGAGATGACGTTTGATTAAATACTCCGCATCTTTAGCATCGGCAACCTGCAAACGATTTTGCAAAATCGCCAGCCCGGCGGCGCTATCGCCCGGCGTACCGGTCACGTAAATCCAGTCGCCCGGCTTAGCACCAGAGCGCGTTAAGGCGCGTCCCATCGGAACAAAGCCGTGGATACCCAACGTCATCGCCAGCGGTCCACGCGTGGTATCGCCGCCAATGAGTTGCATATCGTAATAATTAAGCAGATCGAAAAGACTGTCGCTGAAAGATTCAAGCCACGCTTCGTCTACGTTCGGTAAAGTCAATGCCAACGTCAACCAGGCCGGATCAGCGCCCATCGCCGCCAGATCGCTTAAGTTTACTGCCAGTGCTTTATACGCCAGATCCGCAGGATCGATATCAGGGAGGAAGTGGTTGCCCGCCACCAGCGTATCGGTACTGATCGCCAGGGTCTGTTTCTCGGGGATATTGAGAAGTGCACAATCGTCACCGATGCCAAGTTCGACATCAAGACGAGAGCTTCTTACACGGTCAAAATAACGGGCAATCAGGGAGAACTCGCCACATGCCATACGTTATGCCTCAGCAGGTAAAAAAGAAAAGGCCGGAGAGTACGGAAATGCTTTCCGTTACTCTGCCGGCCTGGATATCACTTTTTGTTAGGGCGAATCACAGGTGCTGCTTTATCGAGTACGCCGTTGACGAACTTATGGCTGTCTTCTGCGCCGAACGATTTCGCCAGTTCGATCGCTTCGTTAATGGCCACTTTATACGGCACATCGCTACGTTTAGACAGCTCGTACAGCGCAATGCGTAGTACTGCTTTTTCTACCTGGCCCAGCTCTTCCAGCAGGCGCGAAAGATATGGCTTCATCAGTCCGTCGAGGTATGCGGTGTTAGTCGCCACCCCGGCCAGCAGCTCACGGAAGTACAGGACGTCAACGTCTTTTACATCCTGTTCAGCCAGGAACTGGTATTCAACATCAGCGATGTCGTTCTGGGACAACTGCCAGGAGTAGAGCGCCTGGACGGCACACTCACGAGCGCGGCGACGAGCAGCAGGTTTCACGGATTTCCCCTTACTAATTTCAGGCCTTGATGGCTTTCAATACATTAATCATTTCAAGCGCGGTCAGTGCAGCTTCTGCACCTTTGTTACCAGCTTTGGTGCCAGCACGTTCGATCGCTTGTTCAATGCTTTCAGTGGTCAGAACCCCAAAAGCAACCGGAATTTCGCTGTCCTGGGCAACATGCGCCAGGCCGTTGCTTGCACCACCAGCGACGTATTCAAAGTGGGCAGTGCCACCACGAATAACCGTACCCAGCGCGATCACCGCATCGTATTTACCGGTTTTAGCCAGTGCACCAGCCGCCAGCGGCAGCTCATAGGCACCTGGCACCCAAACAACGGTAATGTTTTCATCTTTTACCTGACCAATACGTTTCAGTGCGTCAATCGCACCTTCCAGCAGGCTGTCATTGATAAAGTTGTTGAAACGCGCAATGGTGATGGCGACGCGAGCGTCCGGGGTAGCAACGTTAGCTTCAATAATGTTCATTTTTTTCCTTCGGGTTCGAGTATGGCCCCGCAGGGGGGCGGATTTTAGCATAATATTTCGTGCGCTGCTTCCCTTTCGAGCCGGGAGATCATGCACCCACTAAATGCAGGCAAACATCCGGGCCTACATGACGTATCTCTTTGAATTTAAATTGGGGGGCGTCAGCTAATTTCTCAAGCCCTGGCAGCGTACATAATCCACGGGCGTCGCTACCTAAAAGTTTAGGTGCGATATAGACAATCAGCTCATCGACTAAACCAGCCTGTAGCAGTGCGCCAGCGAGCGTTGGCCCCGCCTCTACCCACACACTATTAATTTGTTGCTTGCCCAGTTGCATCATCAGCACAACCAAATCCAGATAACCTTTATGTTCCGGGATCAGCAAAGTGCGCACTGTTTCCGGCCACTCGCGGGTGTCATCCTGCGTTCGGGCAAACCAGGTCTCGCCTGGCTGCTGCACGATGCGGTGTTCCGGCGTCACGCGATTCTGACTGTCAATGACGATGCGTACCGGCTGGCGGAGATTTTGTTGCGGATAGAGCGCCTGAGTTTGTTCATCCAGTTCAGACCAACGCACCGTTAAGGCCGGATCGTCCGCCAGCACCGTGGCGCTACTGGTTAAAATGGCATGACTTTGCGCACGCAGACGTTGTACATCGCGCCGCGCCTGAGGCGAAGTGATCCACTGGCTCTCACCGCTCGCCATCGCCGTGCGACCATCAAGCGATGCGCCAAGTTTTAACTGGATATAAGGAAAGCCAGTGCGCATCCGCTTGAGAAAGCCTTTATTCAATTGCTCGGCTTCACTCATCATCAGCCCGTGGCTGACGTCAATGCCAGCCTGTTGCAGACGGTAAAGTCCACGTCCAGCGACCTGCGGGTTCGGATCCTGCATCGCAGCGACCACGCGCGCTACGCCAGCGGCGATGAGTGCGTCACAGCACGGCGGCGTTCGACCATGATGACTGCAAGGTTCGAGTGTGACATAGGCGGTCGCACCTTTGGCTTTTTCACCCGCCATACGCAACGCGTGTACTTCGGCATGTGGTTCACCCGCACGGTGATGGTAACCTTCGCCGACAATTTCACCATCTTTCACAATGACACACCCAACATTTGGGTTTGGGTGAGTAGTGAAACGTCCTCGTTGCGCCAGCTTTAGCGCCCGCGCCATGTAATACTCGTCCTGCACGGTTTAATCCTCCAGGCGCGCGATCTCTTCGCCAAATTCTTTGATATCTTCGAAACTGCGATAGACAGAGGCAAAACGGATATAGGCGACTTTATCGAGTTTTTTCAATTGTTCCATCACCAGATTGCCAATCATCTTGCTCGGCACTTCACGCTCACCGGTGGCACGTAGCTGTGACTTTATATGGTTGATCGCCATTTCGACGTCGTCGGAACTTACCGGACGTTTTTCCAGCGCCCGCAACATTCCGCTGCGCAATTTCTCTTCATTAAACGGTTCGCGCACGTCGTTGCTTTTTACAACGCGCGGCATAACCAGTTCCGCCACCTCAAAAGTGGTGAAACGTTCATTAC